>CADEGN010000111.1 GCA_902826865.1 uncultured Myxococcales bacterium
GGGCACGGGCACGGGCACGGAGGAGCGTGACCCCTTACGGGGTCACGCTCCTAGGCGCCCGCGACTTGCTCGGTCACCGTCCGCAGGTCCCGCCACCCATCGGGTGACGCCGCGAGCAAACGATGGCGACGCATGCGGTGCTCCCCCGGCTCGAGCCCGACCAGCGCCGCAACCACCTCGCGCGGTCGTGCCGTGCCCGTCGGATCGAGCTTGAGCACGAAGTGCAACCGTTGCCCGTCGATCCACGCGCCGTCGACATGGGGTCGCACGTCGATCGGTTGCTCGCGAGCGACGGCGCCCTGGGCCTGGCGCCGCTTGTCGTGCTTGCGGCGGCCCACGACCAGGGACTCGGCCGCCAACGCCGCCGGCAAGCGTGACCGTGCCTGTTCGACGTCGACCGCGTCGAGTTCCACCACAAACTCGGCGGCGTCGACGATCGTCCCGAGCTTCGGCGCGGTGGACGGCAGCAACCACGCCGCGTGCAACGTAAGCCCGACCGGCGCGACCGCTTGCAGCCGGTGGAGCAACGCCGCAGCCGTGCGCGCGCGAACGTCCGCGGCAATCATGTCGGCCATGTCGTGGAGCGAATCGTCGAGCAACACATCGACATCGATCATGTCGGCGTCGGCCGCGATGCCAAGGGCCAACGCGGGCGCGAAGCTCATGCGCGGTGTGGGGTTGTAGCCCCGCGACAGGGCAACCTCGATCCCGGCCCGGCGAAAGAGCCGCGGCAGGTTGCGCAACAGATCGAGGTGACCGACAAAGCGGAGGGGACCGCCTTTGCCGACGAGCAGTCGCAGGCGCGAGTACGGCGCTTCGGCATTGGCCGCGAACGCGCTGCTCGGCCCGAGCTGGCTCTTCGGCAGGCGTGCCGCGACGTCCTTCGCCGCCTCTTCTGTCATCGCCGGCCCACGCGCGACGCCCCGCGTCAGCCGCTCGGTCGGCACAAGGTCACCCGGGACAACATCGTTGTCTGCGGCGTCCCCTGCCAGCGCCTCTGCGCCCATTCGGACCCCGACAAGCGCATCGAGCTCGCGCAGCGCGTTCAACCTATCGCCGCGCATCTGCGTCATGTCGCACGCGATCCCGCAGTCGTAGCAAACCAACCGTCGCTGATCCGCCTCCGCCGCCCGTGTGGTGGTGGCATGGACCTGGGCGCCGAATGGCTTGCCACACGGCGGCGAACTACGCCCGCGGATCGCCTTGCGCCACTCGTCGGCCAGGAAGTCGGGCTCGAGTCCGATGTCGATGTGATCCCAGGGCAGCCGCGCATTCGTGGGCAACGTACGGGTGTAGGTGTCGGGCTCGACGCCGCACGCCTCGAGGGCATCGAGCCAGCGTGCCAGCACGAAGGTCTCTTGCCAGCCGTCGAAGCGTGCGCCGGTGCGATAGGCGTGTTCGAGCACGTCGGCCATGCGGCGATCGCCGCGGGCAAACAGGCACTCGAGCCAGCTTTCGCGCACATCGTGGGTCTTGATCTGCAGTCCGACCCGGCGGGCGCCGCTGCGCAACATCCCGACCTTGCGCTCGAGCTCGGTCATCGGATCCATCGCCGCCCACTGGAACGGTGTGTGCGGCTTCGGCACGTGCTGACTCGTGCTCACGGTCACCGTAGGCGTGCGCCGCGGCGCGATCGTCTTCGCGAGCGCACGGACGCGCGCGCCGGTCTCGATGATTCCGAGCACGTCATCATCGGTCTCGGTCGGCAGTCCGATGATGAAGTACATCTTCATCCGGTCGTAACCGCGCTCGAAGATGCGTCGAGCAGACTCGAGGATGTCGGTGTCGCTGACGTTCTTGTTGATCACGTCGCGCATGCGCTGGGTCCCCGCCTCGGGCGCGAACGTGAGCCCCGAGAGCCCCACGCGCTTGAACTCGTCGAGCAACTCGCCCGACAGCCCGTAGGCGCGCAGGCTCGACACCCCAAGGCTGACCTTGCGCTTGACCAGCTCGGGCACGAGCGCCTTGATCAACGGATCGATGCACGATACGTCCGCGGTCGAAAGCGCGGTGAGGCTGGTCTCGCTGAAGCCGGCGTTGTCCACACCCGCGAGGACCGCGTCGACGATCGCCTCCGGCGAACGTTCGCGCACCGGGCGATAGATGATGCCCGCCTGGCAAAAGCGGCAGCCTTCGGTGCAACCGCGGGTGATTTCCACCGCCGCGCGGTCGAAGATCGCCTCCGCGCGCGGGACCGGGAAGCGCGTGGGAAATGGGAAGGCGTCGAGCTGTCGCACGAAGGTGCGACGGATTCGCTCGGGGGCACCGGCCGCCACGCCGGCAGCGCTGCGACCGACCACAACCTGCAGTCCGGTCTGCTCCTCGCGCTCCACCTCGTAGAAGCAAGGGACGTAGATCCCCGGCAAGCGGGCGATCGCGGCGAGGATCTCCGGGCGTGGCCGACCGCTCCGGCGCATGCGCCCGACCGTCCGTAGCAGCTCCGGCAGGATCTCCTCGGCTTCGCCGACGAGCAACGCATCGCAAAACGGAGCGATCGGCTCGGGATGGGTGGCCGTCGGCCCGCCAGCCACTACGATGGGATCGGTGTCCGCGCGATCGCGCGATCGCAGGGGGATGCCGCCGAGCTCCAGGTTGGCGAGCGCGTTCGTGTACGAGAGCTCATATTGGAGGCTGATCCCCACCACATCGAAGGCGTGAAGTGGGGTGTAGGTTTCGAGCGAGACGAGCGGGAGCCCGGCCGCGCGCAATTCCGTCTCCATGTCGACCCAGGGGGTGAACGCGCGCTCGCAGGCGAGGTCGGGCGCGGCGTTGACGAGGTCGTAGATGATGCGCGTACCGAGATGGCTCATCCCGACTTCGTAGACGTCGGGGAACGCCAGCACGAACCGACAGGCCAGCCCCGCCGGATCCTTCGCGATCTGTTGCTCCTCGCCCCCGAGGTAGCGGGCGGGCTTGCTCACCCGCGGCAGGATCGCCGCCCATGGGTGCTCCCGGGGCGGTGGGGATGGCACGGTCTGCATCCGGACTAGATGCCACGGCCCGGCCGTCGAGGGAAGCCGGGCGGGGCGCCGTGGGGCTCGGCGCGCGACCCGGCGGCCCGACGTTTCGGGCTTGCGCCCCCCCTGGGCGGCCTTAACATCGCCCGGAGCGCTGTGAAGGACCTCTACGCCAGCCTTGAATTGTCGCGCACCGCCAGCGCCGACGAGATCAAGAAGTCGTATCGGGCCCTCACGAAAAAACTCCACCCGGACAAGAACCCGGGCAACAAGCAGGCCGAGGAGCGCTTCAAGGACGTGACCACGGCCTATGAGGTGTTGTCGGATCCGAGCAAGCGCGCGCTCTACGACGAGTTCGGCGAGATCAGCCTCACCCAGGGGTTCGATGCCGATCGTGCCCGGGCGTACAAGCGCGCCCAGTCGCAGCGCTATGCCGAGGCGGACGTCGGCGGCGCCGATCCGTTTTCCGACTTCCACGACGATCCGCGCGAGACACAGTTCGACGACTTTCTCTCGCGGCTGTTCGGCGGCGGCCGCATGCGCACGGGCACTAGCAGTGGGCGGACAACGGCGCGGCGCGGCCTCGACCTGCCGGGGGAAATCACGGTGTCGATGCTCGACGCCCTCCACGGTGTGACGGTCCCATTGCGCATCGAGGGTCAAGACGGAGTGTCGCGGACGCTCGACGTCAAGGTGCCGCAGGGCGTGGCCGACGGAGGCAAGCTGCGCCTGCGCGGGCAAGGTGGTCCGGGAACACCGCCTGGTGACGTCCTGCTGACCGTGCGGGTGCGGACGCACGCGCGGCTCACCCGCGACGGGGACGATCTTCGGATGGATGTGCCCGTGACCGCGTTCGAGGCCTATCGTGGCGGACCGGTCGATGTCCGCACGCCCTGGGGAAGCGTCTCGGTGAAGCTGCCCCCGGGATCACAAAACGGTCAGACCCTGCGGTTGCGAAACCATGGGGTGCGCGTGCCAGGCAGGACCGCGGGCGACCTGCTCGTCACCCTCGATGTTCGCATGCCGCCCGCGGGGGACCAGCGCTTGCTCGACGCCCTGGCCGACCTGCAGGCCGGCACGGATCCGCGCACGGGCCTCACGTTCTGACCGCCTGGCCCCGGTTTCGGACTTCCGTGCTAAGCCCTCGGCGTGACCGTGCGCCTGCCGATTGCCGGCGACACTCCCGCCCCGACGCGTCGGCGCCACCCCGAGTGGTTGCGCGTGAAGATGCCCGGCGGCGAGGCCTACCATGAGCTCGCCGGAATGGTGAAGGAGCTCGGGCTCCACACCGTGTGTCAGAGCGCGAGCTGCCCCAACATCGGCGAGTGTTGGAACCACCGCGCGCTGACCATCATGATTCTGGGGGATATCTGCACGCGTTCATGTCGGTTCTGCGACGTGAAGACGGGGCGGCCGCTGCCCGTGGACGAGGACGAACCGAAAAAGGTCGCGCGCATGCTCGCGCACCTTCGACTGCGCCACACGGTTATCACCAGCGTCGACCGCGATGACTTGCCCGACGGCGGCGCGCGGATCTGGGCGGCAACCCTGGCGGCGTGCCATGACGCAGCGCCCGCGATGACCGTAGAGACCTTGATCGGCGACTTCAAGGGCAACCTCCGGGACGTCGATGCAGTCCTGGCGGCGAACCCTGACGTGCTCGCCCACAACCTCGAGACAGTTCCGCGACTCTCGCGACAGGTCCGCGTGCAGGCCCGCTACGATCGTAGCTTCTCGGTCTTGCGTCACGCGCACGGGCGCGGCGCGCTCACCAAGACAGGACTCATGCTCGGCCTCGGCGAAACGCTCGCCGAGGTGCGCGCGGTGATCGACGAGCTCGCCGCGCTCGAATTGTCGATTCTGACGCTCGGGCAATACCTGCAGCCGTCACGGGAACACCTGCCGATCGATCGCTACGTTCCGCCCGCCGAGTTCGCCGAGCTCGCCGAGTACGCGCGGGCCCGGGGGATCCGTCACGTCGAGAGTGGGCCACTCGTGCGCTCGAGCTACCACGCCGACGGCCAGGCCGAGCTGATCGCCAGGTTGCAGGCGGAACGCCTGGGTCACCCGCGGGTCGGCTTCGCGAGCTTGGCCGATAGATAGTGCCGCGTGCCCGAGGTTCGTCGGGCAACCGAAAAGCCCTGCGCCGATGAACGAGCCGAATTGCTCGCACCGCGTTCGTGGCGCGCCGGGTGGACCATGGTGCGCGAGCCTGAACGCGCAGAGTATGCGCCCCACCGGCGGACGGCGAAGCACGCCATGGGCTCAAGACCAGCCTGTCGCGGGACGATGCGAAATACAATGGACGCGCGATTGCGTGCACTGCGGGCCCGTCGACCCGATGAAGATATCAAGACCTTCGTCATCAGGGACGCGGAGGCGGACGCGGTCGCGGTGACGCCTCAGCGGATCGCTGAGGTATCTCGGGCGCTCTTCGATGCGGCGAACGCCCCGGGCTACAAGCTTCCCATGCTGCCCGATACGGCCGCCGAATCGATGCGGATGGCCAATGACCCGACCGTTGGCATGGCCGCACTGGAGCGCGTCGTCGGCCGGGACACAATGCTGGCAACGCGCATGCTCGCCGTGGCCAACTCGCCGGCCTATGCCACTGGGGAGAGGCCACGCAGCCTTACGGCCGCTTTGCAGCGGCTCGGCACCGGAGCCGTACGTGACGTCCTCTACCAGAGCGTGATGGAGTGCCACATCTTCCGCGGCGACGACGAGGCCTTCGTCCGGGCCGAGCGCGCGCACGCCGTCTACGTCGGGCATATCGCGCGCTTGGTGTGCCAAACCGTCGGCATCGATCCGCAGTTCGCGTTCATCGTGGGCCTGCTTCACGACATCGGTCGCATCGTGTTTCGCTCGCTGGCCAATCATCCCGAGCTCGCCAAGGCCGACCCGCGTTTTCGGGCGGCGGTGTTCTCGAGCGCGCACGCGGCGCTCGGCTCTCTGATGGCGACGAAGTGGAGTCTCCCCGGTCCGGTGATCGAGGGGATCCGTCGCCACCATCGCTACCGCGATTTCGCGGCCGACGGCGGTTACTCCCAGATCGGACACGTGGTCGCGGTGGCAGATAAGGTGGCGATAGCTCTCGGACTCGGGCGGCCGGAAGCACCACTGTCCGAGACCGACCGGGCCGTGATTCAGGAGATCGGCGTCCAACCCGACACGCTCCTTCTGACCGCGCGTCAGATCGTCAGCCGGTTCTGATCGGTCGTGATTCAGCCGCGAAGGTGGGCGCCCACCTCGGCACGCCCCCTGCCCTACTCGCTCGGCAGTCGACGGTGGCGGAACGTGTCGCTGTGGGTGATCGCATCCACCAGCTTGAGCATGTCGCCTCCCGCCGCGGCCGCGGCCGCAGCGATCGCGGCCTCATCTTCCGCCCCTTCTGGCCGCGCGAGCGCGAAACGCAGCCACTGACGTGACACGCAGGCCTCAGCCGCGCCACTCGAGGCCAGGCGCTCGAGCAGCTGTGGCGCGTTGGCGTAGGTCCCGTCGATGTCGGTGCCGAGGATCGTGGCTTCCGCCTCAACCGGCCATGTTCCATCCATGGTCCGCCATCTTCCGATCGCATCGTAGTTCTCGAACAGATAGCCGAGCGGGTTGATCAGGCTGTGGCAACCCGCGCACGCCGGGCCCGACGTTGCGTCTTCGATCTGTTGCCGCGCCGAGGCGCTCGAGTCGAAATCGATGGTGGTGTCGACGCCGTCGGGTGGCGGGAGCTGATTGCAAAACACATCGACAAGCAGGCTCCTGCCGCGGTAGATGGGCGCGCGCTCGGGACTTCGCGCGTGGGTCGTGAGGTAGCTGGCGTGGGTGAGGAGGCCGCGCCGCTGGCTGGCCTCGAGGGCGATCTCCCCGTCGTCTCCTTGTCCGGCCACCCCGGCGCCGTAGAACGCGGCTAGCTCGGCCGAGGCAAACGAGTAATCGGCCCCGAACAACGTCGCGAGCTGGGCGTCGTCCTGGCGGAATACGTGCAACACGAAGCGCCGCGTTTCCTCGGCCATGTCGTCGCGCAGATCCTCGAACTGCGGAAACTGCTCGGGGTCGACCACCGCCGTCTCGAGCCCGTCGATCCCCAGCCAACTCGTATGGAAACGAACAAGCGTCTCGTCAGCGCGCGCGTCGGCCAAGAGGCGTCGAACCTCGTCGCCGAGCCCTGCTTCATCATCGAGTCGACCGGCCGCGGCGGCATCCAATAGCGCGTCATCGGGCGCTTGTCCCCACAGGAAGAACGAAAGCCGGGCGCCGAGCTCGAAGCCCGTCAAGCGCCGGACATCGGCGTCGTCCTCCTCGGCACCCTTTTCGAGGAGGTACAGGAAATCGGGCGTTTGCAGCATGGCCGTCACCACCATGCGCATGGCGTCGGCCTGCGACGCGCTCTCGCGATTGCTGGTCCAGAACTGGACGAAAACGTCGAGCTCCGCATCGGAGAGCGCGCGGCGGTAGATTCGCCGCCCGTACGCTGAAACGAAAGCCGTTACGCACGCGTCGGACTCCGCGCAGCCGAGCAATGCGCCCGCCTGCGCACCGGCGGCCGTGCCGATCTCCTCGGCGACCATCCGATAGGCGTCAGCGCTGTCGACGTTGACGTTGAGCCCGGCGTTGCTCGCGAAGCTCCCGATCTTGCCGTCCGCGGGCAGCTTGCCGAAATCGACAACGCCCGCGATCGCGTCGCCGAAGATGGCCGCAATCGTGCGCTGGTACTGCGCGCGGGTGATTCGAGCCACCTCCGAGGGGGACACGGCGACGTCCGCATCGCCACCGCTATCACCGCTATCTGCGACAGCCTCCGTGGCGCCGGCAGTGCCGGCAGCCTCGTCGCCCCCCGCACCCCCGCCGAGTTCGAGCCCGGAGTAACAGCTTCCGATCCACCCCAGGGCGAACGCAAGCGAGATCCGTCTCATGCGAGCTCCTCGAGGGGACCGGTCGAGATGGTCGCATCGCCGACCGCGTCGACATCGGTGAGGCCCATGGCCTGGCAGATCGAGACGAGCAGCTTGTTCATGGGCTGTCCGCCGGTGAAGGCCGAGTAGTTGCTGATCGGATCGTAGCTCCCCCAGCGGAGGTAGCGCCCGGCCGTGAACGCGCCGAAGTTGCCGCCCTGAATCATCACGATCGGTACGTTGCGATTCGAATGGGTCCCGCCCTCGCTCATCTCCGAGGCCCACACCAGCAGCGTGTTGTCGACGACATCAGGCGGCATCTTGTCGAGGAGCTCCGTGGCCAGCATCTTCGCGCGCCAGTTCTGCAGGTTGGCGAGATCCTCCCGCGCGATCGCACGTTCCTCATCCGTCGGCGTAACTTCGCCGACCATGTCGTAACTCATCGTGTGGGCGACGGTGTGGAGCGATTCGAAGGGGCGATACCCTTCGTCGGCCATGAAATGGCCGTAGCCCTCGGAATGCGGCCAGTCGAAGCACGCGACCCGGGTGAGGTCGCACAGCAGCGCGTGGCGCATCAACTCAAACTGCAGCCGCGTGAAGACGTGGACCTGGTCGAAGTCTTTCACCTCGCCCTCGGTGAAGTCGTTCGGCCGGGTCGGGACCTCGCATTGTGCGGTCACCTGGGTGAGGCGTGTTTCGAGCTCGCGGAGGCTGTCGAGATGGGCATCGAAGCGATCGCGATCGACCGCGGGCATCACCGTTCGGACGCGGGAGAGTTCACCGTTGACGAGGTCGATGACGCTCTTGCGTTCCGCCCGAATCCGCGCAGAAATGGCCGGATCCGCGCCCATCACCCCTTCGAAGAGCGTGTCGAAGGCGACCGCGGGATTGAGCTGCGGATTGATCGGATCCTCCGATCCACGATAGTGACAGATCCCGTTGGGACCCTGATTGGGGCCATCGGTGGCGATTGGCCACGTCGCCCAGTAGTACGCGGCGAACCTGGCGTCGCCGCGAACGCGCTCGCCGATGATCGTGTCGATCGACGGGGCAGTCGGCCAGCCGAGCATTTCATCCGGGCGCACGGTTCCCGGTGGGACCTCCACACCCGTCCACATCGTCCCCTGCCCGAAATGTCCTCTCCCGGCTCCACGGATCGCGGCTTCGTTGTCGATTCCGTCGAGCACGATCATTCGGTCCTGGTAGGCAACGAGCGGTTCCAGCTGGGAGCTCAGGGTGAAGCTGGTCTCGCCACCGCTCGGGCGCCAGCGCGTCATGTCCGTGCCTTGACCGCTCGTGATCAGGATCAGCCGCTTGGGCTGCGTGGCTGCCTCTGCCACCGCGCGCGGCAAGAACGGCGCAAGGGCAGTGCCGGTCACGCCCAAGCCCGCCGCCGCGAGCAACCGGCGCCTCGACCACTTCGGCGATGAAAACACGCGGCCCATGCTCGATCCACACTAGCAGAGGCGCCAAGCAAGGGGCGCGCACGAGATGGCGCGTCGAACTGAAATCCACGTCACCGCCCCCCCCAACAATCGCAATGCGCACGGGATCACCGCGCGGAGCCGCTCATTGGGCCCGCAGCGCGGCGCGGATCTTCGCCAGCGCCGCCGGGATCGTCTTCTCGGGCACGTTCACGCGCGTTGGCATGCCGCCTCCGATTTCGAGCAAGCGGACGAAGTCGAGGCCACTGGCGAAGTCGGCCGCGATCGTCGCGTTGCCGGCCTCGATGACGATCGCCACCTTCGCCAGCCGCTGGCCGAGCAGCAGCAGCTCGGTCTTATCGAACGGTCCCACACCGGCGGGAATGTGGAGAAGGGCAACCCCATCCTCGACGGCAAAGCGGTCGGCCAGGTCAGCGGCCGTCGCAGCCATTGCGTGGAAGTCGGCCGCGGCGGTGATGATGCTCTCGCGCTCGACACCAGGTGCGAGCCCACGCACGAGGTAGTGGACCACACGCACCTTGAGGGTCTCGTCGAGCCAATGGGCCCGCAGTGCGTGATCGATGCGCTGCCCCTCCGGCGATACGGCGCCGATGCGCGTGTCGACGGCACGGGCGTCGTCGTCGGCCCCCGGATACGGTTCGCGGCCGCCGAGGATCCACTTCGCGGCGGCGTAGAGGCCGTCGAGATCGAAGTGACAGAGGATGGTGTCGACCGGACCCGTGTCGGCCACCAGATCCGGGGTGATCATCTCGGGGCACGCCCCGTGCTCGGCCTTGGTGGCGAGTATGAAGCGCGGATCGGTTCGGTAGGTGGCGTGGAGCGGATGATCGTGGTGATCGACCCAGCGCGCCAACCGTGAGCCAAGGGCGGCGATGAACGCCCCCGTCGTCTTCTCGAAGCCCTTGCCGAGGCCGACGGCGGCGAATGCGATGTCGAGCACGACCACCCGGCCCGCGACGGCGGCCGGACGTGGCAGCTTGCGCGGGCTCGCAAACACCAACGCCGGCAACGCCGGCGCGCTCACGGGAGCTCCGCCCGGGCCGCGGCGAGCTCGCCCGCGGCATGGCTATCGCCCGCGGACTCGGCCGCCGTGATCCCACGTTCGTAGACGGCAACGGCGGTCGCGATGTCTCCTCGCTCACGCAGCGTGTTGCCGTACATCAAGTAGCTCGGGACGTAGCCCGGATGCAGCTCGACGAGCTCCGCGAACGCAGCCACCGCTGCGTCGAGCTCGCCGCGTTTTTTGAGCTCCATCGCCAGCCCGTAACGGGGGAATGGATCACCGGGCTTGCTGGCCACGATCTGACGCAGCATCGCCAGGCGATCCATGGGCTCAGGCAGCACCCTTCTTGCGCGGTTGCCAGGTTGCCTTGTGATGGGCGACGTAGGCCTCGGCCTCGGACTCGCCGAGTCCGATCGATGCGAGCACCTTCGGCGTCTGATCGAACACCGGCGTCTCCTGAAGATGGCCAAGCAGGAGCAGATAGGTGGCAACGTGGTGCGGCGGGTACTTGGCCAAAAGCACGTCGACGCCCTCGCGCAACTTCTCGGGCGAGTTGGTCTCGCAGAAGTCCTCGTCGGTCTCGCCTTGCTTGTGCGAGACCCCGAGGAAGTCGAGGAAGTCGACCAACATCGTTCGATGGTGGCGCATCAACCACTCGATCAGCAAGGCCAGCGCCAGCTGCTCGTTGCCGGCGACGAACTCGGTATCAAAGCGCTTGCGCCAGGCCTTGAGCCGCGCCGCGCGGGTGAACGCGGTCTCGGGCACGTTTGAGCCCACGCCGCCGGCCTTGAGGACCGCGCGGACCTCCTTACCCGAAAGCTCGCCGTAATAGCCGTCGACCCGCTCGGGGCCAAGGTGCTTGCAAATGTCCAGGGGCTTCACGTTCGACTCGCTTCCCCACGCGGCCGCGTCGGCCAGGCCGCGAAGGCGCAAACGGTAGCCTCGCCGCGTGCGGGCGCGCAAGGCCAGCCCGCAGTACACCGTCGCGGGGCCAAGGCGGCGCCGGCGGCCGTCCGCGTCAGCCGCCGGTCGGCCCCACCATCGACCGCGCCGCGGCCTCGGCCCGCGCGAGGTACCCACCATATCGCGCGAGCAAGCCCCGCGTCGTTGGGCCCGCCGTGCCGTCGCCCAACGTGCGCCCGTCGAGTCGCGTCACCGGCATGATCCCGCGCACCGACGAGGTGAGAAACACTTCCTCGGCGCTGCGCAAGGCGTCTGGCGACACGCGGGTCTCGAGCACCACTTGCCCTCCGTCGGCGGCGAGTTCGCACACCACTTCGCGCGTGATCCCGGCGAGCAGGCCCCCCTGCAGCTCGGGCGTCACGATACGGCCGGCAGAGACGAAGAACACGTTGCTCGTCGCGCCCTCAGCGATCTCGCCAGCGGCGTTACAGAGGATCGCGTCATCTCCACCCTCGGCGATGGCACGTCGCAGGGCCTGGATGCTGCCGAGGTAGTTGCCGCTCTTGATCCCAGGGTCGACCATCGAGCCCTGCGTCTTGGTCAAGCCAACGATCACGGCCGCGATCCCACAGCGATAGGCATCGGCGGTGGGTAGGACCAGCGGCTGCGCGATGATCACCACCCCAGGGTCCCCGGAACGCCGCGGATCGAGCATCAATGGGCCAACGCCACGCGTGACGATGACCCGAATCTGGCTCTCGGGGTTGCCGGTTTGCGCGTGGGTCTGGGCGATGCGGGTTGCGAATACGTCGTCGGTCCAGGGCAACACGAGGCCGATGGCATCGGCGCTGCGATGCAGGCGGGCGAGATGGCGGGCGAGTTCCACGGGGTGGCCACCGGCGGTCCGCATGGTCTCGTAGATGCTGTCGCCGTAGAGAAATCCGCGGTCGAAGACGCTGATCCGTGCCGCCTCGGGATCCACGGCGGTCTCGGTCCCCGACAAGTACACCTTGGTGCTGGGCATTGGGTCGCTGCCAGCTGACCAACCGGCGCCTCCGCGGTCAAGCCTCGCGTTCAGCGGCGCTCAGCGGCGCTCAGCGGCGCGCTGTCGGTGCGAGCGCGCGGCGGATCCTCCACACACCAACGAGGGCCTCGCGCACGATCCGCCCCGACATCTTGGATCGACCCGCGTCGCGCTCGACGAAGGTGATCGGGACTTCTCGTACCACCAAGCCGCGCCGGAGCGCGCGCGCAGTCATCTCGATCTGGAAGCCGTAACCCACGCTGAGGATGTCTTCGGCCAGGACTCCCGCAAGGGCTGCGCTCCGCCAACACTTGAAGCCCGCCGTCAGATCCCGGACCCCGACCCCGAGCACCGCGGCGGCGTAGCGACTGCCGCCCTGGCTCAGCAATCGGCGAGACAACGGCCAATCGACGGTGCGCCCGCCCGGAACCCAGCGCGAGCCAACGGCCACGTCGGCCCCGGCCCGACAGGCCTCGCGCAGGCGCGCAATCGCAGCCGGGTCGTGGGACAGATCAGCGTCCATCTGCACGACGTGGGTGTACCCACGCGGGTCCGCAATGGCGCGTGCGAACGCATCGAGGTAGGCGCGACCGAGGCCCTGCTTGCCTGCACGGTGGACCACCGAGATCCGCGGATCGTTTGCGGCCAACTCGTCGGCCAGCTGCCCCGTTCCGTCGGGGCTGGCATCGTCGACGACCCAGACATCGACGTCGGGGGCCGCCGCGAAGATCGCCGCCAGCACGCGTGGAAGGTTGTCGCGTTCATCGTAGGTCGGAACGACCACGACGACCCGTTCCGAACCGGTGGACAAGGGGGCAGCATAGCCGCCCCCGTGTGTCTCGGCTGCGTTGGCCCGGCCGCTGGGCCGGGACCAACCAGGCGACAGGGCGATCCCGCCACAATTTTTGCTCCCGATCCCCTCAGAAGCGATCTGCGGATTCGGCGCCGGTTGCCGATCAGGGCGTCCCAGGCTCGTGGGCCGGGGGACGGCGGGGGCGGCGTCTCCCACACCGGCCCTGCGCTTCGTTGGGATTGCGTCCTGCGATTGTGCTAATGTCGCTTCGATCCCTCGCGCCAGCGGTAGCCGACCTTGCGAAAAATTCGGTGCCATTACCCTTCACCTGACGCCTACGTTTCGGCACTCGAGCCTTCAGGCGAGTCCCATTCGCTGCAGGTGTTCTCAACCGACGCGTTCGAACCCGGGGAGGAAGTGCTGCTCGAAGTCTACTTCGCGGGACTCCCCGGCAAGATGATGGTCCGCGCCATCGGGAAGGAGTGGCACTCCGCGCGACCGCGGTTGCGCGTGCGCGCGGGCGGCGTGCTTCGATGCATTGGCACCGAGTGGCGCAAGCTCGAGTTTCTTCGCGACGTAGGCAAAGGCGCAATCGACCTGACGGCCCGGCGGCGGCATGTGCGGCTGCCCGTCATGGTGGAGGTGCGGTGGCGACGGCAAAACGGGACCGACTTCTCGATCGCCGCCCTGAGTGAAGTCTCCGAGGGCGGCGCGCTGCTGTTGACCCGCTCACCGCCGGAGCAAGGCGCCGAGATCATTGTCGAGATCGTGCCGCCGGGCAGCGAGCGACCGCTGGAGGTGCTCGCCGCCGTGCGCAACACCAACCCCGACGGCGTGGGGCTCGAGTTTCTCGCGCGCGACATGGGCGGGGTCCACCGCCTGCGCGAAGTCATCCGACGTTTGGTCGAGCAGTAGGTTGTCACCCGGTGCAGCGTCGGCGCTGCACCCGTCCATCACCGACGGTCGTGATGCGGTCGCGGGGCGCTCGGATCCACGCCGCATCGGTCGCCGCGTGTTGCCGGGTTTGCACCCGAACGAGGCCCCCGCCGCGCGGCGCCTGGGCACACTCTCCGGGCAGGATCGTGGCGCCGCCGACCCCGAGCTCCGCCGGCCGATCGGGATCGTTGGAGGCGCATAGGCGGGCGGGCGACGGCGTTGGACACGTGCCCAGCTCGGTCCGCTGCCAGCCGGTCGCGGGCGCACAGGCGGCCATCAACGCTACGAACGCCCACGCCAACCGTCCGCGGACGCCGCCCACAGCCCCGTGGCATGCTGGGGCGCAGTGGTCAGCCGGCGCAAGAACCACGGGCGCGCGATTGCCGTTGGTGAACTTGCAGATCGGGCCCTGCGTTCGGTGGTTCCCGCGTATCGGCTGCGGGTGCTCCGGGTTCAGCTCGGGTGGGTCGACGCCCTTCCCGCAAGCTTGCGTGACATCGCGGCCCCGGTGGCCTTCGACGGCGATACGTTGTTGCTGCACGTCCTCGACAATCAGTGGCTGCACGAGCTTACCTATCTGCGCGCCGACATCCTCGCACGCCTGCGTCGCGCCTGCCCACAGACGCAGATCGGCGGGTTACGCCTGCGGGTTGGCGAACTCCCCGCCCCGCCACCACCGGCGCGGGCCGATCCCACCGTGCGACTGCCGGCCCTGGCGGCGCAACCTTCATCGTCGACGCTCGACGCCATCGCGGCGATCGAGGATGCGGGCCTGCGGCACGCCATCGCGACCGCCCGGCAGGCCCTCACCCGCATCGGACGCGATTCATAGCTCGACACCGCGAGTGTGACCGGTACGCACTAGAACGTGGCCGCCCGCAGGGCCATGACCAGGGCGGCGAGCGCCCCAGGACCCGCCTGACTGGCTTCGACGAGCGCGCTGCCCACAACAATACCGTCGGCGTGGCTCACCAACCGACGGACGTCCTGGGGTGTCCGGATCCCAAAGCCGGCCGCCACCGGCAAGGCCGACCTGCGACGTATCGCCGCGAGATGATCGGCGACGTCGTCGCCGGCACCGAGCGTCCCCCCGGTCACGCCGCGTTGGGTGATCGCGTACACAAAGCCCGAGGCGCCGGCCACGATCGCAGCCGATCGGGCCGCGGTGCTCGTCGGTGCGACGAGCCCGATCCAGTCGAGGCCCGCGGCGCGAGCCGGCCCGCGCACCAGATCAGCCGACTCCACCGGCAGATCCACCACGAGCACACCATCGACGCCGGCCGCGGCAGCTGCCCGCATCGCAACATCCACCCCGCGCCGCACAATTGGGTTGGCGTAGCCGAACAGCACGATAGGTATGTCGCTCGTGCGGCGCAGCTCTTCGCACAGCTGGAGCACGCGCGGTAGCGTGGCACCGGCCGCACGTGCGCGCACCATCGCGGCCTGGATCGCCGGGCCGTCGGCGGTGGGATCGGAGAACGGGACCCCGAGCTCGATGATATCCGCCCCGGCCGTGGCGGCCGCGCGTAGGCACGCTAGCGAGGCCGCAGGGCCCCCGTCGTACGCGGTGAGATAGGCGATGAGCGCTGCCCTTCCCTCGCGCCGCGCCCCCTCGAACGCCGCCGCGATCCGCGAAGTCATCGTCCACCCTCCGCGTGGGCCGCCAGGGTATGGACGTCCTTGTCGCCCCGCCCCGATACGTTGACCAGCACATCGACATCACCCCACTCGGCGAACACCTGGCCGAGCGCGGCGATCGCATGCGCACTCTCGAGGGCCGGCAAGATCCCTTCGGTGCGGGCGAGCAACTTCAGCCCGGCCAGGGCCTCGTGATCGGTCACGCTCAAATAACGCGCCCGCCCGGTCTCGCGCAAGTACGCATGCTCAGGTCCGATGCCCGGATAGTCCAACCCGGCGGAGATGGAGTGGGCCTCCAACAACTGGCCGTCGTCGTCCTGAAGCACGAGCGAACGCATGCCGTGATAGATGCCTTCCTCGCCGCGCGCCATGGTCGCTGCGTGGCGGCCGTGCAGGCCTTCGCCAGCTGCTTCAACGCCGACCAGCGCGACCGTGGGGTCGGCGATGAAGTCGGTGAAGACACCGATCGCGTTCGATCCACCGCCGACGCAGGCGACCACCACGTCCGGGAGCTTGCCCGCCCGGTCGAGCATCTGCGCGCGAGCCTCCCGACCGATCACGCGTTGCAACTCACGCACCATCGTTGGATAGGGATCGGGGCCCATCACCGAGCCGATCACGTAGTGGGTGTCCTCCACATTCGCCACCCAGTCGCGAAGAGCCTCGTTGATCGCATCCTTGAGCGTGGCCGATCCCGTCGTGACCGGAACCACCTCGGCGCCGAGCAATCGCATCCGCAAGACGTTGAGCCGCTGGCGCTCGACATCGACCGCACCCATGTAGACGACGCACGGGAGGCCGAGCTTCGCGCACACCGTGGCGGTGGCGACTCCATGCTGCCCGGCCCCCGTCTCGGCGATGATTCGCCGCTTGCCCATTCGCACGGCCAGCAACACCTGTCCGATGCAATTGTTGATCTTGTGCGATCCGGTGTGGTTCAAGTCCTCGCGCTTGAGCCATACGCGACCGCCACCGCTCGCCGCCGCAAGCCGGGGCGCCGCCGACAACGGCGAAGGCCGCCCGACCCAATGCGTCAGCAGCTCGTCGACGGCCGCGTGGTAGCCAACATCCGCCCAGGCGTCGGCCCAGGCGGCGCTAAGCTGTTCGACCGCCGGCATCAGCGTCTCGGCGACGAAGCGGCCGCCGAAACGGCCGAAGCTCCCGGGCGGGTTCACACGTTCCCCCTGTCGTCTCGGGTGGCGGCAGCGGCGTCGCAGATGCGGCGCAGCGCGGTGATCATCGCGCGGTCTTTGTGGCCGGGCACGCCGTTCTCCGCCCCGGAGGCGACGTCGAGTCCGGCCGGTCGCACGAGCGAAAGGGCGGTCGCCGCGTTGGCGGCGGTGATTCCACCGGCGAGCCAAACCGGCGTTGGCGCGAGGCGGGCGACAGCGCGGGCTGCCCAAGCCCAATCGAGGCGCGCCCCGGTGCCGCCGAAACCGGGGCCGCCCGCGTCGAGGAGCACCCACGCCGGCGCGGGCACCGGCACGACCAGCGCGGCAAGGTCGACGCTGCCGCGGATCACCCAGACGTACGGCACGCTCAGCGGTAAGTAATCGCGGACGTCGCGGTCTCCGTGGAGCTGGACGAGGTCCAGGCCGAGGCGCGCGATCGCCTCGGTCACAAACGCGGGCTCTGGGTCGACGAAGATGCCCACGCGGCGCGCTGGGCCGGATGGGCATGCGGCAAGCAGCGTCTCGGCGGCCGCGAGATCGAGCCCACGCGGCGAGCGCGGCCACAAATTGATTCCGATGGCGTCGACGCCGAGCTCATCGCACACGCGCACATCGTCCGGCCGCGTGAGGCCGCAGATCTTGAGGCCGGCGCGACCAACCGCACCGTTCATGGCGTCTCAGCTACCAGCTCACGCAACGCTTGGCCCGGATCGTCGGCCGACATCAACGAGGTGCCGACAAGAATTGCATCCACACGGGCGTCGCGCAGGCGCGCCACATCATCGCGGGTGCTGATCCCACTTTCGGCCACGAACACGAACGATTCGGGCACACGCGATCGCAACTCGATCACGCGCCCAAGATCGACGGCAAATGTCCGCAGGTCGCGGGCGTTCACCCCGACAATCCGGGCACCAGCGCTCATCGCTCGATCGACCTCGTGGGCGTCGTGGGTCTCGCACAGCACCTGCATTCCCAACTCGTGGGCGCACTCGATGAGGGGACGGAGCTGCGGGGGTGGCAAGGCCATCACGATGAGCAAGATGGCGTCGGCGCCGGCCCGACGCGCGGCGAGGACCTGCCGGCGATCGAGGATGAAGTCCTTGCACAACACTGGAACCGCGAGCGACGCTGCGGCGGCGCGCACATCGTCCAAGCTGCCCGCGAAGTGTGCATCCGCGAGCACGCTCACCGCGGCCGCGCCGGCATGCTCGTAGCTGCGCACGATGTCGACCACGTCGGCGTCGCGGCGGATCGTCCCCAGCGTTGGGGACGCACGTTTGAACTCGGCGATGACCCGCGGTGCCGGACCGCGGCGCAACGCCGCCGCGAAGTCCTTGCACGGACCCACGCGCGCGAGCTCGGCTTCGAGTTGGGCGCGGGTGAGGACGCCCTGCTCGTGTCGGTCGGCGTGCAGCGCCGCGCGCTTGGCCGCGAGGATCTGGTCGAGGTAGGTGACGGCACCGTCAGTCATGGCCGCGTCCGAGGGCTATCATGGCTGCTCGCGACCAGCTCTGCCAAGATCGCGCGGGCGCGGCCGTCATCGAGGACGGCCGCGATCCGCTGCGCGGCGGCGGGCAATGCCCCCAGCTCGTCGTCCCCGGCGGCGACCAACGCGAGGGCTCCGGCGAGTTGCACCGCCGTCCGATACGGGCCCGGTTCCCCCTCAAGAAGGCGTAGAAGCGCCTCGGCGTTGCCCTGGGGCCCATCACCCGCCAGCGCCGTGGTCGGCACGGCATCGAGCCCAGCGTCGCTCGCGGTGACCTCGTGGCGGCTGAGCTGCCCGCGATGCCACTGCCAAATCTCAGTTGTGCCCTCGGTGCTCACGTCGTCGATCCCCCACGGCGCGTGCGGCCCCGGCGTCACGCCCGCGGCAAACCCGTGGAGCGCGAGCACGCGCACGCTGCCGAGCTGGCCGAGCGCGGCGGCGAGATCCCGGGTTCGCTGGGGATCGAAGACGCCCAGGACTTGGCGGGTCGCCTGCGCCGGATTGCACAGGGGCCCCAAGAGGTTGAAGAGCGTGCGAATGCCGAGTGCACGGCGGACAGGCGCGGCGTGTTTCATCGCCGGGTGCAACGCCGGTGCGAAGCAAAACCCGATCCCAAGGGCGTCGATCATCGCGCCGACGGACTCGGCGGACACGCTGAGATCGTAACCGAGGGCCTCGAGCACATCGGCGCTGCCGGAGCGGGCGTGGCTCGATCGATTGCCGTGCTTGGCCACCGGGTGGCCGCATGCGGCGACAGCGATCGCCACCGCGGTCGAGACGTTGCGTCGAGCGACGCCGCTACCGCCCGTCCCACAGGTGTCGAGCAGATCAGCCCGGGCACTGGGTACCGCGATCACCGCCTCGCGCATCGCCGTCGCGGCGCCGACGATCTCGTCGATGCGCTCACCCTTGGCCGCGAGGCCCATGAGCCACGCTCCGATGATGGCCGGATCGCAGGCGCCGGCCATGATCTCGCGCATGCTCGCGGCGGTGGCCGCTCGTCCAAGATCCTCACCTCGTGCGAGCGCGGCCACGGCGTCGCGCATCGCCGTCGGTTCGTCGGCGTTCATGCGCCGCTCCGTGGCCCGGTGGCCAGGAAATTCGCGAGCAGCGCGTGGCCGTGCTCGCTAAGGATCGACTCCGGGTGAAACTGCACCCCCCATGCAGGTGCGCGAACGTGGGCGACCGCCATGAGCTCACCCTCGGGCGTCCGTGCGATCGGCCGCAACTCGTCCGGCAACGTCGGCTCGAGCGCCACCAGACTGTGATACCGCGTCGCGACAAATGGCGACGGCAACCCGGTGAAGATCCCTGAGCCGTCGTGGACGATCGGCGAGGTCTTTCCGTGCATGATGCGCTCGGCCCCGGTCACGCGCGCGCCGAGCACTTCGCACAGGGTCTGATGGCCGAGACAAACCCCGAGCAGGGGCAGGTCTGCGGTTCGGCAGAGCTGGGTGCAAACGGCTTGGCACACGCCGCTGTCACTCGGTCGACCGGGTCCGGGGGAGAGGACGACGTGCGTCGGTGCCAAGGCGAGGATCCCCGCCACGTCGATGGCGTCGTTGCGGACGACGTCCACCGCGGCGCCGAGCTCGAGCAGGTATTGCACGAGATTGAACGTGAACGAGTCGTAGTTGTCGACCATCACCACGCGGGCGCGTGGCACCGCGACGTCGGGGACGAGGGAATGATGGGGCACGGGGCACCCAGAGCATGGCCGAAAACCCGCGCGGGCGTCAGCCCGTGGGCGACGACGGCGCCCGCGTCGGGCCCTTCGTCGGACGCGCCTCCCTTCTGGGCGCCGGCGCGACAGCCAACGAGGTCGCCGGAGGGACCTACGTCGCGGCCGCCCGACCGAGGCGCGCCAGCGCGATCGCCCGCAGCATCGCGCTGGCCTTGGCCCGACATTCGGCGGCTTCTGCGTCCGGGTCGCTATCGAAGACGATCCCGGCGCCGGCTTGCACCCGTAGGTGTTGCTCCGTCGCGAGTACCGCACGGATACAGATCGCGAAGTCGGCGGTGCCGTCATAGCCGAGGTATCCCACCGCGCCGCCGTACCAACCACGACCCACCGGCTCGAGCTCGTCGATCAGTTGGAGCGCGCGGATCTTCGGCGCACCACACAGGGTGCCCGCCGGAAACGCGGCGACCAGGGCGTCGAGCGCGTCGCGATCCGCCGCGAGTGTCCCACGAACCTCCGACACCAGATGCATCACTTTCGAATAGCGCTCGACGACAAACGACTGTGGCACGACCACGGTGCCGGGCGCAGCCAGGCGCCCGACGTCGTTTCGCCCGAGATCGATCAGCATCAAGTGCTCCGCGCGCTCCTTGATATCGGCGACCAGTTCGCCCTCGAGGGCCGCGTCTTCGGCGGCATCACGTCCGCGCGGCCGCGTGCCGGCGATCGGGCGCACCGTCACGGAGCGGTCACGGTCGATCCGCACGAGAACCTCCGGGGACGCGCCGACCAACGTCGCCGCCGGCGACTGCCACGCGAACATGTAGGGCGCCGGGTTCGTCGCCCGCAGCACGCGGTAGATGTCGAGCGGATCGAGGCCATCGCGGGGCTCCTCGAAGACCTGTGAAAGCACGACCTGGAACACGTCGCCGGCGACGATGTGCTGCTTGGCGCGCCGCACAAGGCCCGGGTACTCCGCATCCCCCGTGCACACCGGCACGCTCCCATCGTCGACCAGGGCGATCGGCGGGAGTTCGCCCGCGTGTGATCCCAGCAGACGACGGCACACTCCTTCGACGCGATCCGCCGCCCGCGCTCGCGCCGCTGCCACGCCGCCGTCGCTGCGGGGGACGGCGGACGCGATCACGAACATGCGCTGGGCGAGGTCATCGAAGGCGATGATGACATCGCTCGCAACCAAGTCGAGTACCGGCAACGCCGGGGCCGGCCGCGGCGGCGGCGGAAGGTGCTCGATCACTCGCACGAAGTCGTGTCCCCACACGCCGACCAGCCCGCCCCATAGCGGCGGAAGCTCGGGCACCACGGCGCCGCGATGGCGAGCCAACCACGCGCGCAGGCCGGCCAAGCCCTGCCCGTCCCCGCCGTCGACCGTGATCGCGTCGCCATCGATCACCGCACGGAACACCGCGCGCGCGCCCACCCCGACGAAGCTGTACCGACCCCAACGTTCGCCCCCAACGACGCTCTCGAACAGCCACGCATGCGGATCGTCTTCGCGCAGCGCCGCGAAGGCAGCGAGGGGCGTGCGCGTGTCGCCGACGAGTTCACACCACACCGGCACCACGTCGGCGTCCGCGGCTAGATCCGTGAAGCGGGCGGGATCAGGGTAGATCCGCATCGGGCCGAGGATATCGCGCTGTGACTCCTCGCGGCGCCCGCAGAGGCGCGGCGGATCCCTCGGCATGCACCGCCCATCGCCGCTCGCGGCCGTCCGCGGCCCGGCACCGGCCTGCGACGGACCCCAACGATCGCCGCGCCGATGGGGCCCTGCGGGACCCGCGAACGGTCGGGGTCACAGAGTTTGACGCCGGCGCCCCGCCGGGCAACAAATTCGGGGTCCATGAACCAGGTCCGACGCGATCCTCCGTTGCCAGAAGCCGACCCCGAGCTGTGGCGCCTCATCGAGGGCGAAGATGCTCGGCAGCGCGAGAGTTTGCGCCTCATCGCCAGCGAGAACTACGTGTCGCGGGCGGTGCTCCAAGCCTGCTCGGCCAGCCTGACCAACAAGTACGCCGAGGGCTATCCCAACAGGCGCTACTACGAAGGGATGGACTTCATCGACCCGATCGAGACCCTCGCGATCGATCGGGCCAAGGCCTTGTTTTCCGCCGAGCACGCCAACGTTCAGCCCTACAGCGGATCGCCTGCCAATCTCGCGGTGCTGCTGGCGCTGTGCTCGCCCGGCGACACCACGATGGGCTTGGCGTTGCCCGCCGGCGGTCACCTCACCCACGGGTGGAAGGTCTCGGCCACCGGGATCTACTACAAGTCGGTGCAGTATGGCGTGCGCCGCGACGACCACCGCATCGACATGGACGAAGTCCGCGCCCTCGCACGCACGCACCGGCCCAAGCTGATCTGGTGCGGGCATTCAGCGTATCCGCGCGAGCTCGACTTCGCAGCGTTCGCGAGCATCGCGGCCGAAGTCGAAGCCCACCTTGTCGCCGACATCGCCCATGTCGCGGGGTTGGTGGCCGGAGGCGCCCACGCGTCTCCGATCCCGCATTGTGCCGCGGTCACCACCACGACCCACAAGACCCTGCGGGGCCCTCGCGGCGGGCTCATCCTAAGTCGAGCCGAACACGCCGCTGCGATCGACAAGGCCGTCTTTCCTGGCCTGCAGGGCGGACCGCACAACCACACCACCGCGGCCAAGGCGGTTGCATTCGCCGAGGCCGCGCGACCGCAGTTTCGCACCTACGCCCGCGCGATCGTGGACAATGCCCGGGCATTGGCCGAGGCCCTGTCCGCGCGGGGGTACGTCCTGGTCTCGGGGGGCACGGACAATCATCTGCTGCTTGTCGATCTGACCAACCGCGGGATATCTGGACGCCAGACGTCCGGGGTGCTCAACCGCTGCGGCATCGAGCTCAACGCCAACTCGATCCCGTTTGACCAACGCAAGCCGTTCGATCCCTCGGGGATCCGCATCGGTACCGCAGCCCTGACGTCGCGCGGGCTCGACACCGCACAGATGTCAGAGGTCGCCGCGCTGCTCGACGACGCGATTGGCCACGCGGCGGCCACGGCGGGCGCCGGCGACGGCGGGTTCTGTCAGGCGATGCGTGCGCGCGTGCGGGAGTTCCTCCAGCCCTACCCCGCCCCGGGGTTGTGAGCGCGGGGTAATGGCGCGGGCAACAGCACCCAGACAGCACGTGCTTACGTGGTTGCTGCTCGCGTTCGCGGGGGGTTGTGGCGACCCCCCGAACGCGCCGGCCGATCCGGCCACTGTCAGCCCGGTTTCGCCGGCGGATTTCCGCACGCAGGCCCACGGGGCGGCGTTCGAGCGCCTCTTGCCACTCGCCCGTACCGCGCTCGAGCTCGCCGATCCTGTCGCTGCCGCTGCCCTGGGCCGGACTGAGCTCGGCCCCGCCCCGCTCGGCGTCGCCCGACGGGCCGCGCTGCGTGAGGCCGTCGAACTCGCCTGGCGCGAAGCCGCGGACATCGACGCGAGCGCGCTGTCACCCGATCGTGCCGCGGTCCTCGCTGCCATGCGCTTCGGCTTGCTGCGTGCGCGTGACGACATCACGCGTCGCCCACTCACGCGAACCGATCCGGCGATCCCGCTCGTCGCCACCGCCCGGCTCATCGAAACGCTCGATGAACGCTGGCGTGGCGGAATGCGTGGCGATGCAGCCGCCGCGCTGATCGCCGCGCGGGCGGAGCTCCGGGCGGGACTCGACGATCTCGGTGCGTGCTCCCCCGCGATGGCGGCAGCCGCAGCCGACGATGCAATGACGCTGGCAGGCCGGGTCGACGGCCTTGGCGGCACGCTCGAGGGCGATGCAGCCGCCGCGGCCAGGGCTCTCG
>CADEGN010000112.1:0-3951 GCA_902826865.1 uncultured Myxococcales bacterium
CATAACGGCAAGATCGAGTTTCTCTGGAGCGCGATCCCGGCGGTGCTGCTCGTCATCATCTTCGCGTGGGCCGAGGTCGACTGGATTAAGCAGAGCACACCCCCCGCCGACGCGATCACCATCAAGGTGACCGGACGGCAGTGGTTCTGGACGGTCGAGTATCCCGACTATCCGGGAGTCCAGCTCACCTCGAGCACCGAGGAGCCGCTGACCACCCTGATCGTGCCAAAGGGGCGGCCAGTTCGCCTCTTGATGACGTCGGAGGACGTCATCCACTCGTTTTACGTCCCGGCGTTTCGCGTAAAGAAGGACACCGTGCCGGGTCGCTACACCACGATGTGGTTCGAGGCCACGCGCGTCGGCGAGTTCAACGTGTTTTGTACCGAGTATTGCGGCGACCGCCACTCGTCGATGACGGGTGTCGTTCGGGTGCTCGAGCCGGAGCAGTTCGAGCTCGCGCTCCGTGAGGCGGGCAAGCTCGAGATCAAGCCGACGGAGAGCAAAGAGGCGTTCGGCGAGCGGATCTACAAGCGCCGCGGCTGCAACGCCTGTCACAGTGTCGACGGAAACCCCGCGACGGGACCGACGTGGGCAAACCTGTTCGGCAAGCAGGAGGCCCTGGCCGACGGCGGCACGGTGACCGTCGATGAGAACTACATCAAGGAGTCGATCCTGCAGCCGCAGGCGAAGATCGTCGCTGGTTTTACCGGCGCGAACATGCCGAGCTACGCGGGGCAGCTCAACGACCAGCACATCGACGCGCTCATCGCGTACATCAAGTCGCTGAAGAAGTGACGAGCGAGAGATCCATGGCAACCGCAGACAAGACCAAGTCGCCCGCAGAACCCGCCCGGGAGCCGAGCTTCTACAGCGGCTCGCCCGGCTTCATGGGCTGGTTCATGACGCTCGACCACAAGCGTCTGGGCATGATGTACCTCGCCCTCACGCTGCTGTTCTTCTTCGTCGGCGGCGTGGCGGCGCTGACGCTACGCACCGAGCTACTCACGCCGGAGCAGGACATCGTCAGCGCGACGACCTTCAACAAACTGTTCACCATCCACGGCGCCGTGATGGTGTTCCTGGTGATCATTCCCTCGGTCCCGGCAGCCCTCGGCAACTTCCTTCTCCCGCTCATGCTGGGTGTCAAGGACGTCGCCTTCCCGCGGCTGAATCGCCTGTCGTTCTGGGTCTACTGCCTGGGCGCGTGTTTCTTCCTCTACACCCTGGTTGCGGGGCAGCTCGACACGGGCTGGACCTTCTACACCCCGTACTCCACCACCAGTGGCACGGCGGTGGTGTCGGCGACCTTCGGCGCGTTCATCCTCGGGTTCTCGTCGATCCTCACCGGCTTGAACTTCATCGTCACGGTCCACAAGATGCGGGCGCCGGGTCTCACCTGGAACCGCCTTCCGCTGTTCGTTTGGGCGATCTACTCGACGGCGGTGATTCAGGTGCTGGCCACGCCCGTACTTGCGATCACCCTGCTGCTGTTGATCATCGAGCGCACCCTCAACATCGGCATCTTCGACCCGGCGATGGGTGGCGATCCGGTCTTGTACCAGCACTTCTTCTGGTTCTACAGCCACCCGGCCGTCTACATCATGATCTTGCCGGGCTTCGGCATCATCAGCGAGATCATCGCCGTCCACAGCCGCAAGCACATCTTTGGCTACAAGGCGATTGCACTCAGTTCGGTCGCGATCGCGATCATCTCGTTCTTGGTGTGGGGGCACCACATGTTCGTGTCGGGCCAGTCAGAGCTCGCCGGCGTAGTGTTCTCGTTCTTGACGTTCGCGGTTGCCGTTCCGACGGCGATCAAGGTGTTCTCGTGGGTCGCCACCCTCTACAAGGGCAGCATCTCGTTCAACACGGCGATGCTCTACGGGCTTGCGTTCTTGTTCACGTTCACAATCGGTGGCCTCACCGGCATCTTCCTTGGCTCGCTGTCGGTCGACGTCCATCTCCACGACACCTACTTCGTGGTCGCCCACTTCCACTACGTGATGATGGGCGGAACGATCATCGCGTTCATCGGCGGACTCCATCACTGGTGGCCGAAGATGACCGGTCGGATGTACAACGAGCGCTCGGGCCGCTGGGGCTGCCTGCTCGTGTTCATCGGCTTCAACATGACGTTCTTCAACCAGTTCATCGTTGGCCAGCAGGGCATGCCGCGTCGCTACGCCACCTACGTGCCGCAGTTCCAGCAGCAGCACGTATTGTCGACGATCGGCTCGTATATCCTGGGCATCGGTCTGCTTTGGACGGCGATCTATCTGCTGCGTTCGCTCAAGACGGGGACCAAGGTCGGCGCCTTTGCCAATCCGTGGGGCGGCGCCTCGCTCGAGTGGAGCACGCAGAACCCACCGATCGAGCACAATTTCCACGGCCAGCCGCGGGTCGACACCGATCCGTACAACTTCCCCCAGATCGACCGCTCGGGCGGCATGGACGCGCACTAGTCATGAGCAGCGCAGCACACGGTCACCACGGCGGCGGCGAGAAACCGCCGCACAAGTTCTTTCAGCACTTCTACGACTCGGTCGAGCAACAAGCGGGCGCGGCGAAGCTCGGCATGTGGCTGTTCTTGGCCACGGAAGTCCTGATGTTCAGCGGCCTGTTCCTGGCCTACTTCGTGGTCCGGATGTTCTATCCGGAGATGGTGCTCGACAGCCACGAGTTGCTCGACAAGCGCCTTGGCGGCGTGAACACCGTCGCACTGCTTACCTCGAGCTACACGATGGCGATGGGGGTTCGAGCGGCCCAGGTCGGGGACCAGCAGAAGCTCGTCCGCAACCTGATCTTCACCATCGGTTTCGCGATGGTGTTCATGGTCGTCAAGTACTTCGAGTACACGGGCAAGTTCTCCCACGGGATCTTCCCCGGCAAGTACTTCGACTACGCCAAGGCCCAGGAGTACGCGGCCGAACACGGCCACGTGATCACGGGGTTGCCCCACATCTTCTTCGGCCTGTATTTCACGATGACTGGCTTGCACGGGGTCCACGTGCTGGTCGGCATCGGGGTCCTTTTCTGGGTGCTGCGCCGCTCGCAGCGGGGCGACTTTGGTCCCAACTACTACACACCGGTGGAGAACGTCGGGCTCTACTGGCACATCGTCGACCTCGTGTGGATCTTCCTCTTCCCGCTGCTCTATCTGGTGAAGTGAGGAGCGCTCGGCCATGACGACCAAGACATTCCTCCACGGCAAGCCCATCGAGGGCGTGATCGAGAACCACGAACACGTCTCTCCCGAGTCGCATTACGCCAAGATCCTCGGCGCGTTGTTCGTCCTCACCGGGCTGACCTACGCGGTGTCCTACGCGGATCTCGGCGCGGCGTCGCTGTACGTCGCCATGGCCGTCGCCTTTGCCAAGGCGGCGCTCGTGTGCATGTACTTCATGCACCTCCGCTACGACGACCGCTACCACGTGTTCGTGTTTCTCAGCACGGTGATCTTCGTGGCGATCTTCTTCATGTTCACGATCTTCGATCTGCAGAGCCGCCCGCGACTCAACGAGGAGCAGGGGACGTTTTTCCGCATCCATCAGGGTGACGCCTTTGACGACGCCGCTCGGGCGAAGAAGGCCCCACCGCCGCCCGCACCAAAGGGTGACGCGAAGGTGTCCCCGGGAGACGCCAAGGCACCCGCCGGTGGTGTCAAAGCGCCGACCCCGGACGGGAAAGCGCCGACGAAGCCAAACTGACGAAGGGGGCCGGGTGCCCCAAGTGGTCGGTCCCGCGTCGCAGTGAGGGGATCGCCGTGCCTGGGGGCGGCGTACGGTGTTGGCGCCGCCGAAGGGCTCGAGGGCCGAGGGGTGGTTGTGGGTCTCGACCTTGATGGCCAGGTCGTGGTGGTCGTCGAAGGCGACGATGCCGGCATTGTCGACGAAGGCGCTGCGGACCCAGGGGGCGGCGATCCGGTCGGTGGCGGCCCGCAGGTACGTGTCG
>CADEGN010000112.1:3961-23597 GCA_902826865.1 uncultured Myxococcales bacterium
GGGAGAGGCGTACTGTGTTGGCGGCCGCGCAGGATCTGCCCGTGGCCCATGCGGCGGCGGGGGCGATATGGCACGCTTCCGTCACGGAAGGTTACGCAGTTGAACCTCGTCCAGCTCCGTACGCGCATGCGTTCGAGCGCATCCACGCCGGGCACCGGCAGCGGATCGTGCGGCAGCCATGTGCTCGAGGATCGGGCCGCCCGGGCGGTTCGGTATCTGCGGGTCTCGCTCACGGATCGTTGCAACTATCGCTGCACCTACTGCATGCCGGACGGTCATCAGGAGTTTGGGCCCCGGGACCAGCTGTTGCGGCTGGAGGAGGTTGTCCGGGTGTGCGGCGCCTTTGTCCGCTGGGGTGTCGAGCGGATCCGCCTGACGGGTGGCGAACCGACCCTGCGTCGCAACCTCGTCGGGCTGGTTCGCGAACTCACGGCATTGCGAGGCGAGCACGGGCCGATCGAGGTGGTCATGACCACAAACGGGCAACGATTGGGTGACCTCGCATCACCCTTGCGGGCGGCCGGACTCCATGCCGTAACCGTTAGCCTCGACAGCCTCGATCCCGATCGCTTCGCCGCAATCACGCGACGGGGCCGCGTTGCCGATGTGATCGCTGGTATCGACGCCGCGTTGGCTTGCGGCTTTCGCGGGACCAAGATCAACACGGTCGCGATTCGCGGCTTCAACGGCGACGAGCTCGGTGCGACTGCGGCGTTCGCGTGGGAACGCGACCTCATCCCGCGCTTCATCGAGATCATGCCCATGGCGGGCGGCGAGTTGTTCGTGCCGGGCCAGCTCATGGCCAGCGCGGACGTCCGCGCGGCGATTGCGGTCCAGGTGGGCGGTGCGCTGGAGCCCGTCGATGGGGCTCCCGTCGGCGGAATTGGTCCGGCCCGCTACTTTCGCGTCACCGCCGGAGCGTGGCGCGGCCGGGTACTCGGGACCATCGGGGCGATGACGGAGAATTTCTGCGGCAGCTGCAACCGCCTCCGGCTGTCGGCAACGGGGCAGCTGCACGGCTGTCTGGCCCACGATGATGCTGGCGATCTCCGCGCGGCCCTACGGGAGGGCGGTGTCGAGCGCCTCGAAGGGACGATCCGGGCCGTCCTCGGAACCAAGCGCGATGGTCACGGGTTTCATCTCGACGGCTCCGGGGGCCCGGACAAGGCGATGATCAGCATCGGAGGATGAACGCTATGGCACTTTCCCTCGGAACCAAGCTCGCGTTCGGTATCGTCGTCGGCGGTGCCGTGGCGTTCATGATCCTCTCAAGCACCGGAGAAGGCGTGCTTGAGTATGTCTACGTCGACAAGGTTGTCGAGGCGCCGCAGAACTACGCGGGGCGCACGATCAAGATCCATGGGATCGTCGTTGCCAAGTCGATCCAGCGCAAGAAGGGGACGACGGGCGATCTTACCTTTGTCGTGGAGTACGAGGGCAAGCGCCTGCCGGTCCACTACACCAACATTCCACCCGACACCTTCCAAGAGGAGGGCGAGGTGGTGCTCACGGGCCGCCTGCAAGATGGCGTCTTCGAGTCAGACGACATGTCTGCGAAGTGCCCATCGAAGTACGAAGAAGAGACGGTCGTGAAGGCCGACGCGCCCAGCAAGGGATAGAACCATGCCGATTTCTACGCTCGGGAGTGTCTCGGTCGTTCTACTTTTTCTGCTCGCGGTTGCGACCCTCGCGCTCGCCGCCAGTGGAGCGGTGCGCCGGTCCGAGCGGCTGATCGAGGGCGCGGTGCAGGGGATCCACGCCATTTTCGGCGTGTCGCTCTTCGCCTCGATGTTGCTCGAGTATGCGTTCTTGGCCGGGGATACCTCGATCCAGTACGTGCAGCACAACAGCCACCCGGCGATGCCGTTTTTCTACAAGCTCACGGCGTTTTGGGGCTCGCTCGACGGCAGTCTGCTGTTTTGGGTGTTGCTGCTGAGCCTGTTCGCGTCGCTATCGGTCGCGGCCAATCGACACCGCCATCGCGCGCTCATCCCTCATGCGGTTGCGATTCTCGCCACCATCATCGGTTTTTTCGCGGCATTGCTGGTGTTCCTGAAGAACCCGTTTCAGCCGTTTCAGATCGCCGATCTGGCGCCGGTTGAGGGCAAGGGGTTGAACCCGCTTCTGCAAAATCCGTACATGATCTTCCACCCGCCGAGCCTCTACCTCGGCATGGTCTCGCTGGCCGTGCCGTACGCGTTTGGCATGGCGGCTTTGATGACCGGCCAGGTCGACGATGCCTGGCAGCGGAGCGTCCGCCGCTGGACCCTGTTCTCGTGGATCTTCCTCAGCATCGGCCTCATCCTCGGCGGGTTGTGGGCCTATGAGGAACTCGGCTGGGGTGGCTACTGGGCGTGGGACCCGGTCGAGAACGCGGGCCTGTTCCCGTGGCTCACGTGCACGGCGTTTCTGCACTCGATCATGGTCCAAGAACGCCGCGGAATGCTGAAGGTCTGGAACCTTCTGCTCGTGATCGTCTCGTTCTTCCTGACCATCTTTGGCACGTTTCTCACCCGCAGCGGCGTGGTCCAGAGCGTGCACGCGTTTGGCGAAGATCCGGTGCTGGCCTGGACCTTCGGCGTGTTCATGATCGTCATCGCAGTGGTGTCGATAGGGCTGCTGCTGTGGCGCTTGCCGCTTCTGCGGGCGCGCAACGAGCTCGAGAGCGTACTCAGCCGCGAGTTTGCGTTCCTGCTCAACAACTGGCTGTTTCTGCTCATGGCGATCTTCGTGGTGATGGCCACGATCTTCCCCACGCTCACCGAACTTGAGGGCTTCCGCCGGTTCATGAACGTGCTGCTGCGCGCGCCCGGCCTCGGGGCGATCCTGCAATCGGTGTTTGGGATGGCCGAAATCACGTCCCGCGTGACCATTGGCCCGCCTTTCTTCAACCACTACATGGTGCCGTTCGGCCTCGCGCTCATGCTCCTCACGGGGATTGGTCCTCTGGTGGCGTGGCGCAAGACCACCGGGAAGGCCCTGGTGGAGCAGTTTCGTTGGCCGCTTGCGACCGGTGTCGCCGCCATGGCGGCGTTTGGGTTCGGCATCCCGCTGATCCGGACGGAGGGTGCGTTCGAGGTCCTTTCGGTGGCGGGCCTGCTGTGCTTCGGCGTATGTGGCTTTACTGCTGGCACCATCGTCCAGGAGTTTCTCCGTGGCATCGCCGTCCGCCAACGCCATCGTCAGCAGAGCGCGCTCGACGCGTTGATCGGCCTGGTGACGCGCGCGCGCCGACGCTACGGGGGCTACATCGTCCATTTGGGCGTGGTGCTGATGTTCTTCGGCTGGGCCGGAAACAGCTACAAGATCGAGCGCAAGCTCGGGATCTATCCCGGCGATATCGTCGAGCTCGGCGATTACTCCCTGCGCTACGAGGGTGCGCGCGCGACCCAGGACTGGCAGAAGGACATGCTGACCGTCGAGCTCACGGTGGAGAAGTCGGGTGGCGTCGTCGGACGGCTCGCGCCGGCCAAGTGGTGGTACTACCAGCTGCCGGACCAACCGACGACGGAGGTTTCGCGGCTGATGCGGCCCGGCGGCGACGTGTACGCCTCGATCGCCGACGTCGACATGACGACGGGTTGGACGCGGATCAACCTCTATTACAACCCGCTCGTGAGCTGGGTGTGGATCGGTTTCGCGGTGATGCTCGCCGGCGGCATTGTCTGCATCGGCGCCAAGCGAGAAGAGGCCGAAGGTGGAAGCTGAGCGCAGCGGGCCGTCGGAGCCGGCGCGCGCCCGTGTGTCCGCCGCAGTGGCCGCGGATGCGAACAGCTACGCGCGGCCCGGGCCGCTCCACGCGCATCCACTGGTCCGCGTGGGCTTGGTGGCCGGGGCGATCCTCTCCGCGGGTGGCGGGTTTCTGCGTTGGGGCCTCCACGCGCGAGTCGATGGGGCGACCGCGGGGCTCCTGATCGCCGGCGCGGCCTTGGCCCTATGCCTGTACACGCTCTATCGAATGGTGTCTGCGCTCGCGCGGCCGAGCTTGCAGACGATGGTCGAGGTCGAGGTCGGCCTCGGCGTGCTGTCGGACCGCGAGCTCCGCGAGGAGCGACGTCGCCTCCTGCGGGCGATCAACGAGCTGCGGTTCGACTTCGAGATGGGCAAGCTTTCGCAGGCGGACTACGACGGGGTGCGCGAGGGCTACGAGCTGCGCGCCATCGAAGTCATGCGGGCGATCGACGCCGGCGCCGAGCTTCATCCCGAGCTCGCGCAGCGCCTGGAGAAGGCCGACGCGGGGGACGCGGCCGGCAAGAATGCCGGCGGCAAGGGCAAGGCCGACGAGACCCCGGCCAAAGGCGTCACCGAGCAGAGCGACCATTCCGAGCCCGGGCAGCCGGGCGAACCCGTCGCGGAGCCCACACCGGCGTCGGCTTCGGAGTCTGCGTCGGCTTCCGCGTCTGACGCGGAGCGGATGTGCGGCTCTTGCGACTCGCGCAACGATCAAGACGCCCGCTTTTGCAAGAAGTGCGGCAAGGAGCTCGCGGCATGACACGGCTCGCGACGATCGCGACCGCATGGCTCGCGCTTGTGCTGGTGTTGTTTTCGGTGTCGGCCGAAGCCGGTCCGGCGATCGATCCCAGGCAGATGTCCGGGATCCCCAGGGTCGATCCGCAGCTACAAGCGGGTGCGATCACCGTGCGCGTGCTCGACGGTGGCTTCGAGAAGCCGGCGAGCGGGATCGAGGTGACCCTCGAGATCACCCGGCCCGACGGCACCAAGCAAACGGCGAACGCGACCACCGACTTGCAGGGCCGGGCGACCTTCGGTGGACTCGAGGCCGCAATCGGCGGATCCGCGATCGCCAAGGCCACCGTCGGCGGCGAGGTGATGTCCACGCAGCCGATCCCGCTGGCTGCAGAGGCTGGCTCGCGCGTCATGCTCGTCACCGGCGCAGGGGCAGGCGGCGGGGGTGCAACGGGCGGAGCCGGCGCGTCGGCGGGCCACGGCCGGGCTGGGGAATCCGACATCCCGACCTCGGGCGTGCCGTTTGCGCTCGAAGGTTCGCCGCCGGGTCGCCTGATCGTCGGCACCTTTGATCTCACCGAGCGCAAGCCGATCGCTCGGGTGGAGATCACGCTCGAGATCGTGGCGCCCGACGGCAAGCGGAGCGAAAAGAAGGGCACCACCGATGAGAGCGGGCGCGTCGAGTTCGCTGGGCTCACCCCGCCCGAGGTGCCCGCCGGCAGCAAGCTAAAGGCGTCGGGTGTCTTGCCCGGCGGTCTCGAGCGCGTCTCGCAGGCGTTCGAGATGGACCCGAGGGTCGGTCAGGCGCTTCTGCTAACCCGTGGCGACATTCCAGCTCGCCCGCGGCCGAGCAAGCGGACCGAGTTGCCCGGGCCGCGCGTCTTGCCTGCGCTGCCGCAGGGAACCGTGCGCGTGCGGGTGGTCGATGGCGATGACCAAGCCGTTGCCAACCATCCCGTCGAGGTGATCAAGCGCGACTCCGCCGGCACGGAGGCGCGTTTTCCCGGGACCATCGGCGGAGCGGGCACTGCCGACGTGTTGGTCGACGTCTCCTCCGATGCGCTCTATCAGGTGCGGGTGGTCTACGGCGGCGGACCGTACACGAGCGGCTTCTTCCAGGTGGACAAGCGCGGCGGCATCGGGGTTGACGTGCGGGTGTTCCCAACGACGGCCGACTACTCGATGGTGCGATCGGTGGTGACCTTCGAGGTCGATGGGCTTGAGAACGACGTCGCTCGCGTGCTCCAGCTGCACGATGTGATGGTCACGGGAGACAAGGCGTTTTGGCCCGAAGGTGGCCTCAAGCTTGAGCCCGCCGCCGGCGCGAAGAGTGTCAGCGTGCCGCCGTTTGGGGCCTCGTTTCTCGAGCACACAGACGGTGCGCCGTTCGCCACCCTGGCCGAGCCACTACCGCCGGGTTCGGTGATTCGCATGGCGCTGGTCTACGCGGTCGAGCACGATGGATCGGCCGACATCGACTTGGTCTTGCCATTCGACGTCGCGGAGACCAGCGTTGCCGTCGGTCCAGATCAAACGCTGGAGGCGTCCGGCGCAAAGCGCACCGAGCACGAGTCGCCGACCCCGGGCAAGATCCTCCATGTCCTCGGCCAGCGGGCGCGCGGCGCCAAGCTTCGCTTCGCGGTCGGCGGTCTACCGGTGCGAGACCCTCTGCTGCAGAGGATCGCCCTGTTTGCCGCCATCGCCATGGCCTTCGCCGGAATTGCCGCGATGATCATGCGTCCCCGCGTCGATCGGCGTGCCGCGTTGATTCAGCGTCGCGACCAGCTATTCACCATGCTCGATGCGATCCCGATCGCGGAGACGGCCCGACGCGCCCGCGTGATCGCTGCGCTCGATCGCGTCTGGCGGCAGCTCGACAGCGGTGGCGGCGTGATCCCTGCCAAGCCGAGCGGCCGGCCGCCCGCTGGCGGAGCGTGAGATGGATGCTGTCGTCATCGCGCCCCTCGTGATCGATGGCGTCGAGCGGAGGTTCGGCAGACTCGCTGTGCTACGCGACATTCACCTGCGCGTCGATTCGGGCGAGGTGATCGGGCTGCTCGGAGCCAACGGCAGCGGCAAGACCACCTTGCTCTCGATCTGCGCCGGCCTGCTGCCCGCTTCGGGCGGACGCTGCTGTTTCGGCGCCCGCGGCGAAGGCGAGCTCGATGTCGCGGGGCGCCGTCGTCTCGCGTTCGTCGCCCACTCGACGCAGCTCTACCCGCGCCTCGACGCCGAGGAAAACCTGCGACTTTACGCCTCGCTGCGCGCAACGACGGCCGCACCCGACAAGGTCGAGTTTGCCGCACTCTTGCGTCGCGTCGGCCTGGGCGACGCCGGCCGTCGGCCTGTGGGTGCCTTCTCACGGGGCATGCAGCAGCGCCTCGCGATCGCCAGAGCCCTGCTCGGGACACCCGACGTGTTGCTCCTCGATGAGCCGTTCACCGCGCTTGATCACGGTGGCCAGAAGCTGTTGATCGAGATCCTCCTCGCCGAACGCGATCGCGGCGCTGCGATCCTGCTCTCATCCCACGATCTCGAGGCCGTGGCCGAGTGTAGCGACCGCGCGGTCCTGCTCGCGGACGGCCGGATCGTGGCCACGACCGCGCGCAGCGGCAGCACCCGCGACGACTACGCGGCGCGGATCCGCAGCCTCGGGGCCGGTGCCGGGCGCGAAGCGGAGGCGGCGGTGTGACCGGTCGGGCTCGTATCCCGATCGCATCGGGGCTCGCCCGCCGCGAGGGCTTGGGTTTTCACAGCGGCGGTTTCGCGGCCGCCGCGTCGCCCGCCCGCTCGTGTTACAACCGAGCCGTGGTGCCGCTTCTGCGCCAGGCGTGGCTCCTCGCACGCAACGACCTCCGCCAGGAGTTGCGTGATCTCGAGCTGGTATTGACGGCCGCGTTTTTCACAGTCGTGGTGCTCGTCATGTTCGCGCTTGCGTTCGCGGCCCTGCCGGCCTCGGCCCACGTGCTCGCTGTACCGGGGATGCTCTGGCTCGGGGTCGCGTTCGCCGGAGCACTCACGCTTACCCGCATCTTCGATCGCGAGCGCGAGGCCGACACGTTGCGTGCGTTGTTGACCTGGCCGGTCGATCGCGTTGCGATCTACTTTGGCAAGCTCCTGGTTTCGCTGTCCATCGTGCTCGGGTGCGGGGCCCTGCTGATGCCCGCGTTGGCGCTGCTGTTCCCCGCTGCTCAGGCGCTGGTGGCGCGCCCGCTCGAGTCGGCATTGCTGCTCCTGCTCGGCAGCCTCGCCTATTGCGCGGTCGGCACCCTGTTTGCCGCCGGGCTCGCCACGGCCAGCGGAAAGAACGTGCTCATCTCGGTGATCCTCTATCCGCTCACATCGCCGGCCCTGATCTTCGCGCTTGTTTCCACGCGCGCGCTCCTCGAGGACCATCCGCAGTTTCCTACCTATCTGGGCCAGCTCGCCGCGGTGGACGCTGTTGTCGTCGTGCTCGGGGCCTGGCTGTTCGAGCCGGTGTTGCTCGGCGGCGCGCGCAAGCCGGCCGCCGGCCCGAGCTCTCGCACACGCTCCCGGCGTGGGGAGGCCACATGAAGCGCTACATTCCCGTCGCCCTCTTCGCCCTCGCGGCGTTCGTGACGCCCTACAGCGTCAACCGAGTGTTCTTGCACACCGGCATCGAGCGCAAAATGGGCACGGTTCAGAAGATCTTTTACTTTCACGTGCCGCTGGCCTGGATCATGATGGCCCTTGCCGTCACGTGCGGTATCGCGGCGATGATTCAGCTGCGCCGGCAGTCACGGCTCGCCGAGGCCACCTCGATCGCGGCCGGTGAGCTTGTGCTCATCACCGGCCTCGGGGTGTTGATCACAGGTCCGATCTGGGGTCACGCCACCTGGGGGCGCGCATGGACATGGGATGCTCGTCAGGTGTCGACGGGCCTGCTGTGGCTCATCTTTGCGGCGTTCGTGCTGCTGCGCCGCTATGGCGCCGGCGGATCGGACCGGTTGGCGGCTGCGCTAGCGATTTTCGGCGCAATCGACGTGCCGATCATCTACTACGCGGTGAAGATTTGGAAGACCACGCACCCGACGACGGACGTCGTGGGCTCGTTGCCGCCACAGATGTGGAATGCGCTATGGCCATGCCTCATCGCCCTTGTTGCGATGAGCATCGGCCTGCTGTTGGTGCGCATACGACAGGAGCAGGGAGCGATGGCGCTCGACGATGCTTGGATCGCGTTCGATGAACGCGGCGCCGGCAAGCGAGGAGAGGTGGGCGATGCTTAGCTTTGGACTGAAGTCAGCCGCGGAGGCCGCCCCGAACACGGGCGAGGATCAGTACGAACCTGTGACGGGGCTCGACCAGGCCACTGTGCAGTGCGTGCGGGCGTGTGAAGCCGAGGCAGCCGCGAAAACGGCCTCGGACTACTCCCACGTCGTCTGGGCGTACGGTGTGATCTGGAGCCTATTCGCCATCTACGGCGTGACGCTGTGGCGCCGCGGTCAGGCTCAGCGCGCCGATCTCGATGCCCTCCGCCGCCGCGTCGAGCGGGGGTGAGACGATGACGCTGGCGCACTTCGTCTACATCCCCGGAGTCCTGCTGGTGGGAATCGTCATCGGCTACATTCTCGGAGGTCGGGCTGCGCAGACCGCTCAGGCCGATCGCGCCGCCAAGGACCGGGCGCGGGCGGCTCGCCACGCGCGCGCCGCCGGCGACGATGCGCGCCCGGACAGCTGAGTCGGGGGTGCGGCCGGTCCCGCGGCCGCCGTGCTATCACCGGCGCATGTTTGACCTACGGGTGTCCGAGGAGCAGACGGCTTTCGTCGAGGCCGCGCGCAAGTTCGCCGCCGAGAGGATCATTCCAGTTGCGGGCGAGTACGACGAGCGCGGTGAGATGCCGCTTGACGTGTTTCGCGCGGCGTTCGACGTCGGCCTGATGAACGTCGAGCTTCCCGAGGCCTACGGTGGCCTCGGACTGCATACCCTGGACGGCTGCATGATCGCGGAGGAGCTGGCCTACGGCTGCGCAGGCGTCGCCACCAGCATCATGTGCAATCACCTGGGAGCGCTCCCGCTTCTCATCGCTGGCGACGAGACGCAAAAGCAGCACTGGCTCGGCAAGCTCACGGGGGAGTTCGCGTTCGTCAGCTACTGCTGCAGCGAACCGGAGGCGGGCTCGGACGTGGCCGCCTTGCGCACGCGCCTGCGCCGCGACGCGGACGGTTGGATCCTCGACGGTCAGAAACGCTGGATCACCAACGGCGGTTACGCTTCGTTTTTCACCGGGTTTGCGACCCTCGATCCGTCCACCCGACACAAGGGGATCACCGCATTCGTCATTCCCCGCGATCTGCCGGGCGTTTCGATCGGGCGCAAAGAGAACAAGCTCGGCCAGCGCTGCTCGAACACCGTCGACGTGATCTTCGAAGACGTTCGCCTCGGGCCTGAGCACATTCTCGGCGAGCCAGGGCAAGGGTTCGCCATCGCCATGGAAACCTTCGACAAGTCGCGCCCGATGATCGCGGCGCAGTGCGCCGGCATCATCCGCCGCGCGATGGACGAGTCGATCGAATACAGCAGGGTCCGCAAGACGTTCGGGGTGCCAATCGCTCAGCACCAGGCGATTCAGTTCATGATCGCCGAGATGGCGATGGCGTACGAGTCCGTGCGCTTGCTGTACATGAAGGCCGCTTGGGAGGTGGATCAGGGAATCCGCCGCACGAGTACCTCAGCGATCGCCAAAGCGATGAGCGCCGACCTGGCGATGAAATGCACCACCGACGCGGTCCAGGTCTTCGGCGGCTACGGCTACACAAAGGAGTACCCGGTCGAGAAGCTCATGCGCGACGCGAAGCTCATGCAGATCTACGAGGGCACGTCGCAGATCCAACGGATGGTCATCGCCAAGAACCTTCTCAGCCGCTCGGCATGAACGCCACGTTGCCCATCGGCGTGTTTGACTCGGGAGTCGGTGGACTCACCGTTTTACGGGCCTTGCGACAGGCGCTTCCGGATGAGTCGTTCTTGTACCTGGGTGACACCGCCCGGTTGCCCTACGGCACCAAAAGCCCGGAGACGATCGTTCGCTACGCGCGGCAGGCAGCGCGAGTGCTCGTGGATCGCGGGATCAAGCTCTTGGTCGTGGCTTGCAACACCGCGAGCGCGGTGGCGCTTGAGGATCTACGGGCCACGTTCCCGCAGCTCGGCGTCGTCGGCGTTGTCGAGCCGGGTGCCCGGGCCGCCTGCGCTGCGTCACGATCGGGTCACATCGCCGTGATCGGAACCGAGAGCACGGTCCGAGGGGGTGCCTACACGCGGGCGATCACCGGGTTGCGCCCCGATGCGGTCGTCGTCGCCCAGCCGAGTCCCTTGCTCGTGGCTCTCGCCGAGGAGGGCTGGACAGAGGGGCCGATCGCCACGGCGATTGCTCGGGCGTATCTCGATCCCTTGCTCGCCGGGGTGGACACGCTCGTGCTTGGCTGCACCCACTTCCCGTTGCTGCTCGTGCCGATCCGCGAGGCGGCCGGTGCTTTGGTCACGGTGGTCGACTCTGCGGCAACCACCGCCGCGACCACAGCCGAGATGCTCGCAGGGTGCGGGATGCTCCATCACACGCCGCCGGCCCGGCCCATGCGACTAATGGCCACCGACAACCGCGAGCGGTTTGCCCGGGTCGGGAGTCGATTCTTGGGAATCGAGCTGGATCCCGCCGATGTCGAGCTCATCGACCTGTGAACCCGTGTTACCCTTGCGGCGCCGATGAGAAGCCCCTGCGCTGCGCTCCTCGTTGCAGTCTTGCTCGTCCACGGGGTCGTGGGCGAGACCCACGCCCAAGGACCCTCCGCCGAGGAGCTCTACCAGGACGGGCGCAAGGCCTACCGCCTCGGTGATTACGATGGTGCGATCGCGAAATGGCAAGAGTCGTTCAACCTGAGCGATCAGCCACTGTTGCTCTACAACATCGCGCTCGCGCACCGCGGCAAGTATGACGTAAGCCAGGATCTGTCCGATCTACGGCAGGCCCGTACTGTGCTGCGTCAATTTCTCCAGGTCGCTGAACCGAACCCCGACCTCGCCAGCGACGTCGCCGATGCGAAGTCGAAGCTGGCGGAATTCGACGAGGAGATCGCGGCGGCCGAGGCACGGCAGAAGGTGAAGGACACCCGGACCCCGACGACGTCGGGCGATCGACTCGGTGATCCTGCCAAGGGCCGGAAGCTCATGATCGTCGGTGGTTCTGTGCTCGCCGCCGGCGCCGCGCTGCTGTTTACCGGGGTGGGCCTCGGCGTTTACTTCGTGGGACGCACGCGGGACTTCAGCAACCTCGCCAACTACAAGCGTGCGATCAGCCTGTCTTGTTACGAGGGGATCTCGACGAGCGCCCACTTTGGTCCCGACGAACCGTTGCCGATGGGTTGCGCGATCGACCCTGGCGGAGAAGCCATGCTCGAGGCCTACGGGTTGGACAAGGCCGGAGATCTTCGTGGGTATCTCAACAACTATTTGTACGCCGCTCGAAGCGGGCCCAAGGCCCAGCGGAGCGCGACCCTCAGTTTTGCCCTCCTCGGAGGCATCGGAGTCGCCTCCGTGATCGCGGGTGCGGTGTTGATGGCGCGTGGTGGCCTCGAGCGGCGACTCGCGAAGAGAGCGGCGTTTTTCCCGTCGCCGTTCGGCCTTGGGCTCAGGTTCTGAGCGGACGGCGGCGTGGCTCGCCCCGGGGCGGGCACGGCCTGGGACCGATCCCGTGCGCTAGCTCAACGGTTGCGCAGCCCCCACCGCAGCGGTCGTCTTGCACACCGACGTGCGGTTGATTCGGCTCGTCGCATCACCCTGATGTTGTGCCTCGCTGTAAGCCGCCCGCGGGGGCGGCGTTACGGCTCCAATGCGGGGTCCAGCCCGAGCGCGCCGTGTCGCAGGCCGAGGCTCTCCGCCCATCCCGCGGCCCACCGAATGCCCGGGGCACTGTGTTATACCCGCGACCGCATCCGCAGGGCTTAGGGGCCCGAGTTTGGCCTCCCCGTCCTGTCGAGAAGGAGCTCGCGAAGTGGTCCGCGCCCGTTCACTCGAGAGGTTCTCGCCCTCCATCTCCCTCGCCACGTTGTTGTCGTGCGCGAGCGCGATGGCGGCGGGCGCGACATCCCTGATGGCACCGCAGACAGCCGCCGCGGCCGATCAAGGTGCCATCAGCGGCGTGGTCACCAACAGCAAGACCAAGGAGAAGGTTAAGACCGCCCTGGTCGTGCTGCAGTGCACGTGTTTGCAGGGGACACGCGAGACCAAGACCAACGACAGCGGTCTTTACGTCTTCCGCGATCTGCCGCCGGGCACCTACACGATCCAGGTCCTGGCCGGGCAGGCCGACATCTCCAAGGTGACGACCCTGCCGCGCGACGCGAAGTTCCGGGCCAACTTCTCGGTCGATCCGAACAACGAGTTTCGCCGGGTGGTTCGCGTCAAGTCCACCCCGGTTAAGCAGAGCACCTCCGTCGGCCGCGAGGTCAACATGGAGGAGTTCAAGAACATTCCGGTTGGCAACGCGATCAACCGCGACTTCACGGCTGTGGTCGAGTCGTCGGCGACGGCCTCGTCGGACTCGGCGGGTATCTCGCTCGCAGGTACCACCGGCGCTGAGAGCAAATACACGGGTGAGGGCGCCAACGTGACCAACCCGCGGGTCGGTAACGGGGGTGCGTCGATCGTCCAGGCGTTCATCCAGGAGGCCGAGATCCACGAGGCCGGCTCCTAGGCGGAATTCGGCGGAGAGTCGGGCGGCCCGGGGGCGACGCAGCGGGTCGCGTGCACCCACAAGCTCCGCGGCGAGGCACGCTTCACCTTCACGCCGCGCTTGGCCCAGCCTCGCTTCATCCTCGCCACCGACAATGCGCTCCGCGCGGTCGAGGTGCCCGACTACGTCATGCAGGGCGTGGTGGCGATGAGCGGCCCGATCATCAAAGACAAGCTGTTCTGGACCGCAGGTTTCGCGGTGACGGGCGGTCGGTCGTCGCTCATCCAGAGCTTCTATCACCGCGAGGATAAGGACGACTCGGGCGGTTACGAGGAATGCCCCTACGAAAACGGCGCGTTCGACTGCGTGCCGGGTGGCGACTACATCCTCAGCACGAAGTTCGCCGAGCAGAAATTCAAGACCGGCAGCGTCGATTTGCAGTTCATCGCCGGTGTCGACTGGGCGATCAACCCGAAGCACAGAATCGGGTTTACCGCGATCGTCAACCCCGGGTTCATCCGCCGAACCTTTCGCCGCCCGGTGCCCAATTCGTTGGATCCGAGCGCGTTCGGCACCAACCCCTCGGTCGCACCGCTCGGTGGCGGCTCTCGTATCGCCAACGGTGTCGTCAACGATCACTTCGGCTGGGATCGCGACAACTCGGTCATCACGACCCTCAACTACAATGGCCGTGTCGCGAGCGACAAGCTCGAGATCGACGCCAACCTGTCATATTCGCAGTTCGCGAACGTCGAGGCGTGGAAGGTCGACAACCCCGACAATCTGCGCAAGACGGCGACCCAGGAGTCCGATAGCCAGGGCACCGACCTTTACTCGCTGCTCGACCGCGATCGCCGACTCGACCTCGTTCCGGGCGCCGAGGACGCGTGCAACAACGCCAGCCTCCCCGGTCTGACCTGTCCGGTTCGCCAGTGGCTCTCCGGCGGGCTCGGCCAGTACAGCGTTTCGAAACAGCGCCAGGTCTCCGGCGACTTCGCGCTGACCCACTTCTTCAACGGCGCTGGCGCCCACCAGCTCAAGTACGGCGCCCAGGTCAGCCACCTCGAGGACCACACCGTGGCCAGGTACTCTGGCACCAACGCGTCAGACTTCTACTCGAACTGCGCGCCGGGCCAGGTCGGCGGTGGCGAGTGGTGCTACGACAAGGGCAACGACCAGTACACCATCGACACAGCCACGCGGGTCAACAACCACCGGTTTATCTTCGTCGACACCGACAACCCGGATCAGCGCACCTCGGTCGGGTATGGGCGGGCGCGCCGCGAGATGGGTGAGCTGCGGGCCATTGCCGATCCGCTGGGCTCGGGTGCCCGCGTCGACTCCTATGATGCCAAGGTCTCGACCCAAAACTACGCCATCTTCTTGCAGGACCGCTGGGCGATCCTCTCCAACCTCTTCGTGACGGCCGGGGTTCGCTGGGAACTCCAGGATATGCGCGACATCCTGGGGCGGCGCGCGGTGTTCATTTGGGACAACGTCGCCCCGCGCGTCGGGATCAACTACGACTGGACCGACGAAGGTCGGAGCCGATTGTTCGCGAGCTACGGATGGTTCTACCAACCGTTGCCGCTACAGCTGAACTCGCGCGTGTTCGGCGGCCTCGTCAACGTCCAACGCAGCTACCGGAACTCGGACTGCGTCGGCCAAATCGTCAGGGTCAACGGGATCGACAACGACAAGTACCGCGATGGGCAGCCCACCGAGTATTGCACCGACTTCAAAGCATCGACCAGCGGTCTGACCGAAGGTGCCGTCGTCCCTCGGCTGCGCGGCCAATACAACCAGCAGTTCCAAATGGGCTACGAGCAGGAGGTCATCGAGGACCTCACGCTCGGTGTCCGCTGGTTGCACACGGACCTAGGCCGTGCGGTCGAGGACATCTCGACCGACGGCGGTCTCAACTTCATCATCGCCAACCCGGGCCTCGGCGTGGACGGTGACGACATCGAGCGTCAGAAGAACCAGTGCGTCGAGCTCGACAACACGTTCAACGCGTTGCCGACCGATAGCGAGGACCGCAGCCAGGTGGCCCGCGAGCTGCAGCGCTGCCGCTTTCTTGAGGAAGCGTTCACCAAGATCGGGTCTCAGTTTACCCGCCCGCGCCGCAACTTCGACGCATTCACGTTCGAGGTGAAGAAGCGTTTCGCGAAGAACTGGCTGCTCCTCGGAAGCTATACGTACAGCCGCCTCGTGGGTAACTACGACGGCTTCGTCGATCCCATCTCGGGGGCGATCAATATCGGCGCTAGCACCCAGTACGACATCCCAGAGCTCGTGCGAAATAGCTTCGGTCCGTTGTCGTTCAACACGCCGCACCGGTTCAAGGTCGACGGCTTCTACTCGTTCGATCTGCAGGAGGCCGGGCGCCTCACGCTTGGTACCTCGGTGCGCTACCAGTCCGGTTATCCGATCTCGCTGCGCGCTGGCAGCAACCGCTACCCGGGCCTGTTTCCGGTCTATGTGGTGCCACGCGGCGCGGGTGGTCGGGTCGAGGCCAACTACTCCTGGAACTTGAGCCTTAGCTACGCGTACCCGCTGCCGGGCGATCTCGAGCTTGAGGTTGCGATCCGCTGGCTGAACGTCTTGAACTCGAAAGCCGCCCTCCGCGTCGACGAGGTCTACTCGTTCGACAACACGCGGCCGGTGGCGGGTGGTGATCTCAGCGACGTGAAGCACACGAAGATCCAGAGCCCCAGCAATCCCACCGAGTTCTTCCAGCGCACTGTCCTCTCGCCGCAGGGCAACTTCGGCGTGGAGGCGGCGTTCCAGAACCCGACCGCCGCGCAGTTCGAGCTCCGCCTGCGGTTCTAGCCGCGTCTCGGATCGCTGCTCGCAAGAAGGGTCCCACCGTCCCTGCGGTGGGACCCTTCGTCGTAAGCAGGGGTGAAAGCGGCCCGTTTCGCGGGCATGCGTTCGGTCTGCTTCGCAGGCGTCTGCCGTGTCGGTGCTATTGCGGTGTTCTCCGCAGTCGCGGTGCTTGCTGCCGGGCGGGGGAGCGCTGCGGAACCCGCCGACACAGGGCAGATAGCTGGCGTTGTGAAGGACAAGAACAGTGGCGAAGCGATCGAGGGCGCCTTGGTGATCCTGCAGTGCACGTGCATCCAAGGTGTGCGCGAGACACGGACCAACGCCAGCGGTCTCTACTCGTTCTCCGAGCTGCCGCAGGGCAAGTACACCGTCCAAGTCGTCTTCAGCAGCGCTAATACGGCCAAGGTGTTCGACTTGCCGCGGGGAGAGAAGGTGCGGGCGGGATTCACTATCGACGCTGGCTCCGACAAGCCGACTATTCTCAGGGTCATTCCGAAGTTTTTGAAGTCGCCGGGTCCGCGTCGGGAGATCAACCTCGACGACTTCGCACGCGTCCCAAACGCCGGGGGTACTCGCGACTTCACGCAAGTGCTCGACGGGCTCCCGGGCGCGCAGCGCGTTCCCGGGGGCATTGTGATCAACTCGCATGGTCCAGCGGAACAGCAGTACACCCTTGGCGGCGGTGTGAGTTTCAATAACCCCCGATTCGGCACCGTCGGGTCCAGCATCGTGCAGGACTTCCTCGAGTCGATCGAAGTGCTGGAGTCCGGTTACGAGGCGGAGTTCGGCAATGCTTCAGGCGGCCAGATCCGCCTCCGTCGACAGTCGGGTAGCAACACATTCCGCGGTCAGGCCCGCTTTACCTTCACGCCGCGACTGGCGCGGCCGCGCTTCATCCAGGCCACGGACAACGCGATCCGAGCGATCGAGGTCCCCGACTACCAGATCCAGGGCGTGGTCCGCATGAGCGGCCCGATCATCAAGGACCGCCTGTTTTGGTCGGCCGGGATCAACATGACGGGCGGGCGCGGCACGCTGACCCAGAGCTTTTATCGCCGCCTCGACAAGGACGGTTCGGGTGGCTACGAGGGCTGTCCCCACCAGAACGGCCAATTCGACTGTGTTCCGGGCGGGGACTACATTGCCACCAGGAAGTTCGCCGAGCAGTCCTTCCGTACCGCGGGCTTGGCCCCGCAGTTTTTCGCCGGCATCGATTGGGCGATCACGCCCAGGCACCGCATCGAAGCCACGCTATTCGGGACGCCGTCGTTTTTGCGACGGTCGTATCGCAGGGCCGCCAGCGCCAACTTCGACCCGAGCGCATTTGGGACCTCGTTCAACGCCGATCCCGTGGGCGGTGGGTCGCTCGTGGCCAATGGGATCGTCAACGGTCTGTTCGGTTGGGATCGCGCCAATGCCACGACCGCCGAGTTGAACTACAAAGGCCGTGTTGCCAAGGACCGGATCGAGATCGATGCGACGCTAGGGCTGAGCGAGAGCGTGAGTCAGGAGGCGTGGCGGCTCGATAATCCAGCTGCCAAGCGCCAGCCTGCGATCCAGGAATCGGATGCCCAGGGGACCGACCTCTACAAGTTGCTCGACCGCGACAGCCAACCTGCCCTGCTCAAGTTGGCCGAAGGAGCCTGCAACGATAGCAGTTTGCCTGGGCTCACCTGCCCCGTGCGAAGTTGGTTGTCGGGCGGGATCGGCAACTACAGCTACGTACGCAATCGAAGCGTGCAGGGTCTCGTCTCGCTTACGCACTTCTTCAACGCCGCGGGTGCCCACCAACTCAAGTACGGCGCGCGCGTGGAGCACCAACAAGACTCGACGTTTTCCCGATACTCGGGGGAGAACGCCTCGGACTTCTACGGCAACTGCGGGCCGGGGCAGTCGGGCGGCGGCGAATACTGCTACGATCGCGGCGACAACAACTACGTTTTCCGAGGGGACGGCCGGGTCGACAACCATCGATTCGTGCTGGTCGACTCCGACAACCCAGAATCGCGCGCGACGCGGGGTTACGGTCGCGCTCGGCTGGAGCAGGGCCAGCTACGGGCGATCGCTACGCCGCTTGGGGCGGGAATCCGGGCCGACGCATACCGGGCACGCGTCAGCACACAGAACTACGCGATCTACCTTCAGGACCGCTGGATGCCGTATGACGGCCTGTCTGTATCAGCGGGTGTGCGGTGGGAAATGCAGGACATGCGCGATGTGATGGGCCGGCGAGCGTTGCTGATCTGGGACAACGTCGCCCCGCGCTTGGGCATCAGCTACCTGAGCGAAGACGGGCGAAGCCGAGTGTTCGCCAACTATGGCTTCTTCTACCAGCCGTTGCCACTGCAGCTCAACTCGCGGGTATTCGGCGGATTGGTTCAGGTCGGCCGCACCTACCGGAACTCCGATTGTGCCAACGGGGTGCCGGTGGTCGACAACGGAGGGATCGAGCACCCACGCGCGGTCGATGGTCGGCCCACCGAGTACTGCAAGGATGCCGACTCGTTCACCACTGGCTTGACGCAAGGTGCGGTGGTGCCGCGACTGCGCGGGCAGTATTCGCGTCAGCTAGGCATTGGGTATGAGCAGGAAGTTATCGAGGATCTCACGTTGGGTGTGCGCTGGGTGCACGAGGACCTCGGGCGCGCGGTTGAAGACATCTCGACCGATGGCGGGAACAACTACATCATCGCGAATCCCGGCGAGAGCGTGAGCGGCGATGATATTTCCCGGCAACGGCGGCACTGCGAGGAGTTGGCGGCCGATCTAAAGGCAGCGGAGGGCGACGACGACCGCCGCGCAGAGATCGCTCGGGAGAAGAACCGGTGCGACTTCCTGGTCGACGCCTATCGCGCGGTCGGTCGCGACTTCGCGCGGCCGCGGCGCACCTACGATGCGTTCACGTTCGAGGTCAACAAGCGTCTGGCAAGGAACTGGATGATCGTGGCCAGCTATACGTACAGCCGCTTGATCGGCAACTACGATGGTTACGTCGATCCGGTGACGGGTGCCAACAACCTCGGAGCGAGCGCGCAGTACGACGTCCCGGAAGTGGTACGCAATAGCTTCGGTCCATTGTCGTCGAACATTCCGCATCGGGCGCGGGTCGACGGGTTCTACACGTTCGATCTCAAGGAGGCGGGCAGCCTGACCCTCGGGACCGCCGTGCGATTTCAGTCGGGCTACCCGATCTCGCTGAAAGCCAGCAGCAACCGCTTTGGCCCCAACGCCGTCTATGTCCTTCCCCGCGGTGCGGGTGGTCGTGTCGAGGCCAACTACACCTGGAACCTGAGCCTCGGTTACGCGTACCCGTTGCCGCGTGATCTCGAGCTCGAGGTCGCGGTGCGGTGGTTCAACGTGACCAACGCGAAGGCAGCCCTCCGCGTGGATGAAATCTACTCCTTCGACAATGCCCGCGCGGTCGCGGGCGGTGATCTCAGAGATCTGAAGCACGCGAAGATCCAGAGCTCCGCCAATCCGGGCGACTTCTTCCAGCGTCAGGTCTTGTCGCCGCAGGGGAACTACGGCGTGCGCGCGCAGTTTCAGAATCCCACGTCGGCGCAGTTCGATGTGATCCTGCGCTTCTAGTGTCGCCGCTGCTAGGAGCGTGACCCCGTAAGGGGTCACGCTCCTCCGTGCCCGTGCCCGTG
>CADEGN010000113.1 GCA_902826865.1 uncultured Myxococcales bacterium
GTGCGTGCCCTGGTTCCAGCCGGGCACGGCCCCGCCCGGGTTGGAGGACCTCGGCTCCTGCGTGATTCCACAGTAGCAGGCCGCAGCCGCGACGCGGTCAATCCGTCGTCGCGCGCGACTCGGTGGACCTCGCAGGCGCCCGGGGGCCACGGCGCAGCGAGTCAGCCCGACACGCGATCCCATCCGCTTCGGTATCTCGCCCTACTCCGCGCAGCAACACGACCATGCCGTCGAGGATCTCAGCGAGCTCGAAGTATCGGGGCCCAAAGTAATGCTCGCGCAATTCAAGTGCCCGCCGAAACGCCTGCTCTGCGGCGGCTACATGCCCGCGACCGGCGTGCATTTCCGCAAGGGCTAACCATGCGTCAGCAAACCGTGGATGCTCCGTGCCAAATGCCGTGCGAAGCACCGTCATGCACTGTCGCGCACACCGCTCGGCCTCGGCGTAGTCTCCGCGCGCGGAGTGGATTCGCGAGGAAATCGCCTCGATCGCCGCAATGCGCGGGTGCTCGGGCCCGAGATAATCCGCGGCCAGCACGCTGGCCCGCGCGATCTCACGATGCGCGTCTCGCATCCTTCCCTGGCGGCGACGCAGCTCCGCCAGGCTTTCGTGGAGCGCGCATGCGATCGTAGCGCCCCCGTCGTGCCGCTTGCCCAGAGCCTTGGCCGCCACGTCGTAGTGAGCTTCGGCCTCGGCGAAGTGCCCCTCGCACCGCGCTAGCCACCCGAGATCGATCGCCAGCGCGGCGTCCTGCGCCGCGGCATTCCCGACGCTCACGAGGTCCCGTGCCTGGGTGTAGAGCTCCATGGCCGCACCGTGATTGCCTTGGGTCATCTCCATGGCCGCACGCCCGCGCAGGATCTCGACGTGCAACGCCTGCCCGCTCCGCGCAGGGGTTGCGGACGGGCCGTATCCGGGCAAAGACGGCGAAGCAGAGTTCGCCACGATGGCGGCACGGTCAAAGCACGTCCGCGCCTCCTGATGCTGGCCCCGTTCGAACAGGGTCCATCCGAGCCCCACAAGGCTGTACGCGACCGCGCGATCGAGACCCCCCGTGGTTGTGACGATCGGTGGCCCTGGAACGCGGTAGGGCGATGACTGCAGCGGAGTGCCCGACTCCGGGCGTGCCACCCCCTTGAGCACGATGTCACGAAATTGTTCGTGGATCGCCAACGCATCGCGGAAAACGTGCTCCGCTGTGATGTAGTCGCCCGCTTGATGGTGGATCCACGCGACGTCGTCGAGCAACGACCGCACGGTTGTGTCGTCGGCACCTGGTGCGGGCCCGACCAGCTCGAGCGCGAGCTCGCATCGTTGGATCGCGCGCGCGTGTTCACCTGCAAGCGAGTGTTGGTGGGCGACGCGGCGGAGCAGCCATGCCACCTGCGCCCGCCACGATGTCGGCACCTGGTGGTCGAGGCCGTCGAGCATGCGGTCGATGTACTCATCCGACTTCTCGTGCTCGTCGAGCATCGAGTGCACGGTGGCGAGGCTGTAGTAGGTGAGCAGGACCTCGGGCGCGGCCGGAGCCAGGTCGCGCACCGAGAGGGCGAGCGAGCGCTCGTACAACGTCCTCGCCTCACCGTAGCGACCGCATCGAAGCGCCCGCTCAGCCTGGAATCGCAACGCCAGGCTTGGGGCCCGCCGGCTGGAGAAGCTGCGCCATGTTGTCGACGCGGTGGTGAACATCGCGACAAACAGCAACCCGAGCCCGATAACCGGTTTGCCCGCCTGCAGCGCGATGAGCATCAACCCGATGGCCGCGAGCGAGAACGGCAAGCGGTAAAACGCGGGCGGTCGCACCGCGTCGTCCACCCCCACCAGAGCGTGCGCGCGCTCGATCCCGGTGCTGGTGTCGGCCACAGTTCGATGGTGGCAGAACTCCGAGCGCTGGGCCACGGCGCGCGAACCGACGTCACCGCATCAGGGTGCCGGCCCACACGTTGCTCAGGGCGAGTACCGGCGCGCGCCCGTGCACCAGCAGAGAGTCCAAGGTCGCGATCATGCGCGCGAGTTGGCGCAGCGAGGTAGAACCGCTCGTCCCCCGATCTACGAGCGGAGGGCGACCGCCGGGGCTCAGGCCGATCGCCGCCTGAGCAAGCGCGGCGAGCGGCCCAGTCTGAACACCACCCAGGCCCGCGAGTATGTCGCGCAAGGTCGGTTCGGGCGGATACACCTCCAGCGCAACATCAGCGCTGCTCCCGGCCTCTCGGCGGACATGCGCGATCGCGTCATCGAGCCCTCCGATCTCGTCGACCAGCCCATTGGCCTTCGCATCCGCACCGGTCCAGACCCGCCCCTCGGCAACAGCGAGAACGGCGGCGGGATCGAGCTTCCGCCCGGCGGCGACGCGCTCGACAAACGTCGCATACGTCCGCTCCATCGCAGCGCGCACGGTCGCCCGTTCGGCCTCCGAAAATGCCGCGACGGGGGAGAACATCCGCGCTCGCGCTCCGCGATGCACGTCGTAGGTCTTCACGCCCACGCGCTCGAGCGCGCTGCCGACGACGATCTTGCCGCCGACCACGCCAATCGATCCGGTAAGGGTCTCCGGTTCGGCGAAGATCCGCCGGGTACCGACCGAGATGTAGTAACCGCCCGAGGCCGCCACAGACCCCATCGACGCCACGGTGGGCTTGCGCGCCGCCAACTCGCGGACGGCCTGCCAGATCTGTTCCGACGCGAGTGCGCTGCCGCCCCCCGAATCAACGCGCAACACCACGCCCAGCACTGCGTCATCCGCCGCGAGCGCGCGAAGCGTGGCCACGACGGTGCGTGAGGCGATCTCCTCGCGGGCCCCGACCACGCCGGCTCCGGCACCATCGACGACGTTGCCGACGGCATACATCACCGCAACGTGGGGATCGCTCGGGCGTTCGGGCGGCAGGAGCCCGAGGAACCGCTGCAACGCGGCGAAGTCCCCGATCTTGCCCATCATCTGGTGGCTGACGCGCAGCTGCTTCCATGCCCGGCCGGCGCGGCGCGCCTCGAGGAACGCCTCCCACGTCGCGACCTCATCGACCAAGTCGGCGGCGACGGCGTCATCAGCCATGAACAGGGCCTTGTCGACCAATTCTTGCGCGGCCGTGTTCTCGATCCCACGGCCGCTCGCGATCAGCTCGACGTAGCTGGCGTGCATACGCGCGACGATCGCCGACAGCGTCGCCAGCATTTCCGGCGACGGCTGCTCGCGGGTCAGCGGCTCCGCAGCGCCCTTGAACGCGCCGACGTGGAGGAAATCGGCCCTCACGCCCAGCGTATCCAACAAGCCCTTGAGGTGAATCGGCGTTAGCGACGGGCCCGCGATCACGACCTCCCCGAGCGGCGCCAAGCCGATCCGATCGCAGGCGGTCAGCACGAGATAGCCAGCCTCGGCGATTCGCTCCGTGTGACAGGCCAGTTCGCGTTCGCCATTGCCCGTGAATGCTCTCAGGGCGGCGTGGAGCTCGCGCGCGTGCACCAGGTCGATTTGTAGATCGCTGGTGCGCAAGATCATCGCCTTCACGTGGGGGTCCGCCGCGGCGGCGGCGATGTGCCCGGTCAACTCGCGCAGCGGTGTGAGCGCCTCGCCGCCTGTCAGGCTAAAGCTCGGGAGCTCGCCGACCGGGGCGCTGAGCTCGAGCACGGCGACGTGATCGACCCCGTCGGCGTAGTCGGCAGACTGCCGCGGCGCCTCATAGGGACCCGGCTGCTCCAGTCCCTTTGTGAACAGGCCCGCGAGCGGCGACAGCCCCGGTGCCGACGGATTCGATCCACCGCCGCTGGGCGCCTCGGCGGGTTGCTGATCGCGATCATCGGCTTTGCCGCACCCCGCGACCGTGATGAGTAGCGACACTGCAATGGCGACGAGGCGCAGCGTTGACATGGCGTGCGCACGGTAGCATCGCTCTGCCCACCGATGCAGGGGTCGCCCAGACGGTGGTGGGCGTCGGCGCTGGCGTCGGCCCGCTCGCAAGGCCGCAAACTCAGCGGCCGGCGAGGCTTGAGGCGTGCTGGCGCGCCCGCACGGATCAACGGCCTTCCTCGAGATGCGCATCCATGCCACCTGGACGGATGCGCATACGCCCCAAGCCATCGACAGACCGCACGCGCCCATCGTGCGTTCCACATCCACCGTCGCGCAATCGCGGTTGAGCGCGGCGACCCGCGGCAAACCGCTACCATTCGCCCCATGCCGACAGCCCCACGTCGTCGCCTACTGGTCGCTCTGCCCGTCTTCGCCCTGCTGGCGTGCGCCGACAAGAAGCCATCGCCGGCTGCGGACACGGCGGCGACACCGGCGGAGGTCGCGAGCGCACCGGTCGAACTCGATTTGTGGGCGGGTGTTCCGCCACTCGAGCCGCATCCCGGCGATCTCGCACCGGTGCTAGAGCCGCGACCTGGACCCGACAAACCGCCCTCCATCACCGAGACCATCGAGCAACCGTTCCCGCCCGAAGTGCCGCCGGAGATCGGCAAGCCTGCGGTGGCAACCGGCCCACTCCAAGTCGAGCGTTTCGGCCCTACCGGCGCACAGACCCTCGTCGACGCCGTTCGCGTGACGTTCAACCAGCCGATGGTGCCCCTGGCGGCGGTCGAAACGCTCGCGACCAAAACCGTCCCGATTACGATCGAACCAAAGCCGCCCGGCAAGTGGCGCTGGCTCGGCACGCGAACGGTCGCGTTTTACCCCGACGGGCGCATGCCGCTATCGACCAAGTACGACGTGAAGGTCGACAGCGGAGCCAAATCGACATCCGGTGCCAGCCTAGGAAAGGAGGTGGCGTTCTCATTCTCCACGCCGACCCTTGCCCTCGAGAGCAGCGCGCCGTGGAGCGGGAGCACGGGCGTCGATCTCGAGCCAACCGTCACCTTGACGTTCAACCAACCGATCCAGCGTGCGGCGGTGATGGCGGCGCTGACCTGGCGCGACGGCAAAGGTGCACGGATCGAGTCGGCCGCGGTCGAGGTACCCGCACACGCCGCGCTCGAACCGTGGCAACGCGATCGCATCGTCACTGTCCGCGCGAAGTCCAAGCTCACCCCCAACACGCGCTACGTGATCTCTTTGCCGGGGGGCGTGTTCGGTGAGGGGCCGGAGAAGAGCAAGCCGATCAGCACCGAGTTCACCACGTACCCGCCGCTGCGGGTGTCGTTTAGCACTTGCTTCGGACCGTGTTACCCGGGCAGTGGGATCAGCCTCGACACGAGCACCCAGGTCCTTGATCCAAAGCTAGAAGAGAAGGTCCACGTCACGCCCCCGATCGAGGACATGACGGTCGACGGCAGCTACGGCATCCGTATCGGGGGGAAGGTCCTCGGCGACACCGCGTACAAGGTGACCGTCGACGCCGGTGTGGTCGACGCGTTCGGCCAGACGCTTGCCAAACCGTTCAAGGGCACGATTCGACTCGGACCGCAGCAGCCCGAGCTCTCGCTCGCCACCCTCGGCCGCACACCGGGCGTCATCGAGCGCGGCGCGCCAAAGGAACTGCGCGTGCGGATCGCTGGCATCGATCGCTTGGAGATCGAGGGCCGCGCGTTCGGAATCGTGGACGGACCCGGTTTCCTTCGCGCTTATCCCGGCGACGATTGGGCCTGGCCCGCGGGCATGAAGGGTTCGAGTTGGCGCGAGACGTTCGACGTCCGCGCATCTCGGCGCAAGCGTGAAGAACGGGCGGTGGACCTCAGCGCCCTGATGGCCTCGGACTCCATGGCGTGGGTGCTCGCGCGCTCGAACAAGATCACCAACGACGGCTACAGCTGGCGAACCGGATTCACCCAGCTCATCCAGATTACGGACATCGGCCTGGCCGCGGCACTCGACCGCGACTCAGGGATGCTCGCCGCGACGAGCCTCGCCACTGGCGAGCCGCTCGCCGACGTCTCGCTCGAGCTCGTCAGCCTCGACGCCCCTGGGACCAAGTTGTGGTCGGGCAAAACTGGCAGCGATGGCCTCGTCAGCTTCACGTATCGCCACGACTCCTATTCCGCGCTGCTGATACTCGCCCAACACGGCGACGATCAGGCGCTGTTGCGGTTCGACGAAGGCGATTTGCGCAGCCAGTGGCGCCACGGCGGACCCGCGCCGGACGATACGCCGCGCGTGATGTTCTACACCGACCGGAGCCCGTACAAACCCGGCGAAACGATCCATCTCTCCGGGATTCTGCGCCAGGAGACCCACGGCCCAGCGGGTGCCGTGACGATGTGGCGCAACAACTCCACGGCCAAGTGGAAAGTGATCGACCCGCGTGGCGTCGACGTCGCCTCGGGCGAGGCCAAGATCGGCTCGTTTGGCACCTTCTCGGTCGACATCGTCACCAAGGAAGAAGGCGGCACGGGGACGTATCAATTCTCGCTCGAGGTCCCGAGCCTGTTCTCATCGCCGCAAACGTTCTGGCACGGCATCGCCGTCGAGACCTATCGAGCACCGGAGTTCACGGTCAAGGTCGGGCGGCCCGATAGCAAGGCGCTCGTTTACGGCGACGAGCTCGACGCCGACATCGTCGGCGAGTACCTCCATGGCGCGCCGCTCGTTGGAGGTGAAGTTGGCTGGGCATTGTCGCGAACCGCCGCAGACTTCCGCCCGCCGGGTGCCGAGAACGAAGCGTTCACCTTCGGCGTTGGCTCCCACCACCATCCCTGGTACGGGGGTGAGTTCGCCCGCGGGCGCGGCGACTGCTGCGGTGGGCCCGGTGTGCCGTCGACCGCGATCAAGAACGCCACCGGCAAGCTCGACGGCCACGGCAAGTTGCGAGTGAACCACCACGTCGTGTTCGTCGAACCTCCTCCACCAGGAACTCCGCCAGCACCCCCACCGTCCGCCGACGAACGGAAACCCATCGTAACGCCGGCGACCTACACCCTGTCCGCGACCGTCACGGACGACAATCGCCAAGCCATCGCCGGCTCGGGAAGCTTCATCGTTCACCCCGCACGCGTTTACGTCGGATTGCGCAGTGATCGCAGTGTGTATCGTGAGGGCGAGTTTCTCGATGCCCAGGCCGTACTCGTCGATCTCGAGGGCGCGCGCAAGACAGGCCAGGCGATCGCCATCGACGTGATTCGACGGGAGACAACGCGCAAGGCGGTCGAAAAGGCCGGGCGTTGGACGTTCGAGTACAAGACCGAGGAGGCGCGCGTCGGCGGCTGCGCGCTCACATCCGACAGCGCGCCGCAGCCTTGCCAAGTCCAGGTCGACAAGGCCGGGCAATACGTGGTGCGCGGGCAAGCGAAGGACGACACCGGACATGAGGCCAAGAGCGAGCTCACCCTCTACGTCTACGGCGACAACGCGGTCATTTGGGATCAAGACGATCGTCGCGTCGACATCGTCGCCGACAAGCGCAAGTACGCCCCGGGCGACACCGCCAAGCTGCTGCTCCGCTCGCCGTTTCCCAAGGCGAGCGGGATCCTCGTGGTCGAGCGCGAGGGGATCGTCAGTCAACAGGCGATTGTCGCCGAGGGCGGCGCCGCGGGTGTCGACGTGCCGATCACCGAGGCCATGGTCGGCGGCGTGAGCGTATCGGTCGTGCTCGCACGCGGGCGCGTCGAAGTTGCAGGGGCCCCGCCTGGGCAGGACCTCGGGATGCCAGCGGCCGCAAGCGGCCAGCTCACCCTCGACGTCAGCACCGACAGCAAGGCGATCGCAATCGCGCTCGAACCCAGCGCTCGGGAGATCGCGCCGAAAGAGACGATCTCATTGTCGATCAAGACCACGCGCAAGGACAACGGCAACGCTGTGCCCGCGGCGGTCGCCGTCATGGTGGTCGACGAGGGCGTACTGAGCCTGATGGACTACAAGACGCCAGATCCGGTGGCGTTCTTTCACTACCAGCGCCCGTCCTTGGTTCAATTGTTCGCGCTGCATGCCAACGTACTGCCGCGCAACGAGGCGACGACGACGGGCGTGTTGGCGCCAACCAGCACTGTTGAGGGGGACCTGGAGAGAGACGGCGCCGACTTCGGAGGCCGGGCCAGCCTTGGATTCGTCGGCAATGGCAAGGGTGGCGGTGGGCTCGCGGACGCGCCCGCTGCGGCTCCTCCCATGGAGGCTCCAGCGCCAGCGCTGGCTCAGGAGGCCAAGTCGAAGGCTGCCCCCGCAAAAAGTGAATCAAGCGAACGCCGTTCACGGGGGATTTCCGCCGGCGAGGCGATGGCGCAGTCGGTCTCACTGCGGACGCTTTTCGCGACAACGGCGTTCTTCGACGCCGAGGTGACGACCGACGAAAACGGAGAGGCTCGGATCGACATCCCGATGCCGGAGAACCTGACGACGTTCCGAATCATGGCGGTCGCGGTCGATCAAGCCGCGCCCGATCGCTTCGGCAGCGATCAGACATCCGTCCGCGTGCGCAAGCCAGTGATGATCCGCCCAAGCTTGCCGAGGTTCGCCAACTTTGGCGACACATTCGAGGGTTCGGTGATGGTCGACAACCAGTCGAAAGAGCCGCAGCAGATCCTCGTTGGGACCCGCGGCCTCAACGTTACCTACGCGGGCGAAACCCAGAAGCTGGTCGAGATCCCGGCTGGGGAGTCGCGTGAGGTCCGGTTCGACATGGCTGTGGAGAAGGTCGGCAAAATGCGCGTGCAGTTCGCCGCCCTCAGCAATCTCGGGCGCGATGCCACCGAGATCACGATTCCCGTGCGCTACCCCGCGACCGCCAAGGCATTCGCCGACTACGGCATGACGGATAGCTCGGTCCAACGCACGCTCGAACCGCCGGCAGACGCCTTGCCCGCGTTCGGTGGGCTCGAACTGACCTTCAGCTCGACCGCGATGTCCGGCCTCGAGGACGCGGTAAAATACCTCGTCGACTACGAGTACGAGTGCGCCGAGCAGACCGCCAGCCGGCTGCTCCCGATCTTCACCTTAGGCAAGATCCTCGATGAATTCCCGATCGCGGGCATCAGCGACCAAATCGCCCGCAACTTGCTTGCCAAGGACGGGATCGAGAAACTCCTCCGCCATCAGCTCTACGACGGTGGATTCGGCTACTGGAAGGCCGACGAGAGCTGGCCATATCTGAGCACCTGGGTGACGTTCGCGCTGCTCGAGGGCAAACGCGCAGGATTCGACGTGCGAGCCGACGCCCTCGAGCGCGCGCTCGGCTACGTCGAGAACTTCGTGCGCCACGGCGAACGCACACGCTGGGGTGTCTATTATGATTGGACTACGCGGGCGTTCGGCCTGTGGCTGCTCTCCGGCGAGAAGCGGGGAGAGGGCCTCTTTGACGTGATATGGCCCCATCGCGATGAGATGCCGCTCTACGCCCGCGCGCTGCTGATGAGCGCCGCGCATCGCTACGGCCGAACGCGTGAGCGCGACATCGTCCTGGACGAACTCCGCGACAGCGTCGTCGAGGCGGCGCGCACCATTCACTTCGCCGAGTCGCGCAGTGAAGCAGCAGCAGACGGCCTCCGCCTCCTCATGCATTCGAACGTGCAGACCGATGCGATCGCGCTGATGGCACTGCTCGAGATCGACGCCACCGACACGCGTCTACCCAAGGTCATCGCCGCGATCATGGACGATCGCGACGCCAAGCGTGGCGGTCGGTGGATCTCCACCCACGCGAACGCGTGGGCGTTGATCGCGGCCTCGCGCTACTTTGAGACCGTCGAGAAGGACGATCCCAACTTCGCCGCTCGCACCTGGGTGGACGAGAACTTCGCCGGTGAACACGCCTTCAAAGGTCGAAGCATGGCCAAGGTAGAGCAGCGAGTGCCGATGGCTCAACTCCAGGGCGCGGCGACGCGTCAGCTCACGGTCGCGAAAGAGGGTACCGGCAAGCTCTACTCCCGCCTGGGCCTGCGTTACGCACCGGCAAGTCTCAAGCTGGCTGCGGTCGACAATGGCTTCACCGTCTACCGTGAGTACGAAGCGCTACCCGGACTCGACGGGAAGGTCGATCCAGAGGCCGTCAAGCAGACCGACGACGGCGCGTGGATCGTCAAGGCTGGAACCAACGTCAGGGTGACGATCAATTTGGTCGTAAGTGACCGCGCCAACTACGTCGTCGTCGAGGATCCACTGCCGGCCGGATTCGAGGGTCAAAACCCGAAGTTCGTCACGTCGGTGGCTGCGAGTTCGACGACCGGGAGCACCGGCATTCGGCCGGATTACGACGGCTGGTGGTGGGGTTGGTGGTACACGTTCAGCCACACCGATCTGCGCGACGACAGGATGCTGCTGTTCGCCGACGCGCTGCCCGCGGGCGTGTACACCTACAGTTACACCGCGCGGGCGACATCGATCGGCAAGTTCCTGCTGCCGCCGGTGAAGGCCGAGGAGATGTACGAGCCGGATCGCTTCGGCCACGGCTCGTCGAGCTCCGTCACCGTCGTGAAGTAACCGCGGCATCGCGCCCTTCACCTCGTGTGCGTTGCTGGCTTCGGCCGAACGCGGCATTACAAGGGACGCCATGGCGGACGGCACTGGGACAACACCGGCCGAAGCGACCGTGGCCCATGAAGGGACACTTGCGGCCCTGGCCGGCGGTGAGTCGGCGGCGCTGCATCACGCAGCCAGCAGGGAATTCCTCGCCATCGGCCGTTGGGGTGCCGCAGCGCGCCATGCCGCACGTGCAGCCGAACTGTCGCGGGCAGGGACGGCCCAGTGGTCGCGCATCGCCATCCTGGCCGCGCGGGCACGTGCCGCCGACGTACTAGGCCGCTGCCTCGACGCGCTCGGCGACGGTCCCAACGTGGAACCATCGCGGTCCGAGGAACTCTGCGACCTCGCCGTCGCCGCCGCGTTTGATTGCGCGCGGCGCCACGAGTGGGCTCGGCTCGAGCAATGGCCTGCGCTCGTGGACCGCCTCGACCGCATGGTCCCCGGGCGTGGAACGGTCGCAGCCCTACGGGCTTTTCTTGCGGCGCGCGACGGTGATGCGGCGGCGCGTGACTACGCTTGGGCCGCTGGTGAGGGGTGCACGGGTGCGGCCCAGGCCTCTGGCCTCGCCAACCACTATCGCTACCACCACCGTTTTGGCCTGGCGGCGGCGATCTTGGACGCGGCTCGTCACCGCTGGCCGACCGAGGCACGCCTGTGGCTAGATGCGGGCAACGTTGCCGCCGAACGCGGTGATATCCGCGGGGCGCTCGCCTGCTGGGAGCGCGTGTTCGACGACCCGCGGCTGGCCAACGACGCGCGATTTTGCGTCATCGAAGCTCGCTGCGCGTCCGAGCGTCGTTCGCCCACCGCCGCCGAAGTCGTCGCCATCGCCCAACCAAGCGCGCGTGCCATCGAAGTCGGCCCGGGGCCATTCTCTGCGGACGAGCTGGCCTCCGTTCTCGACCGACACGGCGTCGCCGTCGTCCGCGGCGGCCTTCCCGAGCACGACTGCCAGGCGCTGCTGCCTCGCCTCGAGCACAACTTGGCGCAGGCGTATGTCCCCAATCAACCGCCCGGCGATTCCACCGAGCTCAACGTCCCACTGCACTTCTTCTGCGACAGCTCCGAGACCGCGGCCCTCGCCGCACGCTTCGCCGAGATCCGCGAACAGCCCATCGCAGCCTGGCACTGGGCGCTCGAGGGCGTCGTCAGCACGGACGATGTGTGGCGACGAATCTCCGGAATGACCACGATCCTCGAGGCTGTCGCGAAACGCCTCGGCGGTCCGCTCGCGATCGATCGTAGCCTCGGTTACGCGCGAGCGAAACTCGCCAGCCAGCGACGCGTGCTCCCGTTTCACCAAGACGCGCGCACCGGATACTGGGAGATCCCGACGATTGCGATGTGGATGCCGCTGGTGGCGTGCGGCGTTGATGCGCCCGGCCTCGAAGTCGTACCGCGACGCCTCCACTCGCTGTTTCCCGTCGGCCTCTATGGCGGCCGCGAGCGCGCCGACTACCAGTCGTATCCCGCCAGCGCGATCGACGATCTCATTCCTCCGTGGGCAGTGCTCGCCCCCTTGCTTGAGCCTGGCGACGTGCTGCTCTTTGACTCCTACGTGCTTCATCGAACCCAGCGCCTTCCGGGCTGCCAAGGCCGTCGAGTGAACTTCGATGCTCGCTTCACCCTCGCCGAAGCTCCGCCGGATCTCCCGGACGAAACATGACCGACACCAATCCCAACCACGAGACAGCGCGCGCCCTGCTTCGATCGAAGCGCTACGAGGAGGCGCGGACGCTGATGGATCAGGCCCTGGCGACCGGACTCGATGACGACGATGGTCTGCGCCTCGCCTCGGAGACGCACGAACGCACGGGCGCGTTTCGCAGCGCCTACGACCTACTGATCCGTGTGACTGCGCGTTCAGTGCCCGATGCGCGCACGTGTTTCAAGCTCGGGACCCTGGCGATGCGCATCGACCACCAGCAGTCGTCGCTGGCCGTTGTGGCCCAGCAGTGGTTCGAGCGCGCGATCTCGATCGACCCGAATCACGCATCCGCCCATTTCCATCTCGGGGTGATTCACTGCGTGCAAGGCCGACACGTGGAGAGCGTGCCGCACTTCCGCCGTGCCGCACAGATCGATCCGAACATGGCGAAGGCCCACCACGAGCTAGCCAAGTCCCTGTTGCAGGCCGACCGATTCGAAGAGGCCCGCGAGCACCTCGATCGGGTGCTGTCACTCGACCCGGACAACCATGCGGCGCGCGCGGACTTGAGTGACCTCGCGCGTCTGCGAAAAGTCGCGCGCACGCGGGCAAAGATCGTCCGATTTCCCCACCGCATCGATGCCCTCGCGGATCTGCGCGCGACGATTCTCGAGCACGTTGCGCGCGACACGTATCCCACGGTGCTTAAGGCCGACTCACGGGTCACCACGTTTGGGTCGTGCTTCGCCGGCAATGTCGCCCGGGCGATGCGCGAGGCGGGGATCGACGCCCGCAACACCACCTTCGGCGAGTTCATCAACAGCACCTTCGCCAATCGCGAGTACCTCGAATGGGTGGTCAACGGGGCGGACAATCCCGTGACGCGGGCGATCGCCCAGTTTCATGCCGGAGATCCGAATTTCTCGGGCGATCCCCAGGAGCATCGCGCCACGATCGCGGGCAGCGACATTATCGTGATGACCGTCGGTGTGGCGCCCTGTTTCTTTGACCGCGAGAGCGGTGAACTGGTGGTGCCAGGCGCGTCATCGTTCAGCACGCGAGCCCTGCTTGAGCGCTGCGAATTCCGCACCACCACGGTGGCGGAGAACCGCGACAACCTGGCCCAAATCGTCGCCCTCATTCGATCGATCAACCGAACCGCGACGATTGTAGTGACGCTCTCGCCCGTCCCGATGCAAGCAACGTTCGAACGCAGCTCGGCCGTTCAGGCTGACTGCGTGTCGAAGTCGGTCCTGCGGGTGGCGATCGACGAGTTGATGGGAGTTGGCTTGGCGAGCGTGTACTACTGGCCGTCGTTTGAGGTCATCCGCTGGCTAGGTGCGTATGCCGGGCCGATGTATGGCAGCGAAGATGGCTCGACGTTCCACGTCTCGGAGTCGGTGGTGGCGACGCAGGTCGACACGTTCATGGAAGTGTTCAGCGGCGGCACCGTGGCGCGGATGCGTCGCAGCGCGTAGGGGATCGGCGCTGCCAACGCGACCGGCCGGCCGGCTGGCACCCCACGAAACGTGCGCTCGGGGCGATCCGCGGACGGCCCCCTACACGTAGGGGGCTAGCGAGCAGCCGGAGGAACTCACGATGCGCCCCAGAAATGTGCGGGCACCGCATTTGGCTGCGGTCGCCTGGCTGACGACCACGGCTTGCTACAAAGGCCTCGACGCCCAAAACGCCAACTCGGCGGGATCGACCGCGGACAGCAGTTCCGAGGGCGCAAGCTTGGGCGACAGCGCCGGCGATCAAGGAGTCGACGTGAGCGACGGTTCGGGCGCGGTGCCTGGCACATCCGGCGGTGGGTCGAGTGATGCCGGCCCCGTCGCCACCGACACTGGCTCAGACTCGGCCGCCGACACGACCACGGGGGACGACGGGCCGCCACCCAGCGAGTACGCGCCCGCCGTGGATATCACTGCTGTCGCCGTGATCGTGAATCAGGGTACCGCGATTCGGATCGCAGATAACGGTACTGTGATCGATCCACCTGAGCGCGTCGCGCCCCTGGTCCACAGTCGCCGCAGCCTCATGTTCGTGACCTGGCAACTAGCACGAACGTTCACGCCCCGACCGATCCGCGCCGAGCTTCTGCTCGATCGCGGCGGTGGCGACTACGAAACGCTCGCGAGCGAGGTCATGGTCGCAGGCCCATCGGGCGGCTCGCCGCTTGACCCTCACTTCTCATTCACTATCGAGCCAGGCCAGATCCCAGAGGGCACCCGCTGGTCGCTCTCTTTGCACGAACTTGCGCCAAACACACCCGATGCTGTCTCGCCACCACGGCTTCCGGCCAGCGGAACCGCCCCGTTCGAAAGTGAGGACGGCGAGCAGCGGATCCGCATGGTCGTGGTGCCGTATCGCCATCAGTACGCCGGGTGTAACCGCGTACCGCCGACCGACGCGGCCACGCTGGAGGCGTTTCGTCTCAGGATGGAAGCCCTCCTCCCGACGCAATCGGTGGAGTTCACGCTGCACGCAGAGGTGACCTTCACCGAGAGCATGGCAACCGGAGACGCGGTCCTGATGGACACCACGGCGCTGCGCGCGGCCGAGGCGCCCGAACCTGACGTGCACTACTTCGGGCTGCTAAGCCCGTGCGACCCGAGCACATCGTATGGCGGCCTTGCCTGGCAACCGTCGATTCCTGGCGGTCTCGAGACCGCGCAGTACCGGGCGTCGATCGGGATTTGGTACGACTTCGACCCTGAATTCAGCTACGACACGATGGCGCACGAAGTTAGCCACAACCACGGCCGCGCTCACGTGGCCTGCGCCGGCACGGAAGCGATGACCGATCCCGACTACCCAAACGCGGGCGGCGCCATCGCGTCCGACGGCTGGAGCATCCATGACGGCATGTTCCGTCCGCCCACGTTTGCCGACTACATGAGCTACTGTGCAGACGTTTGGGTATCGCCGTACGGGTGGTCGTGGATGCTTGAGGTCATCGATGACGTGACCGAGCTCGCCGACGCAGCCGCACCACCCAAGGAGGAGGGGGCCGGCGCTCTCGCCGTGGCCATTAACGGCGACCAAGTCACATCAGCGCGATGGCTCCCCGGAATTGCGCCAAGCCGCCGCGAGGGCGATGGACGGCTCGTTCGCAGCGATGGCACCCAATGCGACTTGGCATGGGAGCGCGTGACCGTTGCTGATACGACTACGACTTTCGTCATCGTCGACATGCCGATCGCAGAGTGGCTCCAGGCGCGTGAGCTGCGGCTCGATGTCGGGTCTACCGCCGTCACAGTGCCACGTGCACAAATGCGCCGATAGTCGCGAGGAAGGCGTCGACCTTGCGTGGGGCACCGGCCAACGCCACGATCGGGCACGGGCACGGGCACGGGCACGGAGCAGGGTGTCCGGAAGAACGCTTCGCGTTCTTCCGCACCCTGCTAGGCCGCGAGGTCGGGGAACGCAGCGAGCAATCGCTCGCGTTCGGCCCGGAGCAACTGTGTCCGAGGGTCGCGGCGGCGGAAGAAACCACGGATGGCCTGAACGTCCTCGCGCACGCGCTCGGCCAGCGGCAACGCGAAGAACGCAAGCGCCGCCGCGAGACCAACACCGGCGGCCCCGGCGACGCCGAAACGCCACGCGGCAAGCCCGGCGAGGGTCACGATCCAAGCGGGCAAGAGCACGAGACCGAGCAACAGCTTGTAGGTGGCTTGAACATCGCGATCGAGGGCAAGCCGCTCGACGATCGACCCTGTCAGACGGTACGCGGGCCAAAACGGCGCCCCAATCCCGACCATCAGCGGGAGAAGGAGCAGCCGTGCGGCGAAGCCTGGCAACCACCGCATGACGGCGGCGCGCGTGTAGACGTCGTCGATTTGATCCGGCCGAATTCCAGCCGCGCGTAGGGTCTCGCTCGCGGCTTGGATGCGTCGCTGGAGTTCGTCGCGCGCGGACGTTTCGAGCTCGCGCAATTTGGGTTCCAGCCGGCGAACGCGCGCGCGAACGCGTTCTAGATCGGCGCCCTCGGCCGGTGCCTCGGCCAGCAACCACGCAACGCGTTCGGCCAGTCGTGCGATTTCGTCATCGGGGCCGTGAAGGGTCAGGGGCTCCAGCGCTCCGCGGATGCGCTCGGTGAGCTCCCGTACCGCCGACGGATCGAGTCCGCGACCGCGAAGGTCATCATGAGGAATCGCAGCGCCGAGCCGCAAGAGCGCGCTATGGCGGAACGTCTCGCGCTCGGCGTACACGAGACCCGCTGGCACGAGCTGCACCGGCACCGGCGATGACAAGACGATCCGAGCCGCGCCGGTTTTTAGCGGGGCCAGCTCGCGCGCGCCATGGCTGACCCCCTCGGGGAATAGCGCGACTGCCTCGCCCCGGGACAGCGCCTCGTGCACGGCCGCAAACGTTCGCGCGGTGGCATCGGCACCAACGTCGCCATCTTGTCGGCGATGCACGGGAATCGGATCGAACAGCCCGATAAAGGGCCGCAACACTGCGACTTGCCACAACGTCGCCTTGCCAACGAAGCGCGGCGGTGGATCAAGCAGCGCCGCCGGCACCAGGGCGTCGACGAGCCCATTGGGATGGTTGAGCACCACCAGCCTCGCCCCATCCGCAGGCCAGGTGCCCTCACACCGCAACGAGCGAAACCAGATCCGCGCCAGTGCCCGAGCAACGCGGCGTGCCATTGCCGTCACGGCCGGCATCATAGCTGCTAGAGTGGCCCAGTGCGGCTGTGCACGGCCCTGGCGCTTCTGTTGGTGAACCCCGCGTGTGGCGGGGCGCATGCGACCGATGAGCGCGCGACGACCACGACCGCAACGTCACCGGTTGCGGTCGTCGCGGCCGAGAAAACCCCGGCGCCCGATCCCCTCGAGCTAGACATCGCACGGGCCATCGCGCGGGCCCCCCGCGCGCGCTTCGTCGCGATCGGCGGCGGTGCCACGCCTGACTCCACACAGGTCCAGATCGAGCAGGATATCGGCCTCGCCCGCGAGGTCCTGGGGGAAGATGGCGTTGTCCTGTTTGGAGCGGGTGCGGCCGGCCCGATCGTCCAGGTGCAACGCAGAGCGCCGCGGCGCGATGCGGTCGCCATCGCGCTCGCCGACCTGTTCGCGCCGCGAGGAGGTCGCGACGCCGAATATCGGCGCCCGGTCGTGCAAGTCGACGCGCCGGCCCGGGCCGAAGACGTACTTGCTGTGCTCTCCACCGCGTTGCGGGAAAAGGGAGCCCCCCTTTTGGTCTATATCGCCGGCCATGGGCAAATGGGCCTACGTCCGCGCGACAACTCCATCGCGCTGTGGGGCCAATCCGAACTGCGCGTGGAGCAACTAGCGGCGTCTCTCACAGGCGCCGAGCGAGGCATTCGCTTGGTGGCGACCACGTGCTTCTCGGGCGGCTTTGCGGAACTCGCGTTCGCGCGTGCCGACGAAAACGGGGGCGGCGCAACCCCCATCAGCTGCGGCCTGTTTGCGTCGACGTGGGATCTCGAGGCGGCGGGCTGCGATCCCGACCCCGATCGGTCCAATCAGGAGGGGTATGGCCTGCATTTTCTCCGCGCGCTCGCCGGCAGCGACCGCGACGGCACGGTCCTGCCACCAGCCGAGCTCGACTTCGACGGGGACGGGACGATCGGCCTGCTCGATGCCCATACGCGGGTTCGGATTGCCTCCACTTCCGGCGATGTCCCAACAACAACGTCAGAACGCTGGCTGCGTCGTCACGCACCAACGTCCGGCGCGGCCTCGGCGGTCGAGTTACCCCATGAGGATGCTGTGATCAGCGCCTTGGCCCCGCGGCTCGGGCTCGCGCCCGATCTCGCGGTCGTCCGCGCTCACCTTGACCGCGCCGAAGTCGAGATCGAGTCGCGCCAACACGCGCTCGATCAGGCCCACGCCGACGAGGACGAAGCGTACCGTGCGGCGGCTGCCGCGGTGCTGGCGCGCTGGCCCGTGCTCGACGATCCGTGGCATCCCGACTTCGCCGATCTATTCCGCGGCGAGCGCGATGCTATCGCCGCGTTCCTCGACCAAGCCGCCGAGCACCGCGAGTACCTCGCTCGCAAGCGATCGGCGATTGCATTGGAAGCCGAGTTGGCCGACCTGCGGGGCGCGGCTGCGCCCGTCGAACGCCTGCTGCGAGCGCTAGAAAATCGCGAGTTGGCCGGTCGGCTTGCCAGGAAAGGGGGCCGCGAGCATGCGATCTGGCGCGGGCTGCTCGCGTGCGAACGGGACGGACCGTGAACGGCGGCGCCGTCGTCCGCAATTTCTGGGGCTGGCGCAATCGCTCGCGGCCGAGTTGCTTCGGCTCACGCCCAGACGACCGGCTCCTTGTTGGCGAACCAACCATCGATGTCCTTGGCATACCGGCTTTCGATCACCGCCCGCTTGAGCTTGAGCGATGGCGTAAGCATGCCGTTTTCGATCGTCCACGGGTCGTGTACGACGACGATCTTGTCGAGCCGCTCGTGGTGGTCGAGACTGCTGTTGACACTCTTCATCAGCGCCGCGAGCTGCGTGGACACTTCCGCGCGACCGTCACCCGCGTCGGCGCGCTGGCGCACGTCCTCAGGCACAACTACGATCGCGAATGGCTGCGCTCGATTCGCGCCCGTAACACACACCATCTCGATCTCGGGGCCAAGCAAGAGCTTGTTTTCAATCGGTGTCGGAGCGACGTACTTGCCTTTGCTCGTCTTAAACAGCTCTTTCACTCGGCCGGTAATCTTGAGGCGGCCTTCGGCATCGATCTCGCCCATGTCCCCGGTATGCAACCATCCGTTAGACTCCAGCACCTCGCGAGTTAGGCCCGGCTCCTTGTAGTAGCCCATCATGTTTCCCGGGCTGCGAACCAGGATCTCGCCCGAGTCGTCGATTTTGTGCTCCACCCCCGTCTGCGGCGATCCAACGTACCCGACTCGCACGTGACCGGGCTTGTTCATGTGCGAGTACGACGAGTTCTCCGTCATACCGTAGCCCTCCAGCAACTCGAGTCCTAGCAGGCGAAACCACGCAATCACCTCGCCGGGGATCGGCGCTGAACCCGACCCTGCGAATCGGACCTCGGCGAGTCCGAGCCCCTTGAGAATCTTCTTTCGCACGAGCCCGCGAATGATCGGGATCCGAAGCAGGCGAGCCAGCTTCTCCGCAGGCATCTTCCTCAGAACCCCGGCCTGGAACTTCTGCCACAGCCGCGGAACGCTGACGAACAGGGTAGGTTGCGCGCGTTTGAGATCTTCGACGAACGTATCGAGGCTCTCCGCGAAGAACACGGGAAATCCGACCAGCAACGAAGTCGTCTCTACCAAGGTGCGCTCGAGGGAGTGCGCGAGAGGCAGATACGACAACATTCGATCCGTGCGCACCATCGCCAATTCGTCGATGTAGCCCTGGGCGGAGCACAGGGAGGCGAAGCTATGCATCACCCCCTTGGGCACGCCGGTGGTTCCCGATGTATAGATGATCGTCGCCAGCTCATCCGCGTTGCGGAGCGGTGAGTCGGACAGCGGAGCGGTGCGCGCGACGATGTCCTCCCAGCGCTCCCCGGGGCACGGCGGCGCCAAGGGCAGCACGACCCGCTTCACGCCGGCAGGAATCCCCGGCTCCATCGCCGCAAACCCATCGAGCTTGCCGACGAAGACGAGCGCGGCCTCACTGTGCTCGAGGATTTGCCGGATCGTCTCCGGCGTGAGGATTGGATACAGGGGCACCGACACGTGCCCCGCCATCCAAATCGCGAGATCCGCCAGGAACCACCACGCATTGTTCTTGGCCATGATGGCGATGCGACTGCCGGCAGGTAGCTCAAGCGATCGTAGGTACGCAGCGACCCTGCGCGCCTCGGCCATGCCCTCCTTCCACGTGAAGTAGCGGATGCCACCCCCCGGCAACGGTTGCGTCAGCCAGCGTTCATCGCCGAACTGGGCCTCATGCTCGTAGGCGCGATTGAGCTGCGTTTTCATGTTCCACGCGCGACCATAGCACGGTCACGGCAGCCACTTGGCCGCAGAACCAGCGCGCCACCGCCGTGCCATCCCCAGGTCGCGACTGCCCGCGGGTGTTGTCTTCGCGACTGCGGTCGACGAAAAGGACCCTGGGATCGATACCAACGTGCGACGGTCGCTCGCGCATCACCATCGTCACCGTGTGCTCGTCGACCCCGGTACAACTGCAACGCGTCGGGCTGGGCGAGCAGGTCGATCTCGCCGAGGTGAATGCTGCCAGCGACGCGCAGCTACGACGTTGCGATCGTACGCATGAGCGTCGATTGCAGGCACCGTCGGACGGAGCAGTCGGAACATCGCGGCTCCAATGTCGAGATCGACACCTCGCGGCGCGCGCACAGGTCGTTGGAGAGGCCGCGGATTTCTAGCCGCTCCCGTGCCCATGTCCGTTCGCTCCCGCGCGGCCTCGCGCGCTCGGCCGTGCCCGGGGGCGTGCCCGTTGCGGCCGCGCGCGCAGTCGAGCGATGCGAGAGACCCGCGACCCAGGGGGTTGTTCGGACTCACCCCTGCCGGCGACAGATGCGAGCCTCCCGGCGTGGGCGCTCGGGCGCGGCGCAAGTCGCCGCCAACAACGCGAGCGGACCCACGAATTGCGAGCCGACGGCACCGTAGAACACAACCGCAGCCCTCGATAAACGCGGCACGGCGAACGGGCGGCGAGCAACCGGCCCGAGCAAAGATGAGCGCTGCCTCCATTCGTCAGCCGAATCCTCCGATTTGTGGCTTCCCGCACGCCGCGCGGCCGCCCGCCAGCGACCCCGCTGCGAGTTTCTCCCCGCCCCGGCCCCGCCTTTCGATACCCTGGCCAGCAATGGGGAGGGTTCAGATCGGGCTCATCAGCTCGCTGGTGCTCGCGTGCGGGTCACCGGTCCGCAGCGAGGTGGACACGCACCTGACGAGCCCCTCCGGCGCCGGTGATGACGATGGCGACGACGGGCTCGCCACCACATTCGCGGTTGGAAGTTCTGGAGATGACTCGGCCGAGAGTGGCGCCGGTGACACCACTGGGATCGCGTCCACGGCGGGTGGAGATGGCGGCGAGGGTGACGACGACGGCGGCGAGACGTCTTCGGGCGCGCACGAGTGCGGCGGCCATCCCTGTCCCGTTCTGCTCGACCCGATCGCTGCGAACGATGTGCTCGTCGTCGACATGACCGGCGACAGCAAGCTCGACATCGTGATCGCGACCAACGCCGGCGTTCGCGTGCTCCCGTCGAAAGGCGACGGGACTTTCTTCCAGCCCATCGCTCTCCCGACGCCCGGGCCGATCACAACGCTGCGACCCGTGAGCTCCCATGCCGCGGTCTTGGGCGGGGACCTCCAGGTCGCGGCCGTCTGCCCGGCGCAAAATACGGTGTTGATCTACCGTAGCGGCGACGGATTCGGCCTGGTGCCGCCCGTCGAAGTTACGGGCTACGAACCCCTCGACGCGCTGGGCCTGACGAAGACATCCGATGGTGATGCCGATCTGATCGTCGCAGAGGCGAGCTCGGGGACGCTTGCCTGGTGGGAGCGGACGACGGCCGGCGCGTTGCCTTCCGAGCCTCGCCGGCTCTTGCTCGGTGGCAGCCCCGCACGGCTCGCAGCTTTGCGGCTCGACACCGGGGACGTGCGCATCGCCGTGCTTGATCGTAGTGGAGGCGTACGCGTCGTCGAAGTCGACGAGTCGCTGACCATCACTGCCGACCTCGCCGTGCCCGTCGATGCTTCGGCGAGCGATCTGATGTGGGGCGCGTTCGGTGGACAGGGCCCCGGCCTTGTCATCGTATCGCCCGGAAACAGCCGCCTGGTGCAGTACACCAAGGATGGTTCCGGATGGATCGAGGCGACCTCGATCGTCGTGAGCGGGGCACCCACCCGTGTGGCGCCAGTTTGGTATCCCGAGGGTGAGAACCCCATGGCGTTCGCGTTATCCCTGCGCGAGGCCGACGCGGTCGCCATCGTGCCGTGGAGCGACGACAACCACCTCTTGCAGCCTCCGTTGACGACCTACGCGACCGCGATCGGTCCCGTGGCCCTCGAGGGCCGCAGAGACTTGGATGGCAACGGACACGCCGAGTTGGTTGTTGCGAGCCCAACCGAAGGCACTTGGATTACTTGGGACGCGTGGTGACAGCGCGGCACCTAACGCGAATGATCGCGGCGCCCGGGATGGGGTGCTCGCGTGGTGACGACGCGTTTGCGGTTTGACGGTGCGTGGCTTTGGGGCGCGGATCCGCTTCGCCGCGGCGAGCTGGGCATGGACGGCGACGTACCTGCTTTTCGGATGCGGCCGCGATCCTGATCAGGAAGCACGCGCCCAGATCTCCCCGCCGTCGACGCACTCGGCCAGCACACCACAGGTGGAGTTCGCTGCTTGCGATGGGCGCAACGCCGACCGAACCACGTGCACGCTCCCAGAGGACGACAGCGAGGTCTTGCTGTGGATCGCCGCACCGGTCGTGCCGTCGATCGAGGTCGATCACCAGTTGGCGCAGGCACGTATCGAACCGGCAAGAGGGGAGACCGGCTGGACCGCTGCAGTGCGCGTACCCGCGCACGCGCGTGAACTGACGGTTCGCGACGCACTCGCACTCGACAGCCCGCCATGGCGACTGGGCTTCGCGCGTCATGCCCCAACGCCGACGTTGGCTGCGATCCAGCGCCTTCTGCCCGATCACAACGCGCCGGGGCGCACCGCCAAGCTGCTCGACGTGATGCGCCAGCTCGAGCAAGCGTTGCCGACGTTGACCGGGCACGAGCGGCACAAAGCGCTCCGCCTCGCGACGGTGGTGTCCCTCGATGCCGGCGACGTCGAGGCCGCCAACGGTCACGGAAAACGGGCGCTCGACGAGGCGCTCGCCGGCGGTCAGCTGCACGACGTCATCGAGATCGGGTTGATCCTCGGACGCACGCTTGCGAATCGAGCCGAACGGGCGTGGGTTCTCCACCTCGTCGAACTATGCATCCCGCTGGCGGGGGACGCTCGCGAGTACTCGGACTGGCTCTACGCCCGTGGGAGCTTCGCGCGCGAAAGCGGCGACATCGGCACGGCGCTTGCTGATCTCGCCGAAGCGGAAGCGATCGCACGGCGACTCGGAATGCGCGACTTCGAGATCCAAGCCCTATCAGGGCGAGGGCACGAGCTCGCGCTCATCGGCGACACAGCGGCAATTCAAGCCCTCACGCGACGAGCCGTGGAGCTGGTGGCGACTCCGGGAGGGGATCCGTGTGCCGACGCTACCCTTCTTATTGGAATGTCGTGGACGTTGTGGCTCAGCCGATCGCTGGGCGGCGACGCCGGCGATCCGGAACCACTCCTTCATCGAGCTGAGCGTTACTACCAAGATTTGGCCTGCGTCCCCGGCGACAATCGAATCCAGCGCGACGTAGCCCGCGAATTGCAGCTCAACGCAGCCCTAGCTGCCACTGAAGGCAGCGATCGTGAGAAGTTGCGCAAACG
>CADEGN010000114.1 GCA_902826865.1 uncultured Myxococcales bacterium
GCAGTCACCCGCCTGCACCAGCGTCCGAAGCGCCCGAGTGGCCAGCGCCACGTCGTTGGGCTGCAGCCGGGCGGCGTCCAGATACAGTCGGCTCGCGCCGAAGAGATTCGCCGCGGCGATCCGTTCCGCCTCGGCGCCGAGGAACCGCACTCTCGCCGCCACGACCGGAGCAGCAGCGTCCTGGCAGTCGTGATCGGCGAGACGGAGCGCAGCGCCGGCGTCGTTCTCGGTCCGGTCGTCACGGGCGCTGGCGTGCGCTGCGTAGGCCTGGGATCGATCGCATGCGCCCGCATGGAGTGCCGCCTCAGCCACTTCGAGCGCTAGCGCAGCGCTCTCGGGTGACAGCAGGTAAGCCTGCTCGAAGTACTCGGCTGCGGTCATGAAGTCGCCGGCATCGCGGCGCGCGCGGGCCTTGGTCACGAGCAAGGCAGCACGCCCGCGCTCAAGATCGTCCGGTACATGTTCGCCCACCTCCTCGGGGGATGGCGGGCCGAACAGTCTGATCGCTGGCTCTTCCTCTTTCTCTCTCTGTTCCTCTCTCTCTTCCTCGTCGCGTGTCGCTGTCACCGATGAATCTCGCGTTGGCGGACGCTCGGGTGCAAACGCCGGGGGACTGCCGACTGGGGTGAGTGCCGGCGAATCCGTCGCATGGGCGAATGCGGCCGGGTTTGCGGACCCACTCGCGGATCCAGGCACTGCGGGTAGGTGCACCGCCGCCGTCAGCTTGGCGACGGCCACTGCGGCGTCCTTTGGCGCCGATTTCAGTTTCGTACGAAGCGTCGACGACAGCTGCCGAAGTTCTCCTGGCAGCGCCACGATCTTCTTGGGGTCAACCGTCAGCGCTACGTTCACTGCCCCGGTCGGCGATTTGAGCTCCTGGGCGGCGCGCGCGACGGTTTTCGGCGAAGTGAGCAGGAGCTTGAAAATGCCGACGCCCGCCATGCGGAGGCGGGCAGGAACCTGCTTGGTGTCGCGATGCAGCGTCCGGAGCTGCGCGAGGAACGCAACAGCATCCGCGCGGACCTCTGGCGTTACGCCTTCGAACGTCTCCTCCCGTGCGTCTTGGCCCTTGAGCGCGGCCAGACAAGCTGCAATGAACTTCTCGGGCGGCAGCCCCCCACCGGCGAGTCGATCTCGGACCGCGCCCACCTGCGCGGCGAGAGAATTCGCGGTCTTGATCGGTTCGAGCGCCCAGTCGACCTTCGTTTCGATCTGGTTTGGCAGCGCCAGCGCTTCAGCGACTGCGGACGGGTAGGACGGGGGCTGGGGCGCGCGAAGCTCCGCCGAGCCGGCGCAACCGGCCAAGACTAGGCACAGCGCGAGACACCAGCGCGTTGGCTGCCGATGGGCGATGCGTGCGAGGGAAGGGTGCGTCATGACCGATCGTGGAGATGGTGTGGCGTCGGCCCGGCGGGGCTTGGGTTGAAGCTGCGGGTCCCGACGCCGTATCAGGGCCGCGCGTGCCCTCGCGGTCGCACGCGATCGCCCGATGTCGTCGCGTGTCAACTCACACAGCAGCCGCAGTGCTGCGCGAAGCCGATCCGAGCGTGCGCTTTTGCCTGCGTGCGCGTGAGCCGAACGACAGGCCTAGCGCCCGACTTCACCGGCATCGAGGCCCATGCGTGGGTCGAGATCTTCCGTGACCAACCGCGCGCCGATCACCTGGGCTTGCGCACCGAGGTCCCACGACGCCGTGGGTGCGCACGCCGACCTTGCGGCGCGCGATCGAACGTCACGGATTGTGGGCCACGGATCTCGCCGCGTTGCCCTGCGGCCTTGGGCGATGTACCGCTCGCGCGCGCCTGGGACTTCACGCTCTTCTTTGCTCGCGGGCCCGCGTTCTTCACGTGGCGGTCGAACCACTCCAGCGTCTCGGCGATAACGTGCTCGGTCGACTCACGCGCGAGATAACCGTGCGACTCGAACGGGAGCATCACGAGCCGGCTGGTACCGCCGACGCCGCGGATCGCCTCGTAGAGCTTCTCTGACTGCTGTGGCGTCGTGCCGGGGTTGACATCGAGCGCTCCGTGGATCACAAGAAGCGGCTCATCGATCGCATCAGCGTGCAGTGTCGGTGACAGACGCTCGTAGGTCTTTCGTGCTTGATAGAGCGTGCGACGCTCGTTCTGAAACCCAAATGGGCGCAACGTGTGATTGTATGCGCCGCTGCGCGCGACCCCGGCGCGGAACAAGTCGCTGTAGATAAGCAAGTTGGCAGTCATGAGCGCGCCGTGGCTGTGGCCCATCACGCCCACGCGATCGCGATCGGCAACGCCGAGCTCAACGGCCTTGTCGATCGCCGCCTCAGCATTTGCGACGACTTGCTCGACGAACGTGTCGTACGCCCCGGGTGTGGGACCGACGACGGGCATCGCAACGTCATCAAGCACGGCGTAGCCCGCGAGTGCGAGAAACACCGGCGATGGGCCCCTCAGCCAGGTGAATTCCTGCGAGAAACCGCGGACCTGGCCTGCTGCGCCGCGATCAGTATAGTCGAGCGGATACGCCCACAACACGGTCGGCAGCCGCGTACCCGGCCGGTGATCCGGCGGAAGGTACAGCGTAAATGACAACTCGACGCCATCGGCCCGGCGGTACTTCACGAGTTGCTTGCTGATCTTGCGCAGCCCGGGAACGGGGTCCTTGACATCGGTGAGTCGCCGCGAGCTCGACGCGCGGCTCGCTTCGCCGACGGCCGGAGCGGCGATCTCCTGGCCGAGGGTGCGGAGCACGAGGTTCGGCGGCGAGTTCGGACTCTCATGCTGAGTCAGGAATGTGCCCGCGACGGGATCCACCCAGGCGACGAATGGCTCGAGCGCGTCGACATCCGATCGAAACAACCGCTCGGTTTTCTTCGACGCCAAATCGAGGCGGTCCAAGAACGGGCGATCCCCGGTCTGTGTGGCCCCGCGACCCTGCAAGAAGATCGCTCCCTCGTGGACACGGACGACGCGGTGTCCGTTGGGGAGCAACCGCGACACCGGCTGGCCTGGATCCCCATAGCTGTCGTCTTGGCTGCGATCCCAAAGGACGCGCCCCACCGGTGCCGCAGGCGCAAAGTCGACGATCTTGGTCACTACGCGGTGGCGGTCTTGATCAACTTCGGAAATCAGGGCCGTGCGGCCACCCTCCAGCCATCGAATCCCGCCCAGGCGCTGCTTGGCCGTCCATGCGGGGATCGGTTTCTCGCCGACCTTGGCGATCATCACGCGATCGTGGGCGTCGACCTTCTTGAAGGAGTCGCCACCGTCGAGCGCTTCGACCCAGACCAGCGTCGCGGGCTCGTTGGGTAGCCACTCGTGGTCGCGGGGCCCGGTGGGCACGCCGCCGATCGGGACGCGATCCGCGAGTGGACGCTGCGCCACGGTTTGCACGCGCGCGCCTCGTTGGTCCCAGAGCTCCACCTTCGTGGGAAAACGTTGATAAGGACGCTCGAATGAGTACGGGCGCTCGATGTGCTCGACGAGCAAGAACCGGCCGTCGGGCGACGGCGATACGTCGGTAATCGCGGCCACGGGCCCAATCCGGCGCACGCCTCCCCGGCGCAAGTCGACGATGGCGAGCTGCGATTGGGCATAGTGCTCGAACACGTCGGCATCGTGCGGAGTCCGCAGGAGATCGCGGGCCTCGTACGTGCTGCTCGCGGCGTCGACTTTCGCGCTGTCTTCGATACGGGGGCCGGCTGGCGCAGCCGGTGGGCCCGGCACCGCCCCGAGTCTGCGCGGAACGAGCCGAACCACCACGCGCTCTCCATCGGGCAGCCACTGTATGTCGTCGTCGAGGGTGCCGTTGAGTTGGACGCCGGGGATTCGCTTGGCTTTGCCCGAAGCTGCGTCGACGACCCACAGCTCGAGCGTGTCGGCTGTGGCGTTGGAGAAGGCGATCTTCGTTCCGGCCGCGTTCCACCGCGCTTGAGTCACTCGGCTGCCGGACGGCAGGGCGACCTTTCGCTCGCCGCCGTCGATCACGCTACGGATCGTCAGCTCGACGACGTCTAGTGACCCCGCGCGCGCGCGATTCCTCGGATCGAAACGCACGCCCGCGAGCCGCAGCATCGGTTCGGCGAGGCGAGCGATCGGCGGGTAGCGAAGCATTCGAAGCTGGAGCACGTGCGAACCCGTTGGGCTCGGGTTCGCCATTGGCAAAGACGGTGCATCCAAGATCTGTCCCATCACTGACGGCGCACGCTTGTACGCTTCGCCGGCAGCGGCGGTCGTGTGGCCGAGGAGTCCGACTGCGAGGGCAAGGGCCAGGGCGATCGATCGCATGCCGCCTGGTCGTAGCAAAGATCATCGACCGGTGGTGTGCCGCGCGGCAAAACGGGCGCTAGCGGGCCGCTAGACCCGCCCGCACCGGAGGCTCGGCACCCTTACGGTGCGAGGTCGACGAACGACTCAACCGCGTCGGCAACGGCCAGCGTGAGCACGCCATTCGACCATATGCGGTAGCCGTCAACGCTTCCGCCGTCGACGAGATTGGACCCGGAGAGATCCGCCACCACCTGGTCGCCCAGGTCACCGTCGACCGTGAGCGTGTTTGAGGTGTCGGATAGCGCCCGTAGATCGCGGAGATCGAGGAACAAGCTGTTGTCCCCACCTCCGGTGAGGTCGACTCGCTCGATGCCCTGCAGGGTGATCTCGGGGAATGCGGGGAGATCAAGCGTCAAGTCGGCACCGTCGAGCACCAACGAGTCGACGCCACCTCCGCCATCGATGCGGAACAAGTTCTCGGACACGAGTGCGATCTCGTCGTCGCCCGCGCCGCCGTAGATCACGTCGAGACCGCCATAGCTGCGCAAGACGTCGTTTCCGCGGCCACCGATCAGGGTGTCGCCCTCAGCCGTGCCGTCAATGCTGTCGTCGCCGTCGGTGCCGAGTTGGACCACGCGCGCGAAGAAGTCGCCGCCGAATACGGCATAGGCCCGACCGACGTTCGTGCTTGCCGGTGCGTCGTAGGCCCCGATCACGACGTCGCCGAGGCCATCACCGGAAATGTCTGCACCTGCGGCAACCGCCCAGCCAGAGACGTCGCCGGCCTGCTCACCGTCGATCGCAAACCCACCCACGCCCATCGCCGCCTGCGCCAGGGACTGCGAGGCGGGCCTAGCCGTCCCAAACACCACGTAGCTGCGGCCGGACAACGTGCCGGCGAAGTCCCCGCTTTGCGCGCCGACGACCACGTCGGCGAGGCCGTCGCCGTCGACGTCGCGCCCGCCTCCGACGCTCCACGCGGCCAGGTCGCCCTCGAGCTCGCCATCGAGCGAGAAACCACCGTTGCCCGCGGCGATGTCTGTCAGCTCAACCAGCGTGGTGTCGGCCTTACCCAGGACAACGAACGCGCGGCCTTGGAGGTTCATATCGTTCTCGGCCCCCGGGGCGCCAAGAACGATGTCGCAGCTCCCATCACCATCGACGTCGCCCGCGGAGGCCACGGTGTCACCCGACTGGTCGAGTCCGGCGATGCCATCGATGGCAAAGCCCCCGGTTTGCGCGATCACATCGCCAAGATCCACGGGCATGCCATCGGTCTTCCCAAACACGACGAAGGTGCGGCCCGACTGCCCACCGTTGGGATCGGCCCACGGGGCGCCAACGACCATGTCGTCGAGTCCGTCTCCGTTCACGTCACCGAGACCGGCGACCGCGTCGCCGCTGTGGTCGCCCGCGGCGGCGCCCTCGATCACGAATCCGCCTGTGCCGAGGGCGACCGCCGCAAGGTCGACCGGGCCAGTGTCGGCCTTGCCGAACACGACGAACGTGCGACCCGCATCGCTGGCGCCGAAGGCGTTCGCGAGTGGCGCGCCGACGAGAACATCCCCGAGGCCGTCGCCATTGACGTCAGCGTTGCCGCCCACGGCGGAACCGGCGAGGTCGTTGGCGGCGATCCCCGAGATGACGAAACCCCCCGCGTCCGCCTCGAGCGAGGCCAAGTCGACTGGCGCGGTGTCGGTTCGACCGAACACAACGTAGGCGCGGCCCTCGTCGTCGGCGATTGTGTCGGCCGCCGGGGCGCCGACGATGACGTCGCCGAGTCCATCGCCGTTTACGTCGCCCGCAAACCCCACCGCATACCCGGTTTGATCCCCGTCGGCGAGGCCGTCAATGACGAACCCGCCGATGCCCATCACGAGATCGGAGGCGGCGACTTCTGTACCGTCTGGTTTGCCGAACGCCACGTAGGCTCGGCCTTCGCCGTTAGCGATTACGTCGGCGGTGTGGGAGCCGGCGATCACATCGGCCATTGCATCGCCATTTACATCGCCGCTGGCCACGGCGTAGCCGGTTTGATCGCCGGCGAGTGTGCCGACAAGCGCGAATCCGCCGGTGCCGGTAGCAACCGCGCCAAGCGAGATCGTGGTGGGCGCGACGACGAGGCGCACCTGACCCTGGGCGGTGCCACCCTGCCCGTCGGACAGCGTATACGCGAACCCATCTTCACCCCAAAACCCCACCGCCGGGGTGTATGTGAAGCTGCCGTCTGGGTTCATCTCGACAATTCCGCCGTGCTCCGACGCCGCATCGAAGTCATCGACCGTGATCACATCGCCGTCGGGATCGCTGTCGTTGGCGAGTACACCGCTCGGCACGTCGACGACGAGTGGCGTGGTGAGCATCGTCATCGCGTAGACATCATCGACGGCGATCGGCGCGGTGTTCGGCGTGCCGGTGGACGACGAATCGTTGCTCGACGAAGAAGTGTCGACCTCCGTGGTGGCAGAGCTGGTGGTCCCCCCGCTCGTGTCAGCGTTGGATGTCGACACGTCCACGGCTCCGCTGCTGCTCGGATCGCTCGACGTAAGCGACCCCGAAGTGTCGCCGGTATCGACCGCGCTGGTGTCGTCGCCACCACAGGCCGGCGCTCCCGCAACCGAGATCGCCACCAGACCACGTCCCATCCAAGTAAGAAGCGAAGGCATGGCGGTCATGTTATCGCGATCTTGCGTCCGCTGCGTCGGCGTCGCGCTCGCCCCACGAGCGCGAGCGAAACGAGCAACGTCACGGGAGCGTGGCTAGACGCACTGCGGCAGCCGCAGCCGCTGGAGACGACAAGCGGTGTCGCCACCGCGTCCGCCGGCAGCGCGCCGAACTCGACTGTGTTGCCGACGCTTGCCGTGCGTACGCTCGGCGCGGCGGCGGTTCCAGCGGTGGTCGAGGGTGGGGCCACAACCCGAGCTGGGGCAGCGGCTAGCTCCGCAACACCGAGCTCCGCCAGCAGCGCGTCGGCGTGTTCGATCTCGTCGAGGATCCACAGTAAGTAGCGGACGTCGACCACCACGTTGCGGGAGCGCTCCTCGCTATAGCCGAAATCGCCGGCGACATTCTCCCAGACGCGATCGAAGTTGAGTCCGACCCAGCGCCCGCGGCCATCGATCACCGGGCTGCCCGAGTTGCCGCCGGTGGTGTCGGCGTTGGTCAGCATCGCCACGACGACGTCATCGAGCGCGGGATCTGCCCAGACCGAAGTCCGCGCGGCCGGGGCCGCGTCGCGCACGCGTTGTGGCACGTCGAATGGGTCCTGGCCCGTGTGTTTGGCGATCATCCCGCGCACCGTCGTCTGCGCGGTGGCGAGCAGACCGTCGCGCGGCGAGTAGCCTCCCACCGTCGCCCAGCTAAATCGCAGGGTTCCGTTGGCATCGGGGTAGACCGGGCCTTTGCGGTGTTGCTTGAGCATCGCGAAGTAGCGCGGCCCGAGCTCAAGCATCTCACCGTCACGTTCGCGGTCCGCGGCTTCGAGCGCCTCGATTGCGGTGACCAACTCGCGCGCCCATGCGATCATTGGATCCCGCTCGCGCTCAATCGTCGCCACGTCCGCGTCCCAGAGCTTGCGCACATAGGCCTCTTCACCCATGCGCGTGCGCGACGTGGCCGCGGCGACCTTGGCCGCCGTCATCGTTGTAAAGCGCAGCGAGGTCGGCAGAGCTCCGACGCGTCGCACCAGACTCGTCCCAAGTTCGCGGTCGACCGCGGGCTTGAAGTCGCGGATTCGCGTGGTCTGGGTGCTCCACAGTTCCTTGGCGTTGCGCTCGAGAAACCCATTGGCGCGCTCGAGATCGGGCTTGGCAAGTTCACGCGCGTGACGGACGACATCGATTGCAATGGCCAGGCTATTCGCGCCGCGGCTGAGGTTTTCGACCAAGACGTCGCGCGCATAGGTCTCGCGCCGGCTGGCCGAGATCGCAACGAGTCGCGCGAGTGTCTCTCGCGCCGCCGCGTCGCCGTTTTGCTCGGCCCAGCGTGCCAGCTCGTCGTCCTCACGCGCGCGCCGCTGCACGGTGTCATTGCGCGTGAGGCCGTCGATCATACCCTGGCCGTTCTTGTGGCGGTTGGCCAGGCCCTTCAGTTTGGCCGCCACGGCGAGCTTGATCGCAGGATCGGCGGCACCGAGCTTCTCCATGATCGCAATCCACTCGCCATAGAGATCGACCCGAGCGGGGAACACTTGCTCGAGGTGTCGCGAGACCTCGGCGGCGGTTTGATAGCGCTGGGTCGTGCCCGGGAAGCCGAGCACGGCGACAAACGACCCGGGGCTCACGCCGGTAGTGCCGACCTCGAGGTGGCGCTGGGGCCGATACGGCACATTGGCTTCAGCGTGCTCCGCCGGTTTGCCGTCCGGCCCCACGTATGCGCGCAACAGGGTGAAGTCGCCGGTGTGGCGCGGCCACATCCAATTGTCGGTTTCCCCGCCGAAGTTGCCCACCATCGAAGGCGGGGCGTAAACGATCCGTACATCGGTGAGTTCGATCGACGTGATCAGCTGATACTCGGCGCCCTTGTAGAATTCGGCGACGCGACAGCGCTGCCCTGCCACGGCCTCGCAGTCGCGAACAAGCTCCCGGCGGCGGGTTTCGACCGCGTGGGCGCGTGCGACCGGGTCTCGCTCGGCGGCAACGATCGCGTGGATCTGCTCGGTGACATCCTCGACGGACACCACGATTTGGACGAAGCTGTCTTTCGCGACTAGCTCGTCGCCGCGCGTTCGCGCGAGAAAGCCATTGCTGAGATAGTCGTGTGCGAGGTCGCTGGCGCTCTGAATGGCTCCGTAGGCGCAGTGATGATTCGTGGCGATCAAACCCTCGGGCGACACGAATCCGGCGGAGCACCCAGATAGATTGACGACGGCTCGCATGACGCCGCCATCTCGGTCGTTCCACAATGCGTCGGCCTCCAGTTCGAGGCCGGCGGCCCGCATCGGTGCCGGATCGAGTTCGGCGATCTGCTTGGGCATCCACTGGCCCTCGTCTGCGCGAACCGTCGTGCTAAGCAGCACCGCCCCGAGCGCGGCGATCGAGCCGCTCCACAGGCGTGCGAGGTGGCTTTCCGAGGCGATTGTCCGTGGCGACATGTCGGCGCGGCAGGCTACCAGCTCGCCCGCCCTGGCGCAGGCCGCGGCTTGCGATCGCGGACGATCCGCAGCGATGGCGCGATCACGGCAAACCCGGCAGAATGACGCACGCCGGGGAGGTGAGCGTCGCCGGCCGAGGCCCGCATGTCGTCTTCTCGTGTCGCATCCGCATGGCTCGTTCCGCTCGCAGTTGCTGGTGCGTTCGGCTGCGCGCCGCCCCCCGAGGGCTTGGCGCCAACGCCCGACGGCGACGGCCCGGTGGTGGTTTTCGATTTCGATCGCCGGCCGTTGCCGGAGGTGCCGCTGCCGAACGACATCGCCACGCGCCACGACCCGAGCTCTCCCACCGGCCTCCGCATCAACGCGAGCCTGTTGGCATCGACGGTGCTCGAGCGGACGGCTCGCAAGCGGATCGATGAACTCAGCGGCTGGGGCGTGTATCAGCCGATCACCGTCAGCTTCGACGCTCCGCTCGATCTCGAGGTGTTCTACCAGCGCCACCGCGACCACCGTCGCGGTAACCACGAGGATTACGACTTCGCCAACGACGCGGTGTACCTCATCGACGTCAGCCCCGGGTCGCCGGACTTCCTACAGCCCGTGCCGCTCGATTTCGGCGAGGGCAACTTCCCGATCCTCCTGAGGACGCCCACCCAGTATTGGGAGCACGATCCGAAGACCATCACCCACGCTCTCACCTACGAGACCTTCGAAGAGGATGCCAATGGCAACGGCCATCTCGACCCCGGGGAGGACATCGATCTCGACGGCGTGCTCGATCATCCCAACGTGTATGGGTCGCAAGACGGCGATTCAAAGGTGGATCCGATCCGCGACCTGATCTCGTTTTACGAGATGGAGACCGACACGTTGATTTTCAAGCCGATCCTGCCGCTGCGCGAGGGCAACAAGTACGCGGTGGTGATCACAAACCGCGTGCTCGGAACCAACGGAGATCCGATCCGCTCGCCGTTTGAGTACGTCAACCACGCGGCACAAACCGCCGACATCGAACCGGTGGTCAGTGCGCTCGCGAGCTATGGCCTCGACGAGCACGACGTCGCGTTCGCCTGGAGTTTTACGACCCAGAAGACCACCGACGACATGGTGAATCTGCGCGACGGTCTGTACGGCGACGGGCCGCTGGCGTGGCTGGCTGAAGATATTCCGCCCGAGCTCACCAAGCTGTTTGCGATGCAGGATGAGGTCCACGCCGTGTCGGGCAAGCGGCCGGACAACGTGTACCTCATGCCCACGGAGACCCTGCAGGTGCTGCTCCGCCCCCTTGCGGCAGCGGCGTTTTCGGGCTTTGGGATCGGCGATGTCGAGAAACTCGTCGTCAATCACGATTTTTACGCGTACCACGTGTCGGGCAAGTTCACGTCGCCGAACCTGCTCGACCTCGTCGACAGCGGTACGCTGGACGAGCGTGCGTGGCCCGCGAACCTCCTCGATCCAACGCTGCGCGATCGCGTGCGCAAGAGTGAGGTCCAGTTCTGGTGCGCCATCCCGCGCGACGAGTTCAAGGCCGATCCCAACAAGCCGGCACCGGTGGTGCTCTACGCCCACGGATACACTTCAAACAAGATCGAGCAGCTCGGGCTGGCGCTCCACGCCAAGTTTGGCATCGCCGGCTGCAGCATCGATGCGGTGCTGCACGGCGTGAATGTGCCGATGGAACAGGCGATGCTGGCCCAGTTGTTGCTGACGGCCAACGGCGTGGCTGCGGCGTACGAGCCGCTGACCGAGCATCGCATGGTCGACATGGACGGAGACGGCGATTTCGACAGTGGTGGGGAGTTCTTTACCGGGTACATGTTCCGCACGCGCGACAACCTGCGCCAGACATTGCTCGACTACCTTTCGCTCGTGCGCTTGATCCGTTCGTTTGGGTCGACCGAGATGCTCGACGTCAACGGCGACGGCAAAGCGGAGCTGCTCGGGGATTTCGATGCCGATGGGCAGATCGACATCGGCGGACCCGACAACGTGTTTTTCGCGAGCGGAACGAGCCTGGGGGGATTGGTGTCGTCGATGCTGTCGGGGATCGAACCCAGCGTGGTCGCGGCGGCCCCGATCTCTGGGGGTGCGGGGCTCATCGATCTTTCGATTCGCAGCGAGCAAGGCGGCGTAGTCGAAGCGCTGATGCTGCGGATGCTCGGCCCGGCATTCGTGGGCAAGCTCAACGCGGCGGGCGAGATGCGCGTTTATCAGCTCTTCGCGAATGGGAATCAGGACGCACGCTACGACGTTGCGTTCGTCCAGGGCGTGCGGCCGGGTGACATCGTTCGCGTTACCAACACACGCTCGGGTGCCGCTCGGTGTGCGCGCGTGATGCCCATGGCGCCGCCGCCTGGCTACGAGGGCTACGTGGGTTGGGGAGGCAGCACGAACTGTTCGGTCAACGATGCGGGTGGCTGTGCTCCCTGCGAAGCGGGTACGGAGGGCACCTACGCCTGCGACCTTGCCGGCTCATTTCGCGTGGCTGTGGCCGCGGATCGCGGCGATCCGATCGCGATCGACTTCTTCGGCGGCGGCGAGGTTGCCTACGTCGATGGTGATGAACGCGACTGCACCATCGAGGACGACGCGCCGCTGCACGCGGCGGTCCGGGCATTTGACGCGGCACCGTTCCGCTACCGCGGCGTGGACTACCGCAATGGCGACGAGCTGGTGGCGCTCGAGGACGGATTCGGGTTTCAGCGCGCGACGCCGCTTCTGCGCCGCTTCACTGGTATCGCGAGCATCGCCGTCGAGGGGGCTGACCCGGCACTTTATGCCACCCACTACTCGCGCGACTTGCTCAAGTTCCGCGAGGGCGGCAAGGAGTTCACTAAGGCGCCGACCAACGTGCTGAACGTGACGACGATCGGCGATGCCAACGTTCCGGTGAACACGGGTGTTGCGATCGCCAAGGTCGCTGGTTTTATCGGCCTTACCCGTCCGGACCCGCGCTGGGAGAAGACGCCCAACCGCGTGATCATCGATGAGGGCGTGCAAGCCGGCATTCCCTGGGTGGCGACGCACCCGGATTGGGGACCGGTGCTCGTCGATCCAGACAATCTCAGCGAGAGCTCGAATACAGCGCCCGGTTCGTTGGACGGATCCATCGACGGATTCGTGGCGCCGCGCGTGACGCCGCCGCTGCGCAATATCGTGACCACCGCTGGAACCGACAACGGGCTGAGCGGGATTATCTTCCCAATGCTCGATGAGTACGACGGCCGCCATGGCTTCCCGCCGCCGGGGCTGTCCGATCTTCCGTTCGATGTCGGCCAGTACATGGAGCACTTCATCGGCGCTTACTTTCAGAGCCTTGGCACGCGCACCCGTTACGAGCCGTGCATGGCGGAGCTCGCCGGCTGCGATTGGATCCCGCCACCGCCGGTGTGCGTGAGCAAGCCGGAAACTGCGGGCTGTTGAGCAGGCCCATGGCGATCGTACCCGCGACTCGACAGTTCTTGCTTGCGAGCGCCCGCGCGGCGCTAGCCGAGGAACTCGGCCTGACCACGGAGGGACCCGCGCGGTTGACTGCAGATGATCCGTGTCTGAGTCAGCCCGCACGGGTATTCGTGTCGTGGCACGCCGGTGAGCGCCTGCTCGGATGCATCGGTACGCTCACGCCTTACCCGCGCCTCGACGATGCTGTACGCCGTTACGCGGTCGCTGCTGGCGTCGAGGATCCCCGGACCGGCGCGATGGCGCCGGGGCAGCTCGAGCACGCTCACTGCGAGGTCTCGGTCCTCGGCGAACCGCGCGATCTCGATCTCGTCGGCCTTGACGCGATTGCAGGCGCGCTGGTCCCTGGGACTCACGGCGTCATCGTGCGGCTTGGGACCCGCCGGGCGGTGTTTTTGCCGGTTGTATGGGACAAACTCCCGACCGCAGACGTGTTTCTCGACGCGCTTTGCCGCAAGGCCGGAATTGATCCACATCGCGAGGGGCCGGGTGTGCGCGCGCAGGTGTTCGACGCCGAAGTCTTCGGCGAGGGCTGAGAATCACGCCCTGACATCCCACGCAGGGCGCGCGCCAGCACGTTGCTGTGCCGGGGTACGCGGCCGATCGCACGTCTCGGCCGCTCCGCGCGGTTGCGAGTGCGGTGCGTCGCCCGTGCCCCGCGGCGTGGTGCTACCGTCATGCCCGCCATGACGGTGGTCCGCGACCTCGAAGGCTTCCTCGCTGCGCTCGCCGATCCCGAGGGCGTCCAGCGCACCTGTTTGCTCGATCGAATCGTCGGGCCCAACGTCGACAGCGAGTACGGTCGCCGCCACGGATTCGCAAAGATCACGAGCGTGACCGAATACCGTCGGGCCGTGCCGATCGTCACCTATGCCGACATCGCCGGCGAGGTCGAGCGCACGACCGCGGGTGAGCCCGGCGTTTTGGTCACCGAACCGGTGCGGCGTTTTTTCCTTACGAGCGGTTCGAGCTCAAAGCCCAAGCACATCCCCGTGACGTCGGCGTTCATCGGCGACAAATCGCGGGCATTCGGCCTCTACTGGGGGATGCTCTTCGCTCGTCATCCTGGCGCCCAGCGCGGGCGGGTGGTGGGCAACTTTTCCGACAGCGGGGGCTCTTACAAGCTTCCGAGCGGCCTACCGGTGAGTTCGGAGGGCTCGTACTGGAGCGCTGTGGGTGCGGCTACGCAGCAGCGCGGCAAGTCGCCGCTACCGAAGTCAATCGGTGCGATCGCCGATTCCGCGGCGCGTTACTACACAGTTGCGCGGATCCTCGTCGAGGAGGACGTCTCGCTCTTCATGGCGCTCAATCCGAGCACGATCCTGCTTTTGCTCCGCAAGCTAGGCGAGCACGTCGAGGAACTCATCGCTGACGTCGAACGCGGTGGGCTCTCGCGTGCGTTTGAGGTTAGCGAAGAGGTTCGCGAGTTCGTTGCCGGCAAGTACACCGGCAATGTCCGGCGTGCCGCGGAACTTCGCGCATTGCGCGAGCCGGGAGAGGTCCCACTCGTTGCCCAACGCGTGTGGCCCAACCTCGATCTCGTCGTCTCGTGGCGGAGCCCGATGCAGCGACCCTACCTCCAGCTACTTGCACCCCATCTAGGCAACGTGGCGCAGCGCGACTACATCCTGATGGCGTCCGAGGGGATCATCGCGATTCCCGACGAAGATGGCACAAGTGGCGGTGTGCTGGCGACGCCGATCCACTATTACGAGTTCATCCCCGAGGATCAGATCGATCGCAGCGATCCGGAAGTTCTGTCCGCTCACGAGCTTGAGGTCGGCCGGAACTACGTTGTGCTGCTGAGCACGAGCGGAGGCTTGTACCGCTACAACATCAATGACGTGGTCCACGTTCGCGGCAAGCGCGGGAACACACCGCTGGTTGAGTTCTTGTATCGAGCGGGCGCGACCTCGTCGCTCACCGGCGAGAAGCTCACGGAGGATCAGGTGGTTGGAGCTGTCGGTGCTTTGGCGGCGCGCCGCGGGTTGGAACTCGAGGGCTACACGCTGGTGCCGGCCCCCGAGGGCTTTCCCAGGTATGTGCTCTTGGCCGAGATCGGTGGGCATACGAATCGCGAGCAGCTCGCGGACATCGCCAACGCCCTCGACGCCGCCATCGAAGAGCGCAACATCGAGTACGGCGCCAAGCGCAAGTCGCTCCGGCTCGAGGCCCCCGAACTCTGGCGGGTCGCTGCGGGTAGCTATGCAACCCTCCGTCAGCGGCGGGTCGCCGCCGGTGCCAATGACGCGCAGATCAAGCCTATCGCGTTGAGCCGTGATATCGCGTTTGCCCGCCAGTTTGAGGTGATCGAGCGGTTCTATGCCCGTTGATGCTGTCGAGCTTCACCTGCTACGAATTCCATTCAAGCAGGCGTTCGCCCACGCGCTCAAGCAGCGTACCGAGGCGGAGACCATCGTCGTTGTCGTGCACGCCGAGGGGCGCCGTGGCATCGGGGAGATCGTTCCGCGGCCGTACCTCAGCGGCGAGACAATTGAGTCGGTCTGGGACGAGCTGGCGCCAGCGCGGGCGAACGCGTGGCTGAGCCGTCCGCTGGGCGATCGCGAGGCGACGTGTGCGATCCTGCGAGACGAGCTCGATGCCCATGGTCGCGAGCTGGCAACGACCGCCGGGTTTGAGTTGGCCGTGCTCGACGTGGCCGGGCAAGTACACGACTTCTCCCTCGCCGACGCCCTCGGCGGTGCTTCGGGGCCGGAGCTGCCTCCGGGTGTCGTGCTCGGATTCGAGGTCGCCACCGCCGAGCTCAAGAAACAATGTGTGCTGCTTCGCTTGGCCGGCAAGACGCACGTCAAGGTGAAGGTCGGGCATGCCGAGGATCTCGAGCGGATCGCGATCATCGGCAAGGTGTTTGGGCCGACAGTGAAGCTGCGGCTCGATGCCAACGCCGCATGGTCGGTCGACGAGGCGATCGAGCGATTGCGAGCGATCGCCATGGTGCACCCGATCGCCTCGGTCGAGCAGCCGGTCGCCGGCGAAGATGTCGAGGGGATGCGGCGCGTTCGCCATGAGACGGGCGTGCGCGTCATGGCCGACGAATCGTTGTGCAGCCTCGAGGACGGCCGGCGACTTGTCGCGGCCGACGCGGTGGACATTTTCAATATCCGCATTGGCAAGTGCGGAGGCGTGCTCGGAGCTGCGCGATTGGCCGAGCTTGCGCGTGGCGCCGGGCTTGGTGTGCATCTCGGCGCCCTCGTGGGTGAGACGGCGATCCTGTCGCGGGCAGCCGAGGTGTTCGGACGCTGCGTGCCTGGGTTCGAATGCCTCGAGGGCAAGGGGCAGAACCGCTTCCTTCTCGCTGGCGATGTCGCGGACGAGCGGGAGGGTTTTGGGCTTGGGCTGGCGCTCGACGACGAGAAGCTGCGCGGTTATTTGCGCGACACGCAGCGCTTTACGCGATGAGTGTCGGCCGCCTGTACCGCGCGCCAGCGGCCCCGAGCGTATCAGCCTCGCGGGTTTATGGGGCGAGGATCCCGGCGAAGCAGCCAACACCGGTCTCAAGGATTGTGCGGAGCTTGAGATCGCTGAGATCGATCGTTGCACCCACCTGCAGGACGTCGGTCCACGGCAGATCGCAGAACCCCGTTTGGACGTAGCACTCGGGGTGCGTATCGTAGGCCGCCTCCGCGAGGTCTTCGCACGTGAGCTCATCGGACAGTGCGTCGAACTCGACCTGCAGACACTCGCGTACCTCGGTCAACCACAACTGCCCGGCCGGCGAAACGTGCTCGAACGTGATGAGCGAGAAACGATTGCAGTAGCGTTCACCGTAGCCGAGCGGGAATCCGTCGGGTCCGCACGGAACCTCACGCGCCTCATCCCGGCAGGCATAGTACCCACAAGATGCGCAACCCTCTTGGCCGATGTAATCGGCACACACGTTGGCATCTTCGAGTTGAGGCTCAATGTCACAGAGGGGGAGAGCACAGTGCGACAGCAGCCCCAAGTCGCATAGCAGATCGCCCAAGCCATCTTCTTTGCCGGGTTCCATCAGGGTCCCGCAGGTGCGTTGCAGCACCTTCTCGCCAATTTCCGGCGTGCAGTCCACCAGCGGCATCACCTCGGTCCCGAAGCAGTCTTCGAGATGACGCTGCGCTTGGGCGCACGGATCATCCTCGGACGCAGGGGCCTCGGTGTTGTCACAACCGAAGAGCAAGGCGAGCCCAGCAAAGCAAGACGCGAAACGAAGAGACGGACCCATGGATGGCCGACCCTAGCACGCCCCGGGTGCAGTGCGATCGCGCGGCGGCCTGCCTTGGCCCGTCGCGTCCTGCGCCCGTGCGCACGCCGTTCGAGCCCGCCCCGCATCCACCGCCCGATCACGCCCGCTCAGCCGGCGCGCTCCTGCGCCCACCGGAATCCCGTTGCCCCGCCCCGCGGATGCGCCCACCACCGAGCGCATGTTCACCGCTGAAGACATCGTCGATCTCCGCGCTCGCCTGCGTCGCCTCTGGCTGATGTTCGCCGCCGCGACGCTCGCGGTCACCACCATCTTAGGGTGTGCCGCGAGGGTCGATCGCCCGCAGACCAGCACCGCGACCAAGCCACCCATGCCGGTGCGCTTCGACGAGATCGCCAGAAGACTTCTGGGAGTGGATCATCGGAACCGTGGGCTCGGCGCGCGGTACGACCTGACCAGGACGCACACCAGACCGAACTCCGCTACCGGCGCGCGCATCTTTCTACTCGGGGGGGCCTCCGCGGCGGTGAGGACACAGCGCTGCGAGCAGCGGGCCGGGGTGAGTCGGCCACGGCGGGTGCGGGACGCCGAGCGACGACACGGCCTGTTCGACGATCACATCGCCGTAGGTGGAGAGAGGCAAGGGGACGTCGCGGTACACGGGATCGGCGAGCGCCTCCTCGAGATCGATCCACACCACGTTGCGCGCCTCATAGGCATCGAGCAGCGGCTCGATCATCTCGGCGGTGAACGCCCCCGCGTGCAGCAGGAGCACGTGGGCGATCGGGCGTCCGAACGCCTCCTGCGCGGCGGCGCGATGCCACTGCAGCATCTCGACCGCGCGCCCGAGGTACGTCTTGCGCAGCGCTTCGACGCCGGACTTCGACTTCGCGGCGAGGCAGCGCGCGTAGGGCTTCTGGTAGTCCCAGTCCCAGAAATCGATGGAGACCTCGGCCACCTGGTAGCCCGAGGCGGCGAGGTGGGCACGCACCCGCGCCGACGAGTCGGCGTCGAAGCCCTGATGCAGGTACGGATACCGGAAGCTGCGCCAGGTCTCGCCGGCGGCGTCGCCCGTCAACGCGGCGAGGACCTGCTCGTTGCGGTCGAGATCCTCGAGGAACGCGTCGACGCCGATCGACTTCATCTGCGGGTGTGACCACGTGTGGTTGCCGAGTGGATGCCCCGCCGCGACCCACCGGCGCAGCGCCTCGGCGTTGTCCTCGTTGGTGTCGGCGTGGCGGCCGATGACGAACCCCCGCACCTCGTCGATCCCGTGGTGCTCGAACGCCTCGAGCAGGCGCGTGTGGACCTCGGTCCGCGTGAGCCCGCGGGGCAGGGGTCCGTGCTGCGGAAGGTCGTCCACCGTGATCGCGACGCGCGTGGGCGGAGGGTCGGCACCCGTGCCGCGGGCGCGCTCGGCCAGACCCGCCTCGACGAGCGCGAGCGTGTGGGGAAGGATCTCGGGGCCGGTGGGCGCGCCGTGGCTGGGGACGATGCGCTCGGCGCTCGGGTAGCGGGCTCGCACGGCGCGGATCGTGGGGCCCCACGCGTCGAGGTCGGCGTCGGCGACGTTGCCGAGCGACCGACTCTCGAAGGGGCGCACGAGGCAGCCGCCGAAGAGGACGCGGCGGTCGGGGAGCCAGACGACGAGGTTCTCCGAGGTGTGGCCCGGGCCCGGTGCGAAGACCTCGACGTCGACGTCGCCGAAGCGATCGTTGAATACCGGCGTGGTGATCGAGTGGGCTTGTCTGCGCGCGGACGCGGGGAGGCGGGCGAGCACGCCCGGCGAGCTGAAGACCGGCACGCCCGCCGCCTGCAGCACGCCCACGCCGGCCGCTCGGTCATCGTGGAAGTCGGTGACGATGGCGGCGACGGGAGGGCCACCGGTCGCGTCGTGGACGAGCTCGAGCAGACGCGTGGTGGCGGCCGCGCCCCAGGCCGTGTCGACGAGCACCGCACCGTCGCTCCCCGCGACGACGAGTCCGTGCGACGGCACGGTGCCGAACTCCGGGAGCTCGCGCGTCGAGGTGTGCTGCCACAAACCATCGCCGAGCGGGGTCAGGGCGACGGGCGTTGGGTCGTCGGCCGGCGCCGTCGCCTCGGGCACCGCCGGCGGCGGATCGTGCACGGGCGGCGACGCATGACAGGCCACCCACAGCAGCGGAAAGCACCGAAAACGCATCGAAAATCGCCTTACCACGAAGGGTTTCGTAGTGTCAACGAAGAACTTCGTAGATCGAAGCTGCGACGGATGGCGAACGGTAGACTGGCCCCGTGGTGCCGCCCGTCGTTCCCGGGTTCGAGCTGAAGCGTCGGCTGGGACGCGGGGGCATGGGCGAGGTGTGGCGCGCCGTGCGGCGGCGGTGGGTGATCTCGCGAAGCCCGTCGCGCTCAAGCTCGTCGATCTCGATCCGTACTCCGGCGCGATGGGGAAGCAGTTCCTCGACGAGGCCCGGGTCGCGACGTTCCTCAACCACTCGAACATCGTGCAGGTCTTCGACATCGGGACGACGGCCGACTACGGCTACCTCGTGATGGACGTCGTCGACGGCGTCGACGTCGAGTCGCTGCAGCGCAGTCTCGCCGCGACGGGAACGAAGATTCCCCCGCGCGTGGCCACCTACATCATCGGGCAGCTGCTGCGCGGAGTGCTCGCTGAGCTGCCCGGCAGGCAAGAAATCCCATCGCCGCGGCGATCGCTGGACCTGCCGCTGATTCGCCGCCAAACTGGTGTCGTTGGGCTGAGGAGTTGGACGTTGGACTTGCGCAGGATTCCTTTGGCGATGCTCGTGGCGTTGGGGCTCGATGCGTGTGGCGATAGATGTGAGTGCGTGTCTCTCGATGGTGCTCACTACCGAGAGATCGAGAGATGGATCGGATTCCTCGGCCTCGAGCGACGCCGGTAGCAGCAGCAGCCACTCGACGACCGAGTCCGATGCGGGGCCCAACCGCGGGAAATACGCGGCCGGCACTGAAAGGAGGACGAGGTGGAACTGATCCACGAACGATGTGCTGGTCTCGACGTCCACAAGAAGAGCGTGGTCGCATGCATCCGGGTCGCGACGGGTGGCACCGTGACTCGCGCTATCGAGACGTTTTTCGACAACGACCAGGGGCTGTACGACTATTCCGCCGACGTCGAGATCGTCGCTCGGCCTGCGCGCTCCTGCGCCCGCATCCACCCGGCCTACCTTGGCCCCCCGCGCCCCGCGCCCGTGCGCACGCCGTTCGAGCCCGCCCCGAATCCACCGCCCGATCACGCCCGCTCAGCCGGCGCGCTCCTGCGCTCACCGGAATCCCGTTGCCCCGCCCCGCGGATGCGCCCACCACCGAGCGCATGTTTACCGCTGAAGACATCGTCGATCTCTATCCTCGCCTGCGTCGCCTCCGGCTGATGTTCGCCGCCACGACGCTCGCGGTCACCACCATCTTCGGGTGTGCCGGGCGGGTCGATCGCCCGCAGACGAGCACCGCGGCCAAACCACCCATGCCGGTGCGCTTCGACGAGATCGACGTCGGTCGCATCAACGTCCGCGAAGACGACGGCTCGCTGCGGATGGTTATCAGCAACCAGTCGCGCTTTCCGGGCTTGATCTACCACGGGGTCGAGCACCCGCACCCCGATCGCAAGACTGCCGGAGTGCTGTTCTTCAACTCCGAGGGCACGGAGAACGGCGGCCTCATCTTCGACGGCGGCATGGTCGACGGACAGCCGTGGAGCGGCGGCAGCTTGACCTTCGACCAATACGACCAAGACCAGGTGATCCAGTTCACCGCCCATCAGAACGGGGATCGCAGATTCGCGGGCATGATCGTCAACGATGTGCCCGTCGCGCCGATGGACCTCGCCGGGCACGACGCTGTGAGGAAGATGCCCGAAGGCCCCGAGAAGGCGGCGGAGCTCGCTCGGCTCGCCGAGGGCTATGTCTCGCGGCTGTTCGCGGGCAAGTCCATCGATCACGGGGCGGTGGTCTCGCTGTGTGACGGGGCCGGTCGCATCCGCTTGCGCCTGAAGGTCACCGAGGAGGGCGAGGCGTCGATCCAGTTTCTCGACGCCTCGGGCACGCCGACTCGGGAGATCCGCGCGACTGACTCGCCCGCGAAGTGATGCGATGATCCGGGAGCGCCACCTGAACGTCCGGCCGCGCCGACGGGCACGAGGTGGCCGTGCGGGCCGGCCAACGATCGCTCGAAGCCCCCGTGCCGGGGCTGCTTGCGGTGCTTGTCGATAGTAGAGCGCCGTCGCTACCATAGCCGACGCGAGTCGACATGCTGCTCTCGGACTTCCTCAGCAACACCGCAGCGCGGATCCCCAACAAGCTTGCTGCGGTTTTCCCCGGGGGCGAGCGCATCCGTTTCGCCGAGCTCGATCTTGCGGCACGGCAGGTCGCCGCGCGGCTGCGGTCGCGCGGCATCGGCCCGGGCCAGCGGGTGGCGATTCTCCACGAAAATGCACTCGATGCGTTGGTGTGGTTCTGGGGGATCCTCCGCGCGGGTGCGATCACAGTGGATGTCCCGAATCTCGCGGGGACGCCGGCGATCGCGACCATGCTCAGTGAGGCTGACCCCGCAGCGCTTGTCATCGGCGCCCGCCAACTGACGAAGCTCGGGCCAGCTGCGGTCGAGGTGATGCCGCAGCTATTGCTCGGGGACGCCAACGTCAAGCCGCCGGCCGGGCGCGAGCTGATTACGCTTGCAGACGTCCGCACCGGCGAAACACCCGACGAATCCCGCCCTGGGGGCGTGCCCGACGACGTCGCGCTCATCATCTATACCTCCGGAACCACGGGCCGACCGAAGGGGGTGATGCTCAGCCACGCGAATCTTTACGCCAATGTCGTCGCGTTCAACGCGAGGATTGAGCTCGATGAGGACGACAGTCTGCTCGTGGTGGTTCCGCTTCATTTCATCCACGGTCGGATCCAGCTTCTGACCCACGCGCTCATCGGTGGCACGCTGTTCTTCTCCGCCGGCTTTCAGTTCCCGAAGACTGTGCTCGACGAGCTCGTTGCCCACCGCACAACTGGAATCTCAGGCGTTCCCTATCACTTCGTCACGTTGCTCGCCCAAACGAAGATCGCGACCACGCCATTGCCCGCGCTTCGCAACGTCACGATCACCGGTGGGGCCATGACGCCGGCTGGGTTGCGTCAACTCCAGGACGCATTGCCGGCGGTGCGGATCCATGTCAACTACGGTCAGACCGAATCGTCGCCCCGGCTGACGTACCTCGGCCCGAGTGAGATCTTTGCGCGCGTTGGCTCATGCGGGCGTGCGCTCCCGGGCGTGACCATCGAGATCCTTGACGAACACGGCGCGTCACTCACCACGGGCGAAGTGGGAGAGGTGGTGGCGTCCAGCCCTGGGATCATGAAGGGCTATGTCTCGGGCGACGAGCGGAGCTCGGGCCGAATCGATGATCGTGGACGTCTGCACACCGGGGACCTCGGTCGACTCGATGCGGACGGCTATCTGTACCTTGCCGGGCGCAGCTCCGAGATGATCAAGTGCGCGGGCGAGCGGATCTTCCCGCGCGAGATCGAGGAGGTGCTCGATGCGATCCCCGGTGTGGCGGAGTCAGCCGTGCTCGGCGTGCCGGATCCAGTGCTCGGAGAAAAGCTGGTCGCATGCTTGGTGCTAAAGCCAGGGGCGAGCGTGAGCGCGTCCGACGTGCGCGCCCACTGCCTCAAGTCGCTGCCGCTGGTGCGCACGCCGCGGGAGGTGAAGTTCCTCGATGTACTTCCGAAGACATCCTCCGGCAAGATTACGCGCAAGGCGTTGCTCGAGTTATTCACCGGGGGAGCGGCCTAGCCCCACGGCAGGATTCGCATGTCTCCGTCGTTCAAGCTCCAGCCAACGCCCTCACACACCCAGGCGCGCCCGAACGCAAGCGCTCCGCCCGCGCCTCCATGCTCTCGCCGCTCTGGGAGCCTCCCTCGGAGCTACCTCCGCAGCCGGTGCCCGCCTGGCTCCCGCCACCCTCCTCGCCGGTGTCATCGGAGCCGGGGCATCCGAATCCCAATGTTCTGCACCCCAGGGCATCGCAGGCTGCGGATTCGAGTCTCCGCTCGAGTCGATGCACGAGGCGCTTTCTCCGGGCGCCTTCCGAGACCGAGGACCAATACGGGTTCTTGCGCAGTACGGCCATGCTGGCGGTGATCATCGTGACCGATGAAACCGACTGTTCTGCCGCGGAAGACTCGATCTTCCTCACGGAAGCGCAGGGTGGCGGCACGGTGTTCTGGAGCGATCCTGCCGCCGTCCAGCCCACTTCCGCGTGTGCTGGCGCGCAGGCGTGTCCTGCACCGGCGGACCGATGACCTACGACGAGTGTCAGCCCGGTGGTCCTGGGCCTGCTTGCTTCACGCTGACGGAGACCTGAGGCCTCTG
>CADEGN010000115.1 GCA_902826865.1 uncultured Myxococcales bacterium
CTGCTGTTCGACGACCGGATGATCGACCACGATCCTGGTCCGGGTCACCCGGAGCGGCCGGACCGGTTGCGAGCAATCGAGGCGATGCTCACCTTGCGCACCGCGTCGCGGACGCTCCAGCGAGCGACGCCTGCGAGCGTCGAGTCCATCGCGCGCGTGCACAGCGACAGGCACCTTGTCAGCGTGCGTGAGTTCGAAGGCCGTTACGGCAGCCTCGACGAGGACACGCACGTTTCGCCAGAGAGTGTGAGCGCTGCCTGGCTAGCAGCCGGCGCTGCAACGACCGCGGTCGACGTCGTGTGCCGCGGTGAAGCTCAGAACGCCTTTGCGTTGGTCCGACCGCCCGGTCACCACGCAACGGCGGCAGGTGCGATGGGGTTTTGTTTGTTCAACAACATCGCCGTCGCCGCAGCCCACGCAAAAGCAGTTCATGGCAAGCAGCGCGTCCTCATCGTCGACTGGGACGTCCACCACGGCAACGGCACGGAGTCGATCTTCTACGGCGTAGATGACACGCTGTTTTTCAGCATCCACCAGTATCCGTATTATCCGGGTACGGGTGCACGCCACGTCGTTGGCGCGGGTGCCGGGGTTGGCTTCAACGTCAACGTGCCCCTGGGCGAGGGGGCGAACGACGCGGACTATGCGTTTGCGTTCGCCAGCGTCCTCGGGCCGATCGCTGAGTCGTATCGACCTGATATTGTTCTTGTTTCCGCTGGTTTCGACGCCCATCGCAACGACCCGCTGGGTGGAATGCAGCTCACCGAGGAAGGCTTCGCTGGCCTATGCGGGCAAGTGACGGAGATTGCGCGGCGGTACGCCGGCGGGCATCTCGTGATGTTGCTCGAGGGTGGGTACGATCTCGCCGGGCTGGCGAAGAGCGCAAACGCGTGTATCGACGTGCTCGCGGATGCGACACCGCCCGTGATCACCGGTCGGCGCACCGGTCATGGCGAGCGCGACGTTGTCGCGGCCATCGAGGTCCAGCGTGAGCACTGGAAACTGTAACTACGGCCCCCGCGCCGTGTTCGTCGGCGGCAGCGGACCGCCGCGCCAGTTCGCGCTGACGCTCTACGACGTCACCGGCCCGCCCGCTTCGATGCGATACAGGAAGTAAGGAGACTGGAGCATCGTCTGCAAGACCAGCTCGATCCCGTTGGCAAAACCATGCTGCGCGCGCCCGAGCTCGAAGCGGGCCACGTAGAGGTCGATCTGGTCTTGTGTCAACGGCCGGCGATGGACTCGCTTGCCGAAGTCTGCGATGAAGACCTGCGCACAGGTGTCCGCGATGTTGGGGTCCGCGGCGCACGGAAGGAACGTTTCTAGATCCGCAACCGTCGCCGCGGCGAGGACTTCGGCGGCTTCCATGTACTTTTCGATGTGCAGCTCGGTCGGTGGTTGTCCGTCGTTGGCGGCGAACAGGCCAACCGCGCTGTCGGCCGGGATCTGCACGGTGGCTGCGATATCGAGGCCCAAGAGGTCGACGATCGTGTTTTCGTATTCGCGGACGGTTAGCCGAGGCGGGCTCGATGCACCGACGTTGATCTCGGCCTCGTCGGCGCCCGAGTCGCCGGCATCCGACCCGCCCGCCGAGTCGGGGTCGCCGGATTCTCCACCCGGGGAGGAGCTCGTCTCGTGGTCAGCGGCGGCTGAGGCGCCCAAACCCGTGTAGCAACCCACCGTCAGCGCCGAGACGACCAAAAGGGCGCCCACTCGGCCTGACGTTGCGTGGACTCGTGGCTGGTTCTGCTCCATCGCGGGCTCCGCAACTTGTGTTCGGAGCCGTCTAGTCGCGTGGCTCGGGGACGATGTCTCAGAGGGTCGGAGATTCGTCGTTCAATCGCGCTTGCGGTGATTTGCGGCCCGCAATCACGCACCTGCGCGTTGCGAGCAAGCCCCCGCGCGAGATCGATCCCGGCGTGTTTTCTGTCGCGCCCCCCAACACTTCGGCAGTCGTCGAGGCAAACCCCCGTGAACCCAAGCTTGCCGGTTACGCGTCGAGGTATGTGCGGGCCCATTGCTCGAGCACGATCAGCGACCAGATCCGTAGCCCATGATCGCGGTGCCTCGCCCGGTGTTCCTCGACGAACCTGGCGATCGCGGCGGGCGCGAACCACCCACGCCGGCGCACCACGTCGGGGGCGAGCCATTCGGCGACCATTCGATCGAGATCGCGTCGAAGCCACGCGCCGAGCGGTGCGTTGAAGCCGAGCTTCTTTCGCGCGAGGATCTCTCGGGGCAGGAGCTTGCCGGCGATACGGCGGAGGATCCGCTTGCTGGCCAATGCTCCAATTCGCTGGCGCGACGGTACCTGCATCGCGAGCTCCACCAGGCGCGGATCACACAGCGGAACGCGGAGCTCCAGCCCGTGGGCCATGCTCATGCGATCCGATCCGCGTAGGACGTTTTCGGGAAGGAAACCGTGAAGGTCGGCATACGCCGCGCGCTCCACGACATCGCCGTTCGGCGGGCATTCGAAGGATGTTCGCACGGGCGCGACCCGTCCCGCCTTGGCCACCTGCGCCCGAAACTCCGCTGTGTACATGGCATCGCGATCGGAGGCCGCCGTGTATCCGACCCAGGCGGCGTAACGCTCGGCCGGCGCAAGCGGCAATGCCGCCAGAAACTGCCGAGCCCAGCGCCGATAGCTCCGGGCCACCGCCGCCTCCGGGCCGGCGATCGCGGAGCGAATGCCGGTCAGCAGCGTCGACGGTAGCCGCGATGCATGCTCCGCCAGCGCCATGCCGAGATACCGCGGGTAGCCACCGAAGAGTTCGTCGCCACCATCTCCAGCAAGCGCGACGGTAACGCTTCCGCGCGTGAACTTCGACAGCGCGGAGGTCAACAAGGCGGTGGGGCTGCCGTAGGGTTCGTCGAAGCCGCAAACCATCGCCTCGAGCCCGCCGAGGACGTCCAGGTCGAGGACGACTTCGTGGTGGTTGGTTGCGAAGTGTTGCGCAACTAGGCGTGCCATCGCGCGCTCATCGTAGCTGCGGCCCTCGACGCCGTATCCGACGCAAAACGTCTCGACCGCGCCGTGACCATGCTCTGCCAACACCGCGACGATCGTCGATGAATCGAGGCCGCCTGAGAGGAAGGCGCCATACGGCACGTCACTACGCGTCTGCAAGACGATCGCATCACGCAACACGGGCTCGAAGATCTCCGCCCACGTCCTTTCGTCGTGGCTCTGGTCGATCGTCGGGAGTGCATCCCAATAGCGGCGGAGGGTGAGACGGCCACGAGCCCAAACGAGCGTGTGCCCGGGCGGTAGCTGCCAGACTCCGGCAAAAATCGAGCGCGGCGGAGGTACGTAGAGGAGATCGACATAGGCATCGAGCGCGACCGGGTCGACCTCGCGGTCGATCCATGCGCAACCGAGCACCGCTTTCGGTTCGGAGCCGAAGGCGAGTGCCGGTGCCGCGATCTCGTGGGTGACGCCCACGTCGTCGCAGATGCCGACGAAAGCTGGCCCGGACCGTCGGGTTGTGTCACGCACCGCGTAGTAGAGCGGCTTCACCCCTACGTGGTCCCGGGCGAGCAATGCTCGTTGCGCAACCCCGTCCCAAATCGCGAACGCAAACATACCGACAAGGTGCTCGACCACGGCATCGCCCCACTCGCGATAACCCGCCAGGATCACCTCGGTGTCGCTCGATGTTGTGAATCGATGCCCCCGACGCTCGAGTTGGGCCCGGAGTTCGATGAAATTGTAGATCTCGCCGTTGAACGTGATCGCAAGCTCGCCTTCGTGGCATTGCATGGGCTGCGCGCCGCCGTCGAGATCGATGATCGCCAGGCGACGGTGACCGAAGCCCCAGCCTTTCCCCTGGAGCACGCCGCGACCGTCGGGGCCGCGATGGGCGAGGCGATCGGTCATGCGCTCGAGTAGATCCCGATCGACGTCGCCAAGCAGGCCAGCAATGCCGCACATGTATCAGCGGCTCCCTTCGCGTACCACCAAGCGCAGCTTGCCCGATGACTCACGCGCGATCGCTGGCACCAGTGAGATCGTCACCGCGAGGTCTCCGCCGAGTCGTGCACTGCAGGCGTCGCGCAGGCGCTGTTCGTCGCCGGCGCCCCATTGTTCGCGCGGGACCACGAGAATCGAGATATCGCCACCTCGGCCCTGACGGATCTGCGCCTCACGGATCGACTCGAAGGACTTGAAGATGTGATCGGCTCGGCCGACGAGCGCCCCGCTTGGGAGGACAAGCATGTCCTCCTGCCGGCCATCGATCGCAGCGATGACTCGGCCCGGAAGTCCGCAATCGCAGCCGCTCGCCAGGCGCACGAGATCTCCGGTGTCATAGCGGATGAACGGCTGGTGGTAGTTCTCGAGGGAGGTCCCGATCACGCGGTACACGGGCACGCCATCGTGATCGCGGCCGTGTGGAATCAGCTCGACGACGCTGAAGTCCTCGTCGATGTGAAGCCGGCCGGCGGGGCACTCGCTGATATTCGCGACCCCCTCGGACTGGGCGTAGTGCTCGCGAGGCTCGAGTCCAAACGCACGGCGGATGCGCTCGCGCGCGGCCGCGGTCAACGATTCAGACGCTACCGTGACCCATCGGATCGCAGGGAGTTGGGCACCACGTTCGACGATCGCATCGGCCAGGGTCGCCACCATCGAGGGATACCCGTGGATCCATGGCACGCCGCGCGCGTGCAGAACCTCGATGTATGCCTCTGCTGTTGTGGTGCCAAGGTGATAGCTGGAGAGCAACACCTGTCGCCCAGGCCAGTTGATCCGATGAAACGGCGGTACCTGCTGCGAGGGTGGCACGATGACCCGGCCGCCGAGTTGCCCGCACCACGTGCCCGGCGCGAGCCCATGCCACATGCGATAGCGCCAACACACCGCCCACTGCTCGTGGACGGCATCCATCGACGCGCGCAGGTGCATGCCCGCCCCAGTTGTGCCGCTGGTATTTAGCTCGATCGCACGTAGCGCATGCCCGTGGGGCAGCTCCGATGCATGCATCCGTGGGCCTTCGCGGATGATCGTGTCCTTGGTGCAGATCGCCAGGGCCTCTAGTTCATCGACGTGAGCGATCCGTTCGGGTACGAGGCCGGCTTTGGTCATGGCGTCTCGCCAGTACGGCACCCGCGCGCAGGCGTGAACGAGCAGCGCACGCAGGCGCGCGAGTCGGTCGGCGGCGATTTGCGCGGGGGTCCAGCCGCTACGTTCGCGCACTGCTCGCAAACGGGCGTCGAAGCGGGCGGGAAACCGGAGTCGCCGCAGCCGAAGCCCCTCGGCTGAGCACAGCAGATGCTGCGCCCAGATCGGTGCGTGACCATACACGGCGGAAAGATCGGCACGCACGAGGGCGAGGGTAGCGAAGTTGCGGCGCCATCGCCCGGCTTAACGCCCGCGCTTCACGTGCAGAGGTGGCGAGGTTCCCCCGTCGGGGCTGTTCGTTCGCCCGGCGGGATGCCAGCGCTTCGAGGAGTGCCGCGACACCGAGGTCGCGAGATGCGCGAGGCCACCGTCGCCGCTGTGGTCGACAGTTGGGTGGGCCCTCCTCTACGATGGAAGCCGTGCCGACCGACCGGGCGCTCCGCGAGATCGCCGTCATTATCCTCGCCCGAGACGAGGAACCGAACATTGCGAAGGCCATCGCGTCTGTCCGCGGCAACGCCCCCGTGATCGTCGTCGATTCGGGCTCACGCGACGATACTCGTGAGCTCGCCCAAGCTGCCGGGGCCGAGGTGGTTCAGCACGACTTCGTCGACTACGCGAGCCAGAGAAATTGGGCGCTAGAGCAGGCCGCGCCCAGATTTCGGTGGGTGTTCTTTCTCGACGCGGACGAAGAGCTAACAGCTGAGCTGTGGTCGGATATCCACGAGGTCATCGCTCGCGACGATGTCGATGGAGCGTACGTCGGACTCACGTTCGTGGTGCTTGACCGCGAGCTCCGGCACGGCGGATTTGGCGATGCAGCGATCCTGCGACTGATGCGACCTGAGCAAGCGAGGTTTGTGCGGGGTACCAACGAGCGCGTGGATGACCGGGCCATGCGCGTGACCAAGTTGCCGCACAAGTTGCGCCACGCGGACGCCAAGCCCCTGGCAGAGTGGTTTCACAAGCACGTGCGGTATGCGCGACGCGAAGCGAACCACTACGTCGATGGTGACGATCGTCGCCGTGGCCTCGACGGATTTTCGTTGCGCACACACGCGGGTCGGCGCGTGGGCGTGCGCTGGGTCTACAACCACCTGCCGCTGTTTATCCGCCCTTTCATCCACTTCGGCCGCACGGTTGTTCTGCAAAGCGCATGGCGAGATGGTGTGGCCGGCTTGATGTTTGCCGGCATGCAGTCGCTGTGGTATCCGCTCATGATCGACTTGTTCATTTACGAAGCCCGACGGGCTAACCGCGAGGCGAAGCGATGACGCATGCGCCTGCGCGGAGCATCGTACCGGTGCATTCATGCCCGTGTTGTTCGGGGGCGTCGCATCGGCCGGTGCTGGGGCAGGGTAGCGATGCCCTCGACCTGGTTCGCTGCAACGCCTGCGGCCTCGTGTACGCCGTCGGTCATCACCCGGCGCGCGTCCTCGACGAGGGGTACGGCGTTCGCGCAAACGCTGACACGCTGATCCGCGAACGCAAGCGGCATGCGGTCGAGCTCTACGATCGCCTCACAGGCGGACAGCTCTCCTCCCCGCAACCCGGCGCGCGCTGTCTTGATCTCGGCTGCAACACGGGCGTGCTGCTCGACGAGCTCGCGTCACTGGGCTGGGAGACCTGCGGGGTCGAACGTGCGCCGCGGGCCGCTCAGATCGCCGCGGCTCGCCATCGGATCTTCTCGATCGATCTTGAAGATGAGAAGGCAACAACCAACGAAGTCTACGACCTTGTGACGATCACGCACGTGCTCGAGCATATGCGTCACCCGGTGGAGGTCGTCCGTTTCATCGCTCGACACCTACGTCGCGAAGGCGTCGCTGTGATCGAAGTGCCTAACTGGGAGGACGCGGCGCGGGGCCTGTGGGGCCGTCGCTATCGCCCACTTGAGCTTGGCGACCATATCTGCTTCTTTGATCGCGACAGCCTGCAACACGTCCTCGAGCTCGGAGGGCTGCGCGCGGAGGTGCTGTGGAGTCGTCCCCAAGGCGCTACGCTAGTGATGCCATCGGTGCTGACTACGATTGATGCGCTGCAATCACTTCTGCCGGGGCGCTCGGCGAGTAGCGGCGCGGTTGCGATTCGCCAGGCTGTGCACGCGGGACAGCAACAACGCCAGCCGTGGCGGGCCAAGATCCTACGTGCCCTTGATCGCGTTGATCCCTGGCTCGAGAAAATCACGTCGCCGGATGCGCGTTGGGGAGCCAACCTGGTGGCGATCGCGCGGCGCTGATCAGGTGCCGTTCCTCCCCGGTTGCCCTCGCTCTAGCCCCGCCGCAAACGCCGAAAACCCGCGGAGATCGGGCTTGACAGCCGGCCCAGGTCCGACGATTCTCCCGGTCCCAACCACACGGGGTGGTAGTTAAGTCGGTTATAACGCCGGCCTGTCACGTCGGAGGTCGCGGGTTCGAGTCCCGTCCGCCCCGCCTGGGAAGAAGCCCCGCGATCGCAAGATCCGGGGCTTCGCTCTTTGCGGTCACTCGCCGGCGCAGACGGAGCCCACGACGTCGATCGCCCTGCCGAAGACCTGTGCGTAGTTTCCGTCGATCGCACCGACGTAACCGTGCGGGAACGACTCTGTAAACGCAGTATTTCGCCAGGGGAAGCAGACGCTTTCGCCGGCGGCGCAGCCACTACTGCGGGGTGCGAGCAGACTAACGACGACGATGCTGTCGGGGTTGTCGCCCTTGCGACGCAGGAGTTCGTCAGCCCACGTCCGTGGGTGACCCTCGGATGCGTCGGGCTCGTCGCTTAGCACCACGACGACAAGCAGTGCATCCTCGCGCAAGAACCCCGCGTTGCACGCCGCGACGGGGCTCTCGGGATCCAGGGCGGCGAGAATCGCCGCCGCGGGCGTCTCGTCCTGGCCGCCCTGTGTGCCCACCGTTGCTGCGCATGCGAAGCTGGAGGCCAGATCATCTCGTTCGGTCATGTAGTTGCCGCCGTCAACGTAGGGTCCACATTGCGATTGACTCGAGTGAGCGCCGCGGGTCTGGATCACGAGGCCACCGAGTCGATCGCACGGGGGTGGATTGCCAGACGCGTCGTCGGTTGTAATCACCCCGATGTGCAGGTCGGTGCCGCGCTCCACGACTTCCTCGACACCCGAGATGAACAGCGGAAAGCTCTCCACGAGTTTTCGCTGATACGGCTGCATGCTCGGCGAGTTGTCGATAACGAAAAGAAAGTCGGCCCGATCGCAGTCGACCTTGACCTCGTCGTCTCGTCCGCTGCCCTCGTCGACTAAGAACGCCACGGGCGTCCGGCCGCACGCCGAACCGGCCAGACACAGCCCGCAGCCAAACAGCCGCCAATTCATCCACTAAAGGTTCTGGCGGTGCCCGAGGGCCGTCAAGAACGACGGGAGCATTTCAAACCCATAGCACCGCTAGCCTGGGGCAGCGCCCGTCCCGCCGCCGCTCAGGCTTGCCTGCCGGGCCTACCAAACGGACATCGCGGCGGTCGCGTTGTGGAATCCGTCGACACTGCCGGCGAACTTGGCGATCTCGCCGTAACACGTCATCCCGGCCATTGGGAATCTCCGCCCGCCGAGAAACGCGGAAACCTGCTCGGCATAGCGATCGCCCAGCAAGCGCTTGCGGGCACCGCAATCGAACACGAGTGCGCCGCGTACAGCCGACCCCTCGAAGGGTTCGAGTGCGCGGTCGGCCAGCTGGCGTGCAGCGTTGATCAGCTCTTGCGACGACGCCGCCACCACCCGTACTCGGGTTCCGCACGGTAGCCCGCTGGCGAGAACGATCGAGCCGTCGTCGCGCATGCCGATCGGCGCTCGGATCCTCAGTTCGCGTCCGTAGAGCGTTTCCGTGCCGAGTGGGTAGGTGGCCAGGGCGCCGAGTAGATCGTCTGGCTCGCGCATTAGGCCGAGGCGCGTCAACTCCGCGCGATAGGCCGTGGCCGCCGGTCTTCCGTCGAGCGCGCGCAGGATCTGCCCTTCGATATCCGTGATCGTCATCTCGTGGCCGCCGTCGACGGGTCGCCAGCCGTGCTGAACGACCAATGAGGCGCGGGCATCGGTGAACAACCCGACGAGAACCGCGGCGTCGTGCAGAATTTCTTGACCGGCGAAGACGACCGATCCGTTGAAGCGCCAATCGTCGCCAGCGGCACCGCCGATGATTCGCCAGTGGGCGGGCACCGCCGAGTTGAGCGCGGTCCAAAGCGCCTCGCCTCCGCAGGAGAAGCCATCGGCGAAGGTCAGCAGTACCGGCGCGCGTGTGAGGTACGGGTGAGATGCGTCCACGAGTTGCCGCGCTGCGCGTTGGATCTGCCTCACCGGGTCGCGCGACAGATCGTGGGCGACCGCGACCGCGAAGCCGAGGTCGCGTCCCGAGAGCACCGCGGCAACTGGCTCGGTCTCCGTAAAACCACGCTCGGTGAAAGCTGCACCTGCTGTGCTCGCGCCGACAACCGGGGCGCCAAGGCCTTCGGCGGCTGCGGCTAAGTAGGCACGGTGGTCCAAGTCGATCGGGAGGTAGAGCAGCGCGAGTCTGTCTCCCTCGATCGAATCGGCGACCGCCCGCAGTTCGCGGCGGAGGCCCTCAGGACCACCCTTCGTCGGACCGACACTGACGATCTCCATCGTTGCTTCTCCTCTTGGATGCGCAGTGCGCAGTCCGAGCATATGGGAAGTCGTCGTTCGGTCAATGACATCGACTTGTTCGCGCCGCGCCGGACGAACGCGGCTAGCGCGCTTTCGCGCCGCGAAACGCCACATCGGCACCCCGGTCGAGGTCTTAGCGGGGCGTTGTGCCGCACGTCCGTTGGCTCGACATGCCTGATCGATCACCAGCGAACCCACTGTGGGCCGCAACGTCGTGATCAAGGCGGTCTTCGCCTTGCCGCAATCGCGTAGACTACGGTGAGCATGGATATCCGCATCACGTACTGCGTTCGCTGAAACTACTTGCCCCGCGCCACCAGTTTGGTGGCAGAGCTCGAGCGAGCGTTCGCCAGCGGCCTCAATATCACGCTCGTGCACGGCGACCGCGGAGTGTTCGACGTGGATATCGCGAACGAACGCGTGTTCAGCAAGCACGCGACCCATCGGTTTCCCGACGACGGTGAGATCGAAGCCATCATCAGGGCTCGCCTCGCGGTCAAATGAGGCGCGCGGGTGTCCCGTAGCCGAACTCGCAGACGAGCTGCGCTGGTGTGGGTCGGCGTGCGTACAGTCGGATTGCGACGCCTGCCGCTCGCGGCCGTCCGATAACTCACTCGTGGGCCCGGTGGGTGGCTTTCCCGAACAGCCGTTGTTGGCCGGGTATCGGATGCGCGTTGTCGGCGCGGCCTGAAAAACGGCTGGCCCGATTGCCGCGCGGAACGCCGCGTTTGCGGGCGCCACCCGACGGGGCTCGCTTGCACGATCGCGACCCGGCCGTCCAACTCCCACGATGTCGACGGGTCGATCTTCGAGCTGCGCGCGGACGAAGTGACGTCGCCGTCGCCGCCGATCTGAAGTCACCCACGAACCGCGAGGCGGCCGGGTTTCGCGGTCGGGCGTACTCCCAGCTGCGAGCAACGCGCCATCGGGGCCTTGGGCGGCGTTATTCTGGAAGCAATCACGTTTCCAGGGGACTCGACTAGACTCGTAGCTGGTGGAAGCGTCGATCCGCCAGCGAGTCGAAGCGCGCCTTGTCGCCCTGCGCGACGAGCTGCGGGGCGGAGGCGTCGTCGATGTAGCCTCCGAGATCGACACGGCGCGAAAGCTCGATGATGACGCTGCGCCGCTCGAGGAGATGAGCAAGGTGATCGCGTCCAACCGCAACAAGAGCCGTGCGGACGAGCTTCGGGCGATCGACGCCGCGCTTGCGCGGTTGCGCGCTGACCCCGAGGAGTTCGGGTGCTGCGAAGCGTGCGGCGAAGATATCGGTGTGCGTCGGCTGGAGTTGATGCCGTGGGTCCACCTTTGCATCGAGTGCCAGGAGGCCGAGGAACGCGATGGAGTGCCCGGCGGCGCGCGGCGGCACCTCACCGATTTTCGCTGAGCGTTGAGGGGCCGCACCGTTCGCGGCCGCCCTCATCGCGGGATGAGAAGTGGTTCGCGGCCCCAAAGCGCCGGAGCGCTGAGGACGCCGTTGCCGGCTTGGGTGCCGTTGCGCAGCCGCGCAGAGCTCAAAACCGACCTAGGCGCAGGAGAATGAGGGTTGCCGCGCGAAGCCGTGATCCGCGGGCGGACTCACGGGCACAACGTCCGTGTGGCCCACGACCAACGCGAACATGGGGTGAGCGGGTGCGTCGCGTGGCTGGATTGACAATGAAATCCGAGGGCATCTACCGTGGGAATCCAGCAGCCCCTGTGGATTTCGACGACACAATCGCGGCGAAGCTAAGCTCGCGGCCGGGGGCCGCGGCCACGCCCAGGGCCGTCCGCGACCCCAGGCGATTGGGCGTTGCGACCCAAGATCGCCTGCGCCAGGCGGTCCACGAGCGTGTCTTCGGCCAGCCGCGCGATCCGGTTCGCATCGGCCGATACCCGGTGCTCCAGCGGATCGGCGCCGGTGGCATGGGGATCGTGTACGCCGCTTACGACACCAAGCTCGATCGAAAGGTTGCGCTGAAACTCCTGCATTCGGCGCCCGACGACGGTCCGGGCCGCATCGACCAGGCGCGGTTGGTGAGCGAGGCGCAAGCGCTTGCGCGGCTTTCTCATCCAGCCATCATCGCGGTCCACGAAGTCGGCGAACACGAGGGTCACGTCTTCATCGTCATGGAGTTCGTCGATGGGCCAACCTTGCGCGCGTGGGTGGTCGACGAGGCGCCGGGCTGGGCAGACATCGTAGAGCGCTACCTCGAGGCTGGTCGGGGGCTCGCCGCCGCGCATTCGGCTGGGCTCGTCCACCGCGATTTCAAGCCTGACAATGCGATCGTCGCCCACGACGGCCGCGTGCGGGTCCTCGACTTCGGCCTCGCACGCCAGGCCGATGATCCCGCCGCGGGCAATTCGAAGGAGGGGGTCAAGATCGCCATCGCCACCCCACTCACGCAAACGAGCGCTCTCGTGGGAACGCCGGCGTATATGGCACCCGAGCAGTTTCGCGGGCGTGCGGCCGATGCTCGCGCAGACCAATTCGCGTTTTGCGTGTCGCTGTGGGAGGCGCTCTATGGCCAGCGCCCATTCGCGGATCGCGACGCCGACGAGTTAGTCGCGGCCGTACTAGGCGGAACCAAGCGAGCGGTGCCGACGAACACGAAGGTGCCGTCCGCGATCCATGCCGTGCTCGAACGTGGGCTTTCGAGCAGCGCGGACGGGCGCTACGACACGATGACGGAGTTGCTCGACGCGCTGGAAGAAGCGGTCGGTCACCGTCGTGGGCGAGTCGTTTTCGCCGCAGCGGCCCTGGCGACGTTCCTCGCGGTTGCGGCCGGCTATGCGTTGTTCGAGCGTGGTCGCACCCACGAGTCGCGGGCCGGCGAGCTCGAGGTCGCTGTCGCGAGCGAGCGAGCCCGCGCGAACGAGGCCGAGGTCGCGTTGCGCAAACGCGAGGACGCAGTCGTCATGGCCGAATCGCGGATCTTGCTGCAACGCGATCCGACCGCTGCCGTGGCGAAGCTTGCGACGCTGTCTGCGGAGTCGGGGTCATGGAGCGGACCCGGCCGCGCGCTGCTCGGCGACGCCATGGATCGCGGCGTCGCGACCCACGTGTGGCCGATTCCTTCTGGCTACTCGGGTGGGTCTGTGAGGCATGGGAGTCGGCCGCTACGACCCCAGCCGGGCGCAGCCGGGAGCGATTGGATCGCGGTCTCACGCGCAGGTGACGGGGCCGAGGTCCTGCTGGAGATCGATGGCGACGAGACGAGGTGGGTCGGGGCCGGAAAGTGGGCTCTGCTTGCGGATGGGCGCATTCTGTTGAGCCAGTTCGGTCGCGTCATCGCGATCTCTGCCGACGGTGAGCGCACGACGGTCGACACATTGCCTGGAGCGCACGGGATCGAATTGTCGCGAAGCGGGCGGTTTGCGGCCTACGTGGGCGGACCTGACGATGCGCCTGTGATCCGGGTGGTCGACACGCTCAGCGGACAGAAGCGCGACGTTCCGGCCGAGAGTGCCGCGGTCACGCCTCTCGGTGTTTCTGATGACGGGCGGCGGTTGATCGTCGACGAGGGTGGGCGGCTCGTCGCTATCGAAGACAACAAGCGCAAGGTCCTCGTGCCGCGCTGCAGCCAGCCGATCGCCGTGTCACCGGACTTGCGACATTTGGCGTACGTGGGCGGCCGCGATCATGGTGACGACATCGTCTACCTCAAAACCGCGGAGGCATCGCCTCGTCGGGTTGCTGCCGGTGACGGCATGTTCGTGGGTGACATCGTGTTCGACCCGACATCGGCCCGCCTTGCGGTCCGCGAGGGTACGGACGTCCGGGTGATCGAGCTCGCCGACGGAGCAACGACTCGGCTGCCGACGCGCTCGATCCCACGCCACCTCGCATTCTCGGAGGATGGGGAGATTCTCGCGGTCGACGACGACGAGCAGCGAGTGCACGTATTGCGAATGAACGACGGGGCAATTCGCACGATCCACGCCGGCGTGCCGGTGATCGACCTGTTCGTTGATCCCGAACGCGACCGCCTCGTCGTGGCTGGAAGTGACGAGGTCAGGGTGTTTGCTGACGTCTTGCCGAACGAGACTCAGCCGTTGCCGCAGCTTGAAGCGGCGGCCGTTGCCATCGACGCACACGCTCGGACGATCGTCTCGGTCGACGATGTAGAAGGGCGGTTGCGAGTGGTTCACGATGGTGAGGTGAGGACCTTCCGTCCCTGGGACAAAGCGATCACGGCCCTGGCTGTGGCGCCTGATGGCCTCAGCTTCGCCGCCGCTACCGGATCCGAAGTCGGAGTTTGGAGAGTCGACGGCACCATCGCCGCTGCGGCCATCAACCACGATGCATCGCATTCGATGGTCTTCGACGATGAGGGTCGGCGCGTGGCGTGGATCGGGGAGTCCGGAACGCTCTCTGTGTGGCGTCCGGGAGATCCTAAGCCGCAGACGCTTGAACCGCCTCGTTTGGGGATTCACGCCTTCGCGTTCATCCCCGGGTCGGAACGCATCGGCCTCGTGGGCTGGGACGATACCGGCTCGTGGTACTACGCGTTCGATCCTCAGCGCGGGGTGTTCGGTCGTCTGTCGATCGGGCGCGCGCCCGTGGGGCACCCGGCATCCGTCGCATTTTCGAGTCGCGGCGACATGGCGGTCGCGAGCAACGAGGAGGGGTTGTGGATTACCCAGCTGCCCAGCGGACCATCGCGGGCGTTGCGGCGCGGCCAAGTTCCCTACGTCGATCTGCGCTTCACCCACGACGGCTCGCGTCTCGTCGCCAACCCGATGACCGACTCTGTGGAGGTCTTCGACGTCGACACAGGTTCGTCCTACACCGTGCACCCCGCCGGTTTTGCGCTGCGCGAAGATGGAGAGTCGCTCGCGTATCGGGGGGCGCGGAATCACCGCGCTTCACTGCGCGTGCGTGAGCTCAGCTCGATCGCCGTCGATGGCGACGTGATCGCTGCGGCGTTGCCTCGTTATGTCACTGCGATCGATCTTTCGCTGCCCATCGCGCCCGACGAAGTGCGTGCGGCGGCAATGCGCGCAACAGATCGTCGCGATCAATCCGCGTGGGAGCCCGAAGTCCGCGAGCCATGGTGGCGGCTATGGATCGATTGAGCGACGAGGAACTGTATCGGCTCTGGGCGGAGGGCGATCGCCGGGCCGGCGGTGACCTCGTTGATCGCCACGTGCCGGGGATCTCGCGCTTCTTGGCCAACAAGGTCTGGCGCATGGACGACGTCGAGGACCTGATCGGCCGTACGTTCGAGTTGTGTGCCCGCGAGTTGGGTCGTTTCCGCGGCGACGGCACATTCCGCGCCTACCTGTTCGGGATTGCCCACAACGTGTTGCGTCGGTACCTCCGCGATCGCGAGGCGCCCGCGGACGCATGGGGCGAGCTCGAAAGCCAGGTGTTCGACGGGGGGCCTTCGCCGTCCGCGGTGATCGGCCATCGCCACGAGCAGCGGCTCCTCCTACGTGCCCTCCGCGCGCTGCCGCTCGATCTTCAGCTGGTCCTCGAGCTTGGGTTCTTCGAGGAGCTATCCCGTAGCGAGATCGCGCGAGTTCTCGGCATTCCAGAAGGCACGGTGGCGAGCCGACTCCGTCGCGCCCAGGAGGAACTCGGAGCCGCGATCGCCGGGCTCGCCGATTCACCTGCGCTGGCCGAGTCCACGCTAAATGGAATCGGCGCCTGGGCCCGCCGCCTTCGCGATCAGCTCGATGTTGGGGGCCGCCGACGGCTGGCGGGTCTCAAGCGATAGTTTGGCAAACGGCTCGCGCGATCACTGGCGCAGTTCCACGAGCTCTGCGGCCTCATCGAGGATCTCCCGTTCGATCGCCGCATAGTCGACTGCGACGGCCAACCGCGCGAGAACGGAGTAGAAACCAAACTGCAGTCGATTGATGAACACGAGGCCCGGTGGCACGCTTACAAAGCTAGGGTCGCGCTTGAACGCGAAACCCTTGAGTGTTTGCGTGTGACGCACAACGGCGGCTACATACTGTCGATCGATGAGAAACGGGGACGTGAACAGCGGCTCGAAACACCGGCGAACGTAGTCGACGACCGCGGCCTCGTAGGCCCCGCCCTTCGTGGCGAGCAGCGCCGCGCATCCGCCGGCAAAAGCAGTCTCGTCCCCTCGGATCGCCGCCGCCTTCATTGTTCGGGCGGCGACTCGAGAGCTTGGATCGAGTGGTTGTACGCAGCCGAAATCGAGGAACACCACGCGATCGTCGTCGAACAAGTAGTTGCCCGGGTGCGGATCCGCGTTGAACATCCCACCCACGAGGTTGCTGCGAAATACGAACCGCCACATGACCTCGGCGTAGTGCCGTCGGCGTTCGCTCGGCAGGTCGACTACTTGGTCAAGGGTGTTCCCTTGCACGAAGTCACTGGTCAACACGCGCTTGCGCGAGCGCTCGGCGATCACCGCAGGGACGCGGATATACGGATCGCCGGCGTGGAACTCGGCGAACCAACGTTGGCGGGTGGCTTCGAGTTCGTAGTCGAGCTCCTCACGGAATCGCTGCGCGACGACGTCGAAGAGTTGCTGCACGTTGAGCGACTTCGGCACGAGTACCCCGACGAGCGACTCGAACGTGGATGCGTTGCGTAAGTCGGACTCGACGGCTTCGGCGATGCCTGGGTGTTGGACCTTTACTGCGACGTCGCGACCGTCGTGCAACCGCGCGCGATGGACCTGACCGATCGAGGCACTCGCAAACGGCTCGTCGTTCCATTCGCCGAATGCGTGGTCGATCGGCATGGCGAGCTCGTCTTCGACTAACTGGCGAATCGCGGCGGATGACGATCGAGTTGTCGAGGTTTGGAGTTTGCCGAGCGTCCGTTCATAGGCCTCGCGGTGCTCGTCGGGAACGAGCCCGTCGACATAGCCGGCGGTCTGCCCGATCTTCGCCGCGAGGCCGCGAAGGGACCCCAGTACATTCGCCGCGTGTTCCGCCGCGCCCTTGCCGTCGCGCGAAAGCAGGAGGCTCGCACCGGTGCGCGCACCCACCCCGGCCAGCTTCGCTAGCCGGCGAAGTCGCCCGGTGGGCACGGTGGGATCGTCTGCCACGGGCGGACGAAGCTAGCAGTACGGGGGGAATTGGCAATGCCGCAGGGCCCCAGCGGGCGACCAGAGCGAGGCTGGCGTGCGGCGCGAGGCCAACGCGAAATGCTCCCGCTGACGTGGCGAGTCATCGGCCGGGCTCGATACCGCGACGTGGTAGGCAATGCTTGTGCTCGTCGAGCGGGTTTCGCCGCGTAAATGCTCTTGCTGTCCACCCGCGTGGCGTCGACAATGACGATGATGTCGCTGCGCCTTGGCCTTGTTTCGGTGCTTTCTCTCGCATTCGCATGTGGCTCGCCAGGACCCGAAGCCGGCGACGTCGGCGACGGTGGGACGGGGGGCGGTGGAAGCGGCAGCGGGAGCGTTGGGACGACGACAAACGGCGGGGGAACCGGCGGCACAGCGGGGTCGAACAGCGGCGGGGGAACCGGCGAGGCGGGCACCGCCGACGAATCGGCCGACGGCACCGCCGAAGACGACACCGTTGCGGGCACTGTCAGCGCGGACGGCACGTCGCTCCTCACCGAAGGCGGCGGGACGACCGACGCTTTTGCGGTCTGCGGAAACGGGATTCCCGAGGATGGCGAGGAGTGCGACGACGGCAACGGCGTGAATACCGATGCGTGCAAGCTGGATTGCACGGCAGCGGTGTGTGGCGATGGCGTCGTGCAGACGGGCGTTGAGAGCTGCGATGACGCCAGCGTCAGCGATACCGGCCCGTGCAAGAGCGACTGCACACCGGCCTATTGCGGCGATGGGGCGGTTTGGGCGGGCATGGAAGAGTGCGACGACGGCAATGGCGAGAACGCCGACGCCTGCACGACGGCGTGCTTGCTCGCTGCGTGCGGCGATACCTACGAGCAACCGGGTGAGGGTTGTGACGACGGCAATATCGCCGCCAACGATGGCTGCAGCGACGCCTGTGTACTCGAGCCGTTCTGCTACGAGTTCAGTGGGCAGGTAGCTTGCCCCACCGGCGCTACCTCGTGGTGTCTCGATGTGCCGGCGGACTGCTCGAGTTCAACCGACGCGCTCATTGCCTGTAACGTCTGCATGGGTGACGTTTGCGAGATCGGCGAGTCGACCTGCGGTGACACGTCTGCAGCTGCAGCGGCCGCGGCCGCCTGTCCCGCTGACTATTCGTTCGCCTACGGGACCGCCACCTGCGTGGCTGGCCAGGTCGTTTACGAGTGCCTAGGTGGCGGGCTCTTCGGATTCTGGTGCGATCCGACCTGAGCCGAGGCTACGAAAGCAGAGCACCCAGGGTCGCGAGCACGGCGATCGCGGCGGTTGTCGCCAGGATTGTCATCATCGCGCGCGGGCTGGGTAAGGCGCGATCGATGGCGCGGGCGGCCGCAACCGAGCGTTCGGCGATCGTCGACTTCGCGGCCGGCTCGTCCTCGGTCGCGTCCGCGCCTGGGTTCTCATGCGTGCTTTCGGCACAGCTAGTCGCACGCGCGGCTTGCTCTGCTGGTTCGGTGCAGCTGACGGCGGTGTCGACGGCGAAGGTGCCGCGCCCGTCTGATCGCGAGCTGGTCGCAGACCCGTCGCCCGCTGCCGGCGTCGCGACGTCGACGACGGACTTGAGGTTGATCTCCGGCGGGCGAGGGACTGGACGCTCGTCGCGCGAACGGGGCCGTCGACGCGCCGACTTGAGCACCATCGCATAGCTGGTCGAAGAGATGCCCGGATCCGAAACGTCCGCAAAATCAGAATCGACGCCTTCACCGGGGAAGCCGCCACCGGGTGCTGGTGTTCGCTCGGGCGGGTCAGGTCGCATCTGGATCACCGGGGCCAGGTCCTTATTGGCCAACGCAGCCGCCCTGCGTCGGCTGCCTTCTGTGGGATCGACGAACACGAGGTGGCCCTCGCGCGCCAACGTGTAGAGCGCCGTCATGGCTCGGAAGTCACCGATCATGAGCGTGTCGATGATCTCTTGGAGCGTCGACTCACCGTCGCATACCGACCATACGCGGACGGCGTCTTCCCACTCGGCCACGGCCGCGGGATCAGGATCATCGAAGAAGTCCCACCCGTCCTCGGCCTCGTCGCCGCCACGCGGCGCAGGAGGCTTGGGAGCCGGGCTCGGCCCAGGTTCTCGGAGGGGTACGGCTACCCGATCGAGTGGGCCAAGGGCTTTGATGATCCGCGGCTGCTCGTCCCACCGACGGGCGTGCTCGAGGAGCGCGTGGCGCAGCGTCGGACCCGTCCCGGGCGCGAGGCGCGTGCCTGCCCATTCAACGTCTCCGCGCACGAGTGTCATGCGCGCACCCGGTTCGCGGCACAGCTGTAGCTGATCGAGCACGCGCTCTTCGACGAACGTGCGCGCGACCGACATCCACGCCGGCGCATCCGGTCCGAGGTCGCCAACACCGAAGCGCTCGGGGTGGCGGCGATGCACTTCCGCCACGAACGGCTCCAGTCGATCCAACGGCCCGTTGCCGCGCGCGCTCACGATGCTACCCCGGTCGAGGGCAAACGCAAAGGCGCGGTCGGCCGATTCGATCACGAGTACGCCCGAAGGATCTTGAGCGGCCAGCGCCGCGAGGATTTCAACCACCGGAAGCTCGCGCGATGACACTGCACACACCGGTGTGATGCAAGCCGGATCCGGCCCGACGGTGGCCACTTCGAGACCGCGCACCTCGAGTTTTCGTCGATCGGCGCTCACCGGCCGAGCGGAGGTGCCCGCCATGTGCTGGGCGACGAGTTCGGCGCAGGTGACCGATTCGATCTTCACGTCGCCATGCCGAGCAGCGCCACCGGGGCGCGAGTGCAGCGACGAGCGCTCGGATAGGCGCTCGCTGCGGGAAGCATCGCGGTCACTCGGCGAGCCGGGCGTGGCGTCATTGCGGCCCGAACGTGTCTCGTCCGTCGGAGCCTTCGCATCCGGATTCGCGGTCGGGATCCCGGGAGGGGTGACCACGCGCGGCTTGAACGGCGGCACTCGAAGCGGACTCCATTGGTCCCTATGCAATACGAGGCCGGCAATTGCCAGCTTGAGTGGGTCGCAAATCGCGAAGTTCGGCGCGCTGGGGCCAGACCCGGCCCGATCGGAACCGATCGATTCGTGTTGCGATCTCTGGATCGTCCAAAAGCGCTCGTCGAAGCGATGACGTCGCGTGCGCCGCGTCCGTTCGATCGCGCAGCGGCGCGAAGGGCGTCGGGCGCGGTACCATGCGCGCCCATGGTCCATCCGCTCGCTGGACAACGCCCGCCCCGTTCGCTCCTCGTCGACGTGCCGAGGCTCGTGAGCACCTACTACACGACGGTGCCAGACCCTACGGTCCCCGCGCAGCGCGTCGCGTTCGGGACGTCAGGTCATCGCGGTTCTGCGCTCAACGGCTCGTTCAACGAGCGTCACATCGCGGCCATCACCCAAGCGATCTGCGAATACCGGGCGCAACAGGGCATCACCGGTCCGATGTTTGCGGGCAAAGACACCCACGCGCTGTCCGAGCCGGCACAGTCGACCGCGCTCGAGGTCCTCGCCGCCAACGGGGTAGAGGTTTTGATCGGCACGCAACCATTCACTCCGACACCCGCCGTTTCCTTCGCGATCATCGAGCACAACCGAGATCCGTCACGGGCACGCGCCGATGGCATCGTGCTCACGCCGAGTCACAACCCGCCCGAAGATGGTGGCATCAAGTACAACCCTCCACATGGCGGGCCCGCGAATAGCGATGCTACGGCGGTGATCGAGGCCCGTGCCAACGAACTACTGAGAAGCGAGCTTCGTGGCGTGCGGCGCTGGCCCCTCGGCACCGCGCTCGCCAGCGGCCGCATCCATCGGTTCGATTTCGTCGGTCCGTACGTCGCGGCCCTGGGCGAGATCATCGACATGGAGGTGATCGCCGGTGCCAAGCTTTCGATCGGCGTCGATCCAATGGGTGGCTCCGGCATTGGTTTTTGGGCACCGATCGCCGAGCGCTACGGCCTGGCCATCGAGGTCGTCAACGACGACGTCGATGCCCGATTCGCCTTCATGACGCTCGATCATGATGGTCGAATTCGCATGGACTGCTCCTCGCCTTGGGCAATGGCCGGCCTGGTTGAGCTCAAGGATCGCTTCGACATCGCCTTTGGCAACGACACCGACTACGACCGGCACGGCATCGTCGCGCCGAGCGTGGGTCTGCTCGATCCCAACCACTACCTCGCCGTAGCGATCGAGTACTTGTTCACGCATCGCCCGCAGTGGTCCCCCCGGGCCGCGGTGGGCAAGACGCTCGTCAGCAGCAGCATGATCGATCGAGTGGCTGCGGCCCTCCCGCGGCCGGTTTGCGAGGTTCCAGTGGGGTTCAAGTGGTTCGTCGCCGGCCTGGCGGAGGGTGGCTTCGCCTTCGCGGGAGAGGAATCCGCGGGCGCCAGCTTTGTCCGCAAGGACGGGAGGGTGTGGACCACGGACAAGGACGGGATCATCCTCGACTTGCTAGCGGCCGAGATGACGGCGCGCCACGGCCAGGACCCCGGCCAGCGCTACGGGGTACTGATCGAACGCTTCGGTGCGCCAGTGTACGAGCGGATAGATGCCCCAGCCGACGGACCACGCAAGGCGGCGCTCAAGCGTTTGGCGGCGGACGCCATCACGCAGCGTGAACTCGCCGGCGAGCCGATCACCGCGATTCTCACGAAGGCCCCCGGAAACGAGGCGGAAATCGGCGGTCTGAAGGTCTGTACAGCCAACGGATGGTTCGCAGCCCGGCCGTCGGGCACCGAAGACGTCTACAAGATCTACGCTGAGAGCTTCGTGGGCGAGAAGCACCTTCGACAGATCCAGGCGGAAGCCCAAAGGACAATCGACGCTGCGTTCGCGGCCGCGGGCCTCTAAACTGCAGGTCGGGCCGTTGCGTGGGGCAAGATTGGGTGTTGCGTGCGGGTGGGTTGCATACCCACGTGGGCCACGTGGGCCACGTAGGCGACTTGGGAAGAAATGCCGCACCGGAAGTTCGCGCTCGACGCTTGCCTGAAGCGATCGCGATGCGTTACCCCTAATCTGCAACCTTCATGACCGCGCCACGCTTTTTGTCGATCACCGTCTGTGTTTCCCTGCTCGTTCTGCCGGCGGTGTCCTCGGCCGCGCCCGCGGCCGAAGGCACGACCTCGGTGGGAACCGAGGGCGCCGAAGCCTCGGGGACGTCCGACGGCGGCAAGCGCCCGCCCAAGGATCGGCGCAAGGACGTGAAGTGGATCAAGCGCTGGGCGCCCGAACGAAACATGGGCGAGATCGGCATCTACGGCGGCATATTCGTGCCGTCGCGCAACCTCGAGTTGTTCGAAGCCGATCGCTTGCTACCCGATCAGGGCTTCAAGCGATTCGAGCGGCTCGCAGGCGATGTCGGCGGCCGCGTTGGTTACTACCCTATCCGCTTCTTCGGACTCGAGGTTGAGGGTGGCGCGATGTTCGGCAAGACGACGGCGAGCGATCGCGTGTTGTTCTGGACCGCACGCGGGCACCTCGTGGCGCAGCTTGGGCTGTGGAGCATCACGCCGTTTGTATTGGGCGGCGTTGGAGCGCTCGGGGCTGCGAGTCCGCGGCGAGTGGTCGGCGACGACGTCGACTTCTCGGTCCACTTCGGGGGCGGTTTCAAGTTCTATCTCAGCCGTTACGTCGCGCTGCGCATCGAAGCTCGCGATATCGTCACGGCCAAGCGCGGCATCAAGGAGGGCGTCGTCAACAACCTCGAGGCCCTGGTTGGGCTCTCCTTGACGTTCGGGCGCAAGGACAAACCCAAGCCAGGTCCCAAGGACACCGACGGGGATGGATTCCTGGATCCGGACGACAAGTGCGTGGAGACGCCCGGCGTGGCGCCCGACGGCTGCCCGGTCGGCGACAAGGACGGGGATGGATTCCTGGATCCGGATGACCAGTGCGTGGAGGAGCCCGGGGTCGCCCCAGACGGCTGTCCAATCCGCGACACCGACGGGGACGGATTCCTCGATCCCGACGACAAGTGTGTGGACGAGCCGGGCGTTGCCCCGGACGGCTGCCCGATACGCGACCAGGATGGCGACGGGATCCTCGATCCCAACGACAAGTGCATCGACGAACCCGAGACGAAGAACGGCTACCAAGACGGCGACGGTTGCCCGGATGACGTGCCCAAAGAAGTCGAGAAGTTCACGGGCGTGATCCAAGGCATCTTCTTCGACACCAACAAGGCCACGATCAAGCCTAAGAGCCGCGTCACCCTCGACAAGGCTGTCGAGGTGCTGAAGACGCACGAGAGCGTGCGCGTGGAGATCTCAGGTCATACCGACAATACGGGAAACCGTGACTACAACGTCGATCTTTCCTTGCGCCGCGCCGAAGCGGTGAAGACGTATCTCATGGACGCTGGCATCGACGGTCGACGCATCGAAACGCGAGGGGCAGGACCCGACGAGCCACTCGCCGACAACGCCACGAAGCAGGGCAAGGCCAAGAACCGGCGCATCGAGTTCAAGCTCATCTGAGCGCGGCGTGCACCGCGGGCGCCGGGTTATCTCGGTGCCCGACACGAGAGGCGCCCGGGAGAACCCCGCGTTCTTCCGGACCCTGCTACGCTCGCGCAAATGGTGCGTCCTGACGAACGACGGACGAGGAGCGCGTCAGCGCGACGAGGCCGC
>CADEGN010000116.1 GCA_902826865.1 uncultured Myxococcales bacterium
GCGCCGAGACGAAGGCGTACCGGGCGTACGACGAGGATCGGCAACGAAGCCAGGGGCGACGAGGGCGGTGTTCTTTGGTCGCGAATCAGGTTTCCAGAGGACTCGCGCAGGGTCATCTTAGTCCCCCTCCATCTCGCGGCGCTGCTGCTGTCCACGCTCGACAAGATCCGCCACGGCTTCGCGTACTCGCTCGACCTCCGCCGACCGCACCTCGACACTCGAGAGGGCCGTTGGGTCGATCGCAAGAGGTTCGCCATAGTTGATGTAATAGCGAACCGGCTTGGGTAGTAAGCCTAGCGGCCCGAACCAGGGGAAGCGGGTTGTTATGGGGAAGTACGGCAACCGCAGCGCGCGCGCGAGCGGGCGCAGATCGGTGATCATTGTCATCTGCTCTTCCGCGCCGACGAGACCGAACGGAATCACCGGAACGCGATGACGCGCGGCGAGCTCGACGTGACCGTGGCTAAAGGGCAACAGCTCGTAGCGTCGATCGGCGCGCTTGCCGAGCGCCTCGGCACCCTCCGGAAAGATGCCGATCACGTGCCCTTCTTCGACCAGGCCATCGAAGTTCCGTCGAGTCCCCGGCATCTGACCCAGGCTTCGGAACAGCACGCCGAGAAACGGCATCCGGAAGACGAAAAAGTCGACCATGAACCGCAGCAGCCGCGGCGGGGCCGTATTGCGGAAGACGTCGACCCCAAGCATCACGGCATCGAAGGGCAGCACGCCGCTGTGGTTGCCCGCGATCAACCCGGCACCGTCGCGGGGGATGTGTTCGTGGCCGGCCGAAACCACCCGAAAGTAGTACTGGTGCAGCCAGTAGCCGACCGCGCAACCGAAGCGCAGCACATCAGGATCGGTGCCGAACGGGTCGGTGCCGAATCCGGCATCGCTGAGCACATAGGCGTCGACGCGATCCCATTCCTCGGCAGGCAGGAGCGGACGGATCAGGTCGGCCTTGCGCATGGGGTGCGACACACCGCGCGGATTGTACCCGCAACGTTCGGTTCGGCTCGCGCGAAGTTTTGGCTGGCTGAGCCCGGGCGTACGACGAGGATCGGCAACGCAGCCAGGGTCATGGGGGCGGCGTCATTCTTCCGCCGCGAACACAATCACCTGCCACGGGAGCACGAGCCTGTGGGTCAAGCGGGCCGCGACAACGGCGGACCAGCGCTGCATCTTGGCCAGTCGCGGGTCGGCCGGCGGTGACGGGCGGCCGCGTCACTTCGAACGCCACCGCGCCTGTATGCGCGATCTGCGGCACCATGAAAATTCGGTGGTTACCACCGAATTTTCATGGGATGGTTCCGGCGTGATCGAGCGTGGGCGCGATCGTGGCCGGGTCGAGGCACTGCTGCGGCAGTTCCCCGTCGTCGCGCTGCTGGGCCCGCGGCAGGTCGGCAAGACCACGCTGGCGGGCGCCGTGGCAGCCGGAAGCTCGGGGCCCCTGCATCGCTTCGACCTCGAGCGCAGTGAAGACCTCGCGCAGCTTCAAGACCCGATGCTAGCGCTCGAGTCGTTGCGCGGTCTCGTCGTGATCGACGAAGTCCAGCGTCGACCCGAGCTGTTCGCGACCCTGCGCGTCCTGGCCGATCGCCCACGGAAGCTCGCGCGCTTCCTGGTCCTCGGCAGCGCCTCGCGCGATCTGTTGCAGCAGAGCTTCGAGACGCTCGCGGGTCGCATCGCCTATCACGAGCTCGGGCCCCTGGGGCTCCACGACGTGGGCGAGGAGCGCTGGCGACAGCTTTGGCGTCGCGGTGGTTTTCCGCGGGCGTTCCTACCGCGCTCCGAGGAGGCCAGCTGCACGTGGCGTCGCGAGCTCGTCCGCACCTACCTCGAGCGGGATCTGCCGCTGCTCGGCGTGCGGATTCCCCCGGCGACGCTCGGTCGCTTCTGGTCGATGGTCGCCCACTACCACGCGCAGACCTGGAACGCCTCGGAGCTCGGGCGTGCGTTCGGGGTCTCCGACACGACGGTGCGGGGCTACCTCGACCTGCTCGCGGCGACCTTCATGGTGCGGGTGCTGCCGCCGTGGTTCGCGAATCTAGCGAAGCGCCAGGTGAAGGCGCCGAAGGTGTATCTGACCGACAGCGGCATCTTGCACACGCTGCTCGGCATCGAGACCGCGGCCGGGCTCGAGCGCCACCCCAAGGTCGGCGCCTCGTGGGAAGGGTTCGCGCTGACGCAGGTCGTCGCACGGCTCGGCGCGCGCCCGGAGGAGTGCCACTACTGGGCGACCCACCAGGGGGCAGAGCTCGACCTGTTGGTGATCCGCGAGGACCGGCGGCGTGGCTTCGAGTTCAAGCACACGAGCGCACCGGCCGTCACCCCGTCGATGCGGACCGCGATCGTTGACCTCGGTCTCGAGTCGATCGACGTGGTGCACGCCGGCGCTCGCACGTTCGCGTTGGCGCCGAACATCCGGGCCGTCTCGTTCGCGCGGATCCTCGACGACGTGAATCCGCTGTAGGGCCGAGCTCGACGATGCGACCTCATGGATCGCGCTGCGCACGGTAGGGTCTAGTACCGCAGCGCCGGCTTGCCGTGGTCCGCGCGGGCATTGCGGCGTTCGAGCCGGTGTTGCCACTCGTCGTGCGGGACCGGAATCACGTAGACCGTTGGCCAGACGAATCGTCGATCCGTTGCACCGACCTTGCGCGCCCAATACTCGACGTCAACCACCATGTACGGTTCGTCGTCGATCACGACGATCTCATGTACACGCGGGACGAACTGCGAGCCCTCCGTGGTCTCCGTCCGAAACAACAACCGGCCTTCGCAGGCGTATTCGACGTACGGCATCGCGCAAGAGAAGGCTACCGCGCGCCGACACGTGCTGGCAACCAACGCTTGCGCTCGCGACGGTGCAGGCTGTGCGCCTCACAGCGAACCGAGAATGTTGCGCAGCTCGCCCAAAGCGGTGCAGGTCTGCGCTCGACACACAACACAGCCGACACCTTCGGCGCCGCCACGTACGCAAGGTGTACCGGCCACGGACGGTCGAGGCGCGCGCTTCGGATGCCAGTCGCCCAGGCGATCGAATCCCGGTCATCGGGCGCGGGCCCTAGCAACTTGACGAAGCGGGCCTCTGGCCCGGCGATCATCGCGGCGGCGATGAGGCTCGCATAGGCAAACGGCTGCGAAGGGGCGGCGCGAAAGCGATCGAGCACACTCGTGATCAGCTGGCGCGCCCCCGGCGGTGCGGCGTCAACCGCATCGAGGCGGGCGAGAACCTCGATCATCGCCGCGAGACCCGTGGGTGCCGACGCATCGTGCATGCATTCACTGCGCTCGATGAGCGCCTCCGCATCGGCAGCTGTGAAGTAGAATCCGTCGCCTTCTTCGCGCGCGTACTGGCGCATCGCGTGGGCGGCTAACTCCGCCGCTCGTTCGTGCCAGACGGGCCCAAGGGTGAGCTCGTGGAGATCTAGGCAAGCGCGAGCGAGCAGCCCAACGTCGTCGAGGACGCCGCGAAAGGCGACAGCCTTTCCGAACGCGACACGCAGCACATTGCCATTGGCCGCGACGTGGTGCGTGTACACAGCGTCCATCAGGTCCTGTGCGAGCTGAGTCGCCCGGACCGCGATGTCCGGATCTCCCCAGGCTGCGGCGGCACTAGCAGTGCGGGCGAGCCCGCTCGCGAGCAATGCGTTGCCGGCCACGAGGAGCTTCTCGTCACGCAGCGGTGGCTCGCGAAGTCCGGGCGTCCATGTGAAGTAGAGGCCCTCTTCACCCTGGCTATCAGCATCTGTTGAGGTGAAAAATCGACCATCGTCGGCCCGCATGTCCTCCACCAAGTAGTCAAGGGTTTCGCGCACAACCACGCGCAGATGCTCGGCGTCCGGCCAACGAGCCACGGCCTCTGCGTAGAGAGGCAGCAGCTGGGCGTTGACGTCGAGCATCTTCTCGAAGTGTGGCACCAGCCACTCGCGATCGACCGCGTAGCGTGCAAAGCCACCGCGCAAGTGATCGTAGATTCCGCCTTCGTACATCCGATCGAGTGCGAGCCTTGCCGCTGCCTGGGCCGCCTCTGCTTGGGGGTCGTCGTCGCGACGCGCCTGCATGAGCAAGAGCGCAAGCGCTGTCGGATTCGGAAACTTCGGAGCCCGCTGTATCCGACAGATAAGAGAATCGGCCGCCGCTCGACCTGCGCGCGCGCGAAGGCTTCCGGCCCCCATTCGTACCAGTCCACCGGATTGTCCTGGTGCTGGCGCAGGTAGGGGCTCATCGATGCGGCCAGGCGGTTTGGCATCGCGGCAATCGTACCCTCACCGCTCACCGCGACCTCCGCCGAGGTCCGGCCGCGCGTGTGCACGAATGGCCCGGCTCCCCGGCCATCGGCACCGCCGTGCTCGTCGCGGTGGTCTCGTCTACGTCCGCAAAGGCGCGCAAAGGCGGCGCCCGGGCGGAACCCCCTTGTCCCGGCCGACGATCCTGCTATGGTCCGCGGCCCGAAGCACCCAAGGAGAGGTGTCCGAGTGGTTTAAGGTGCCAGACTCGAAATCTGGTGAGGCTGAAAGGTCTCCGGGGGTTCGAATCCCTCCCTCTCCGCCACCCTCACGCCTGAGCCCCCACCGACGCGGCGATCCGCGACTTACTCGAACCCGCAGCAACACCATTACGCTCGTTCGCCCGCTTCTGGAGAGGTGTCCGAGTGGCCGAAGGTACATGACTGGAAATCATGTGTGGCGCAAAACGCCACCGCGGGTTCGAATCCCGCCCTCTCCGCCCACACGAGCGAACTGATCGAACTCCCTGCCCCGCAGGGCCTCATGCCCCGGGCGACGGCTTCTCCGCCAACCCCGCCAGGACCGGAAGGTAGCAACGGTAACGGAGGGCCGGGTGCCCGGGGCCTTCTTTTGCTTGCGATGGGCCGCACGCAGGTTTTCGGCCGGCCTGCACCTCGCCTTGCGTGATCGCAGGGGAGCTCGCGTACCATGTCGTGCCATGCCGACATGGAACGAGATCCAGGAATACGCCCGCGGGAAGTACGTCCTCGACGACGACGAGGACGATTGGTTCTCCTTGGTGTTTAGCTACGAGCAATCGGGACGGACCCAGAAGATCCGCATCCGCCATTTCGAGGCGTTCGACGATCACTGGATCGAGTTCCGCTCGGTGGTGTGCAAGGGCACCGAGATGCCACCGAAGATCGCGCTCCGCAAGAACGCCGACTTCGCCCTTGGCTTCCTCGCCCTCGACGGCGACGACGACTACGTGCTGATTCATACTGCGCCGTTGTCCTCCATGGATCCGGCAGAGTTCGAACGACCGTTGCACGTGATCGCCGGCACCGCTGACGGACTCGAGAAGGAATACTCCGAGGGCAACGACGACTGGTGAAGGTCACGGACAGTCTGTGAGCCCGTGAGCCAGCGGTCGACCAGGGCGGCCGCCGGCTCGCCGACGATTCGCGTGGGCAGTGGTGGCATGCGCGCAGGGCGTGAAGACGTGCAGAGGGTACCGACCGCCACGAGAGGATAGTGCGGGCCTCAATAGGGCGCTTCGATTGGCTCGAACTTCATGCCGCGAAAATCGTAGAGCTCCTGTGGCTCACCCGGTTTCCCGCGGCCCAGCGACGCCGCGAACAATCGGCCTGCGGACGCCCACACCAGTCGCTGGCGATCGAGCTCGGCCCACTCCCAATCCGCGTGCGCAACAGTGTTGCCGTTGGCGCCCAGGAACTCGTGCTCGTCCCAGTAGCAGCCGGCGCCCGGCGGGTGATTCATGTCCGCGTTGGCGATTTTCCGCAGGATCGAGCCGCCGGGGAGGCCTTTGTCAAAGACAGTGCGATGCCGTTCGTTCTCGACGATCACCCAGCCGTCGCGCAACAGGCGATGATAGTAGACGTGCGGGCACTCTCCGCCGAAGTTCGATGCCGGGTGAAAGTCTCGATCGCGTCGCACGATCGTGCTCTCGCGCACAGGTATATGGCCGTAGCCGTCGTTGAGCCAGTACGTCCGATTGCTGGTCCACAGCCCCCCGCCATGCCAGCAATCCCCTTTCGCCAGAAGCACTAGCGCTTTCGCGTAGGGCGCCTTTGACACGGCCGTCCAGGCACCGCGGGTTTCACTCTGCCACCGACCATTCATCGCGAAGTACAGCAAGTGCTCGCCCCGCGGCGACAGATCGCAACGCCGTTCGTAGATTCGGTGTCGCACCCACTGCCCGAGCGTGAACACGTCGTGGCGCCGGTCCCAGTGCACCAGCGCAACGCTGCGCGACGGCCCACGTCGGATCACCAACGCATCGGTGGACTCGCGCGCGAACAAGACGTGGAGCCGCGGCGGGAAGGAACCCACGTCGTCACCCGCGATCGCCCCCGAAGATCCGACGCTCAAGATCGTCGGCAACCTCCGCGGTCTGATACGCGACCGCGGCGATATCGATATCACTTGCGTGGGCATGCGGCAGCAGGGCCTGCGCGACGATGTCTGGCAAGTCGGCGCGGCCCTTCACGAGGGTCACCCGAACGAATCCGGGCGCTGCGATGCCTTGCAGCAGGGCGGGGATCTCGACCAGCGCGCTCAGCTCGCCCACGTCCGACTCGGTCGCAACGAGGAGTCGTCCCTCGAGGAACTCGCGCTGGGCGATCAAGGTGAAGAGGCGCACGGTGTGCTCACGCCCGGTCGGTAGGGGTACGCGTAGCTCGAGCCAGCGCTCCTGCTCACGGTAGCGAGCCCCGAGAAGCTCAGCGATTCGTGGCAGACGCTCAACGAGGTCGACTTTGCTGCCGAGCAAGTGCGCCGCCGGCTGCACGCCTTGCTCCGGCAAGGGGGCGATGGGGTTATCCGCCAGCAGGTAACGCTCGATCAGGTCGTCGAGGTCGTTTTCGGTGTTGCTGTTGGACTGAAGGAACTCGACCGCGCGATCGATGGTAACGGGCCGCCCCCAGCCGACGACGAGCGGGTGACCGCCGAGCGCGGTTCGCCAGGTTCGCGCGTAGGCACCGGTGTAGCAAGCGCCCATTACCATCAGCCGCAAGCCCGGACTGACGCGAGCCGTCTCGACGTCGCTCGGGGCCACACGCGCGCCGTCGCAACACTCGATCGAACCGTCGTCGTGCCCGTGGGCGCTCCAGTAGATCCCCGCCGGCACCAAACCCGGCGCGCCCTCGGCCTGGCCGTAGATCGCGTCGAGAAAGTCCTGCTTGCTTCCCTGCGAATCGACGACGACGGTGTATCCGTTTGCGCGCAGGACGGCGATGTCGTCGTCGATCTGTTCGAGTTCGCGTGCCAACATCTTCTGATCGATATCGCGCACGGTTCGCAACCCGAACACGAACAAAAACGCCTTGCCGGTGCCGATGCCTGGAGCCGTCGGCTGATGCACGATGCGAACGCTCGGATCGTCGACACGGCCGCGCTTTTCCCAGTGCTTGGTTCCTCCGCCGTCCCCCCAACCCCGTGGGGCCTCCGCCGCTGGCACCGGCGCAGGCTGAGTTTCCGCCCCCTCGGCCGGGCGCAACGGCTCGGAAAACGCGGTCTCTGCCGATGCAGGCGACGCGTCGGTCTCGGCGCGTTTGGCCGACGCCGCACGGGCTTGCTCGCGCGCGGCTCGGCGCGCGCGATTAAACTCGTAGGTGGTCAAACGGCCTGCTGAATGCTCGGCATCGAGGCGAGCAAGCTCGGCACGGAGGGCTTCGTCATGATCCGCCATGATTCAAATGGGTCGCCAGAGCATACTACGGCCAACGGGGCGGGCTTGTCAGTTGGCCGGCGCAGGGCCACTGCGGCCCTGCTTCGAGAACTCCTTGCCGAAGAAGTACGTCAGCCCGCCGCCGAAGTAGAAGCCGGTGTTCCAACCGCCGTTGATCGTGATCCCAACGACGTCTTTGATGATGATACGGGCCGAAAGCACGAGATTGACGACGGGAATCACCGGCGGCACCTCGGTCTGTTTGCGCCGGTAGCCAAACTTGTTGAGATCGCCGGTGTTGCATCGATCGCGACTGCAATTCGCATAGCCATCTGCGTTGGGCCGAGACAGCGTGGTGGTATCGAGGGTGTCGACGGAACCGGGCTCGGTTGGATCCCAGCGTGGTGTGCAGCGGGTGAAATCGGCGAGATCGCCCACGTTCTGGCACGAATTCTGACGAACGGTGCCGTCGGAAAAGCCCCGCGGGGCGTCCCCTAGCGGCGTCTGCCAAATACCCCCGGTCATGATCCCGAGGCCAAGGCCGCCGCCGCCGCCAAGCGCGAGTTCCACCGTGTCGCGCACGACGATCGGCGCACGCGCGATGAAGTCGGCTTGCAAGAACACGATGCCCATCTTTATCTCGGTGTAGTCGGCCCCGCCGACGCCGTTCAATGCCGATTGCCCCTTGTCCAACCAGTAGGCGTCGGGCGTGTGAAGATGCTGGTAACCAACGGCCGCGACAATGTCGAGAATCCGCGACTGGCGATACGTGTACTCGCCGCCGATATAGAAGTTGCAGCCCTTGGTCTTGAGCAAGCCGCGATCCGCGGCGAAGTTGCCTACGGAACCACCGCGGCACAGCGCATTGGCATGCGCGTCGAGGTAGCGAGAGAGGATCCACGTGGGGATCACCACGATGCCACCACGCACGCCGACCCCATGGCGATTGAAGTCTCGCGTCCGCGCGTGGGCCCGCTCCTGTTCGAGGCTGGCTTCCTCGACTTCCCCCGCGTCGTCGGACACAAGCCCGCTCGGCACCTCCGGCTCCGGCTCAGACTCGGCGGGCGATCCCTCGGCGGAATCCGGCGCCTTCGACGACGTTGGCTCGTACGGCGATGTCTCCGGATCAGGCTCGACGGCCGCTGCTGCCAGCCGCAACGCGCCCGTCCCGGGGAGCCCCGGCCCATCGGCCGCGGCCAATGCCGGAGCAGCAAGCCAGCTCGTTAAGGTCAGCGTAAGCGGAAGGCGCATCCCGCAATTCTAGGCACGAGGTGGCCTGACTCCGCAATCTCGTGCGGTGTTCACAGCCTGATCTCTCGCCAACTCTTGCCGTAGAACTTCCAGCACATGACGGCGCCGAGTAGGTTCGTGTAGATGGTCGCCGCCAACCACACACCCTCGAGGCCAAAACCGAGCTGGGGACCCAGGAGCCATGAGAGCGGGATCAGGCAACCGAATTGGAGGAGAAACTCCGCAATCGCCACGAACGTGTTGGCCCCCGCCCCGTAGAGCGCCTGGGCGAGAATCAGGCCACAGACCATCATCGGCAGACCCGCCGCGATGATCCGCAACGACGGGGCGGCCGCCTGCCGCACGGCCTCGGAGTTGGGCGCAAGCAGACCGATGATCTGCTCGGGTATGGCCAAGAAAACGACGCCAATGACGAGCATCGCCGCGATTCCGACCCGGGTGGATTCCCACCCATAACGCGCGGCGAGGTTCGGCTTGCCCGCGCCGAGGCTCTGGCTCACAGCCGTGGCCGTGGCCGTACCGAAGGCGATCGCCGGCATGAAGCACAACGCGGCGGTGTCCATGATCGCCTTGGTCGCAGCGCTTAGGGTGTTTCCGTCCCCGCTCACGTGATCGACGTCGCCGACGAACTTTCCAAACAACGCAAAGCCCGCCATCAACACCACCGTCGCCAGCCCGGACGGAAGCATGAGGCTAAGGATCCGCGTGACCACCTGGGGCTCGAAGCGGCCCGCGCGGTAGATCTCGAACCGCGTGCGCGTCTCCCTACGCATGCTGACGGCAGCGATGATCACAAGACCGAGGTAAGTCGCGATCACCGATGCGGTCCCGGCCCCCGCCAGCTCGAGCCGGGGTATCCCGAGGGGCTCGAACCCAAAGATCAGCAGGTAGTTCAGGATGATGTTGAAGAAATTCATCGCCAGGGCGGCGTACAGGTGCACCCACGTGCGCCCAAGCGCGTCGAAAAACGCCTTGTACGCGAACGTTACGACCATGCCTGGAACACCGAGCATGCGAATCCGCGTGTAGGTGATGGCGAGCTCTTTCTGCTCGTCGCCGGCACTGGCGAGGTAGTCCATTCCGACCGGCGTGATGAACCATCCGAAGGCGCCACCGAACAGCCCGACAACGATCGCGATAAGCAGGGCGTTGTAAAGTGCCTGACCAGCCTTTGGCAAATCGCCCTCGGCGTATCGGCGAGCGACGATCGCCTGGGTGCCGACACCAACAGCGGCGAAGAAACCACCAACCGCCCAAAATAGCGGCATCCCCGGTAACAAGGCCGCCTGAGACGCAGTCGCGATCGGCCCCTCCAGGTAGCCGACCATCAGCGTGTCAAAGTAGTTGACGAAGAACTGGGTGATCATCGCCAACATCACCCAAGTGCCGATCCGAAGCACTCGCCGCACGAGCGGAACCTCGAGACTAAACTTGAGGATGCGCGGCGGATCGTCCGGTAGATCGGTTAGTTCCAGAGTGGCCTCGGGCGCGGTGTTGGCTCTACCCCGTTGGCCCCGCTCGGACAAGACCTCGGGCGCGCTTGGCCACGGATTTCACGCGTCCCTGTCCGCGCGATCGGACGCTGCACTTGCTGCGGTCGATGGCGACCGGTAAAAACTCACTTGCTCACGCGCGCCTCGAGCTGCGCGCGAATATCCGCCTCCAGCTTGCCCATGCACTCAGGCTTGTAGCCGCGGTATGAGCCGCGGATTACGCCCTTGTCGTCGACGACGAACGAAAACGGGAACTTGTTGCTGGCATATTGCCCGGCGTAGTCCTCGGCCCCCAGGACGATCTTGGCGGAGAGCTTGCGGGAATCGACGAACTCCTGCACCGGAGCCGGATCGGTATCGGTGGCCATCGCGACTAGCGTGAGGCCAGCCTTTCGGTAGCGGCGATAGAGCTGTTCAAACTCGGGCAGCTCCTTGAGGCACGGCTTGCACCACGTCCCCCAGAAGTTCACCAGCACGACCCGGCCGCGGTAGGTCTTGTTCGACACCGGCTTGCCGGCGAGGTCCTTGAGGTCGAACGGCTTCAACTTCTGCCCGATCCCGCTGTCCTTGCCGCAGGACGAATCCACGCGCGAGTGGATCGGCTTCGGCAGCTCGACCGCGGGTTTGGCGGGGGCTCCGGGATCCGGTGCGGGGGTCGCGTCGGCGACGGGCGTGGGATCTGCCGCCGTTGGGCTCTCCTGGGCTGGCTCGGGCGGCTCGCCCGTGCCCGCTGCGGGCGCCGGGTCGACTTCGTCGGTGGCTGGAGCGGGGTCACCAGCGGTTGGCGCATCAGACGCGGCACCGGGCTCTGGATCGTGGGCAGCCATGACGTCGTCGCCGGCAGCACCTCCGGCATCGTCCCACGCCGGGACGGTTTGGGTCTTCGCGGGCACGCAGGCCGCAAGCAACGCAAGGACGAGCGACGGTCGCAGGTAGCGCAACATGCTTGGCGTAGGGTAGCAGGCCGGCGTTCGACCGTCTGCGCTACGCCAAGGCGGCCCGCAGGGTCGTCCACACCTGACGTAGCTCATCCGCGCCCGCGCGATAGGGCAATAGCACCCGCACGGTGTGGTCAGCACAGACTGTCACCAGAACTCCGCGCTGCTGCATCGCATCCGCAAGCGGTGCCGCGGGCCTTGACTCACCGGCGATCTCGATCCCAACCATCGCACCGTGTCCGCGGATCTCTTTGACGCGGGGCTCGGGATCATTGGCGGCTATCTCTCGCAGTGCCGGGAGTTGAGCGGCCGCGCGTTGGAGAAGGCGGTCGTCGTCCATGATCTGCAGCGTCGCCACGGCCGCTGCGCAGGCAAGCGGATTGCCGCCAAACGTGGACCCGTGGCTCCCCTTCACCATGTGCTTCGCGAGATCGCCTCGCGCCACGCAGGCCGCGATCGGAAACCCACCCCCGAGCGCCTTGGCCAACCAGACGATGTCCGGCTGGAGGACCGGATCGTCTCCCACCAAGGTCGACCACGCGAGAAACCGGCCCGTGCGACCTGATCCTGACTGGATCTCATCTGCGCCCAGCAGGGCTCCGTGTTGCGTGCAGAGCTCGCGCAAGCCGAGCAAGAATTCGCGAGGCGCGGGATAGACCCCGGCCTCACCTTGGATCGGCTCGACGGCCACCATCGCTACACGGCGCTCATGCGCCGACATCGCGCGCCGGACCGCATCGAGATCGCCGTAGGGCACGCGCACCACGTTCATGTGCGCGAAACGCTGAACATTCTCGCCGATCGTGCTCACATACGGCGCACGATACGCTGCATTCGCGGTCATCGCGATCGCACCGAGCGTGCGACCGTGGAAAGCGCGATCAAAAACAAGGATCAAGTCCCGACCGGTGGCTCGCAGCGCGAGCTTCACCGCCGCCTCGGTGACTTCGGTTCCCGTGTTGCCGATGAAACTCCGCGCCTCGGGTAACCCGCAACGCGCGGCCACCTCAGCAGCGAAGCGTTGCTGCGGCTCCGTGAAGAAGGTTCCGGCGGCGGCGACGAGCCTGCGCATCTGCGCCTCCATCGCGGCGATCCAGCGCGGATGCCCGTGACCCAAAGGCAGGCAGCCGATGCCGTTGACCGCGTCGAGATACGTGCGACCGTCGGTGTCACGGACAAACAGCGAACCTTCGCCTGCCGGCACGCCATCGAACACCGCGCTGTCGAGCTGAAGGTTGCGGTTCGCGTAGGTCGGCCAACGCAGATCGGGCATGGGCAACCTATGGCAGCAGCCACGGCGCTGTGCAAGGCTGCGATTGCTGGGCGCTCAGAAGTGCATCCGCACACCGATCACAGTTAGCTGCGCTCGGGTTCTCGCGTTGCGTCGCACCCTCCGCTGATACCCGTGCGCGACAATGCCGGTGACAACGGTGAGGACGGCGAAGCCGGCGGTGACCCCCGCGAGGGCGTTCGTGGCCGTCCGCGCCCGGTGAAACCGCCGCTCCGCGGCGGCGCGGTAGCCCTCGTCGTCGAACTTCCCGTCGCCGAGGTAGTGGCTTTCGAACTCCTTCTCGCTCGCACGCGTGATGCCACCAACGATCCCAGTGGCGGCGCCACTCGCGATCGTCAGCGACAACGAGGTCCAGAACGCCGGTGGTGCCCACGCGCCCTTCGGCTTGGGTTGGCGCACTGGAGTGTCTCGCGAGGGGCGCAGCCGCGGGGCTTCGGGCCGATCAAACGGACCGACGTAGATGGCTTGGCTTTCGCCCGGGCGCAACACGATCGATCGCAGTCGCTTTTCGCCGCGCTCGCCGCCGATCAGCTCGACATCGATCGAACCGGGCGCAAGCAGCACCGGAAAATCGGCGGTCGGAACCGACCGACCATCGACGCGGACTTGCGCGAGTCGAACACCCTCAGCGATATCGAGGCGAAGCTCCCCAATCTGACGCATCAACGCGGTGAGCGTCTGCCGCACTTCATCCGCCATGACCGGGCAGCCTTCGGGGTCGGTGTTGGCCTCGCATGCAGGCAACCGGAGGTATCGCCGGGCCGCGCGCGCAGCCGCCACCAGATCGCCGCCTCGCTCGTACGCCAGCGAGGCGTTGTAGAGCGCGTCGGACGCAGGGAACGCAGCGAAGGCGAGCTCGTATTGCCGCCCCGCCTCGAGAAACGCACCGGCCTCGACGAGCGCGTTGCCCGAGGTAAACCGGGCCGTGAACTCGCGAATCGCCACGTCGTATCGGTCATCGGACGAGCTTCGCGCCGTGGATCCCGCGGCGTCCGGCGGGGCCTCCGCTGCGGGGCTCGGTGATCGATCGGGCTGCTGTTCCACGACCTGCGGCGGCGCCACTCCGACGGTGAGTGCGCACAGGCAGCTCGACAATGCGAGGGTCGCGTTCACGTCGTCGCCTCACGGCTCTGGCTTGGCCGGCTTGAGCACGGGCATGCCGCGGAACTCGCGAGAGTCCTTCGTCTCCGCAGGCGCCGGCTTCTCGACACTGGGCACGACGTCGGGCCCCGTAGTCGGCGCAGACGATTTGCGCGGCCCCTTCTTGGTGCGCGCAGAAAACGGCAGCGGTGACGTAACAAGTACGGCTGGCCGCCGCGGCTCGAGCGAATAGCTGAAATTCTCCGAGCGCAATGGCGCGAGCCGAACCTCGTGGTTGACGTAGCCGAGGTACTCGAAGCGCACGAGAAGTGACTCCTCGCCGCGCGGGATCTCGATCGACATGGGCGTGGTATCGGCGTACCGCTGACCGTTGACGATCACCGCGGCGCCCTGTGGGGTTGTGTTGAACGACCACCGCACGCTCGTCGATTCAGCCGCCTCAACCGCTCCAGTACTCTCACCGGCCTGCGGCATCTGAAGGGACGCAGCCGCGGTGGTCGGATCTAGGGCGTTGGCCGACCCGCGATCGCGGGCCACGAACGCCGTGCCAACAGCCGCGCCGACGAGCGGCATTAACACCCACAAAATCCATGACGCCCTCGCTGGTTTCGCCGAGACCGCACCGGTGCTGGTGGGGAGCTCGACGAAGTCGCGACTCTCAGACACGGGGCGATTGGCGACACTAGAGCGCCCTGCCACAACCGCAGTGGGGATGCGCGAGGGCTGGCCGCCGTCCTCGGTTGCGGAGGCTGGGACAGGCTCGAGCTCCAACGTTGCTTGGTCGCGAGGGCTGCGTTCGGCGCCGCGGTTTCGCAGCTTCGCACGGGTGTAGTCGAGTCGCGGACCGAAGGCCCGCTCGATCTCGCCGCGAAGGATCTCGCGCGCGTCCTCAGGCCCCGCGCTGGACTCACGGAGGGCGAGACGCACGTCGCGGAGCATTTCGTGTGCATCGCGGTACCGCTCGGTGACGCTGGGAGCCAGGGCGCGTCGAAGCAGCGTCACACAACCTGGCGCGAGTTTGGGGTGGAGGGACGCGATGTCCGGCACCTTGAACTCGCAGACACGCGTGAGAATCTCCGACTCAGTTTCGCCGGTGAACAGCCGCTCACCGATGAGCAACTCCCAGGCAACGACACCGAGCGCGAAGAGATCGGTGCGAAGATCAAGCGGTTTTCCGCGTGCCTGCTCGGGCGACATGTACGGCAGTTTGCCGCGCAGCTGCCCGGTCAACGTCGTGCTGCGTTTACCGGCGGCTTTCATGATGCCGAAGTCCACCACGCGCACGCGCCCGTCGCGACCTACCAGGAGGTTGTGGGGCGACACATCGCGATGGACCACGTGATACGGGACGCCATCGGGATCGACCAGGTCATGGGCGGCCGCGAGGCCTTCACACGCATCGGCAATGATCTGCAGACCGACCGACTCGGGCAACCGCCGCTGGCTGCGCTGCAGCTCCTTGATCAACGACGAGAGCGTGTCGCCCTCGACGTACTCCATCGCCATGAAGAACTGATCATCTTCGTGACCGAGGTCGAGGATCTCGACGACGTGCGGGTGGTGGATGCGAGCGGCGATGCGAGCCTCGTCGAGAAACATCTCGACAAACTCCGGCTCACTCGCAAGGTGCGGGTGAATCACCTTGACCGCGACGACCTTCTCAAACCCTGCAGTTCCGAGCGCCCGGCCGATGTAGACCGTCGCCATGCCACCGACGCCGAGCTTGTCGACCAGCTCGTATCGGCCAACCCGGCGACTCCTGGGCAGCTCAACGGAGACGCTGGCCTTTGCGGCAGGGGACGCGCGGGGCTCGATGATCTTGGTGGCGCTTTCGGCTTCCATGGCCGACGCTAGGTCAGCCGGCTGGCTGCCCTCTCGATCGCTCACCATACGCGAAAGCCCAGTTTGGATCACGTTAGCTTTGCCAGGGTTGGGTTTGCCCAGACTTTTGGAGTCGGGGGTGTTTACGCTGGGGTGTCACGCTGGGTTTCACGTTGGGGACTTTCGCGCGGGGGAAGCACGCATTCGTTACGATCCGCGCGGTGTCTGCGTGGCTTGTCTGCGTGTTTTGTCTGCGTGGCCTGGTCGGCGTGGCTTGTCTTCTGGGATCGTGGTTCGAGGTGACGGGTGCAGCCGGCCGAGAATGTATGGTCCAAGGCGGCGGATCTTGTCGGAGCGTGCCTCGTCACCCCCGTTGCGCTTCGGTCGGCAGACCCTCCGGGCGCTAGGCAGATAACTTAGGTTTGGCAGGACGATTGAGTTCGACGATCCCGGGTCCTGCCCAAGAAGTGACACGTCGCCCCACTCGGGTTCGCGGAGCAAAGCCGGTCCCGGACCGGGTCCGCGGGTTGCGCGAGGAATCGGCACCGGGGAGCAGATCTCGGAGATCGCCTACTCCCTGTCGTTTTTTGTTTTATCCACAATGCGGAGAAGTAGTTGATTCACGATTTCGCCATTCCCGACGAACGCGCCGGGTTCGCGAGGAATTCAGATCACTTAGATCTCTTCATGCACAGGATATTGTAGCGGCGTACTTCGCGCTCCACAACATCTTGTGGAATGACCCTTGCGTGCCGACCGCCAGTGGTCTACTTGGGGTCGAGGAGCTCTCGCAAGGCTAGAAGGCGTTTCGGGGAGTAGGCACATGGCGAAGCGACAGACGCGCCGTAGCATCTCAGTCAAGGGCCTCACCTACCAGAGGCTGAAGAACTTCTGCGAAGTCCAGGGGTTGAGCGTCAGCGGCTACCTTGAGGACATCATCGCCGCCAAGCTCGACGCGGCCAACGTGCCCGTGCCCGAGAAGGTGGAAGCCCGGGCCAAGTCGAAGGCCTCGGAGCCCGAAGAGATTATCTCGCAGCACTTCACGTTTTAGCGAGCAGCTGCGCGGGAACGTTCGCCGCGGGAACATTCGCCGCGCCCGGGGCGCCCGCACCGAAACGTGGAGGAGCGTTCCGCAACGCGACGCGCGTTGCCGCGCAGAGGCGGAGCAGTCCGCGAAGTGCCACTCGCGCTGGCCGGAGTGCGTTGGCTACTCTCCGGCGGTGCGTAGGCAAGATCTTGAGGCGATACGGGCACTGTTGTCTCGGCGGCAGGCCCTGACAGGCATGGGGGCGCTGCTCGGAACGTCGGCCGCTGGCTGCGGCAACGATGGCGGCGGCGGCGACGGAACTGACGCCAGCAGCGGGAGTGGAGCGAGTTCTACGTCGGGCGTGGGAAGCACCGACGGCGGATCCACAAGCGGCGGAGTCGACGGGACTGACGGCGACGAATCGTCGACGGGGTTGAGCTCGAGCGGCGAAGACTCAAGCACCGGAAGCACCGAAGCGTGCGTGGGCGACGGTGGTCTTACGCCCGAGGAGCTGCTCGCGGAGATCGACACCATCGTCGTCGTGATGATGGAAAATCGCTCCTTCGATCACTATTTCGGTTCGGCAACATTCTTGGAGAACTGGGCGGTCGACGGGCTCGACGGTTCGGAGTCCAACCTCGACCTCGGCGGCAACACCATCACCGTGTTTGCGATGGACAACCTCGAGGTCGCCGACCCACCGCACACCTGGGACCAGGTGCACCTGCAGTGGAACCTCGGCGCAATGGATGGGTTCGTGATCCAACACGAGCTCCTCCACCCAACGACTCATACCGAGGTCATGGGTTACTACGTCCGAAGGCAGCTTCCCACGCTGTACGCATTGGCGGAGAACTACACGCTGTGCGATCAGTGGCATTGCTCGCTGCTCGGTCCGACGTGGCCAAATCGCTTCTATCTCCACTGCGGGACCTCGGGCGGGCAACAGGGGAATCAACCCGAGACGGGTCTCCGTAGCGTATGGGACGCGCTTGCGGAGGCCAAAATCTCCGCGCGCAACTACTACGCCGAAGTTCCTTGGGCCTGGGGCGGCTTCCTCAACCTCTTGGCGACGTATACAGAATCCATCGACGAGTTCTTCACCGCCGCGCAAAACGGGACGCTCCCGCAGTTTTCGATCATTGATCCCGACTTCGGAACGCTCGGATCGGAGGGCGCGAACGACGATCATCCCGCGCACAACGTCACGCTCGGACAGGTGTTCCTATCGTCGGTGTATCAGGCGCTCGCGCAGAGCCCACAGTGGGACCGTTGCCTGCTCATCATCACCTACGATGAACATGGTGGTTTCTTCGATCACGTCCAGCCGCCGACAGCGACAGACGACGAGCCAGACTTCGATCGCCTCGGCATGCGCGTGCCCAGCCTCGTCATCGGACCCCACGTGCGACGAGGATGCGTAAACAGCACGGTGTTCGAGCACGCGTCGGTGCTGGCCACGGTCGCCCGCAAGTTCGGTCTCGAACCCCTGACCACGCGTGTGGCTGCCGCCGCTGATCTATCGAGTTGCATCAACCCTGAGTACCTCGGCAACCCGCAACCTCCGGCCCCCGTGCCGATGCTCGATGCGACGATGGACGAGTTGCTCGTGCCCGGCCGCCCCGGAAGTCACCCCGAGCTGCAAGCGATGATTGCAGACGGGCGGATCCCGATCCCACCGCACCTGCGCGGTCCGGGGGCCAAGCGCCGTCACGCGGTGCGGATGCTCGAGCACGCCGAGCGACTCGGCGTGCTGCGCCTGCGTCGCTGACGGCTCAGACCACGCGCCGACGCCATCGTCATCCCCGCGCCCGACCACCGCGTGCTACCTTCCCGGCGCCGTGAGCTACGTCGTCCTGGCACGGAAGTACCGGCCGATGCGCTTCGCCGACATGGTCGGCCAGGAGCACATCGGGCGCACGCTTGGCAATGCGATTCGCCAGGGCCGCGTGCACCATGCCTACCTTTTTACCGGAGCGCGCGGCCTCGGCAAAACCACCACCGCACGCGTCTTCGCTAAAGCGCTGGTTTGTGAGCGTGGACCCACGCCTGAGCCGTGTAACGAGTGTGCACAGTGCCTCGCCGTCACGGACGGTCGATCCGTCGATGTGATCGAGATCGACGGCGCAAGCAACAACTCGGTCGAGAACATCCGCAATCTGCGAGAGCAGGTCCATTACCTGCCCCAGAGCGCTCGCCGCAAGGTCTACATCATCGACGAAGTTCACATGCTAACGACCTCGGCGTTCAATGCGTTGCTCAAGACGCTCGAGGAACCGCCGGCCCACGTCAACTTCGTTTTCGCAACCACCGAGCCGCACAAGGTGCCGCCGACGATCCTATCGCGCGTGTCGCGACTGGATTTTCGGCGCCTTGGTGCCGCCGAGCTGGTCAAGCATCTGCAGGCAATCCTCACCCGCGAGGGATTGGCGCTCGAAGAGAGCGGACTTCGCCTCGTCGTACGCGCTGCGGGCGGGTCTGTGCGCGACGGCATGACACTGCTCGATCAAGTCATCGCGTTCGCCGATGACCCGAAGCAGATCAGCGAGAGCGAAGCGCGCGCCGTGCTTGGTCAAGCCGAGCGGCCCGCCATCGCGGCACTCGTTGATGCGCTCCTGAGTCGCGACGCGACGGAGACGTTGCGTCGGTTCGACGACCTCACCGCCGCGGGCCACGATCTCACCGTGTTGTCGCTGCAGATGTTGGAAGAGCTGCGCGACTTGGCGGTCGCGCGGGTGTGCCGGACCGACGAGGCGTTTGTCGACGCGACGGCTGACGAGCTCGCCGAGCTCCGCGCGCGGGCGCAAGCCCACGAGCCGATGGACCTGATGCAGACCTTCGATCGTCTCGGTCGTGTGATCGACCGTCTTCCCCAGGCCCGGGCCCAGCGAATCGTGCTTGAGATGGGGCTGTTGGAGCTGGCCCAGAGCGAACCCCTTGTGCCACTCGGCGATCTGATCGAGCGGCTCGCTGGGGTCGCCTCCGATGGCGCGGCCCCGGCGACACCCGCTGCGTCGCGTGGCGGGGGAAGCTCACCGCGTGCTTCGCCTGGGCGTTCGAACCCGCGGGCGAGCGCCAGCGAGGAAACCCCGGAGGTATCGAAGCGCCGGGGTTCCGCGACCGAAGGCGCCCGAGAACCCGCACCGGCAGCGCCTGACGTTGACGCGAGCGAGATCGCCCCAGGTGAACCTCACACACCGATCGCGCTCGACGCGGGGCCAGAGGCGCCGCTAAGCGCGGTCGAACCGGATCCGCGAACCGCCGCAATCCTCGATGCTCCACCCGAGCTGCCGCACAGCCAGGCAGCGCGTGATCCCACGCTCGACGCTCCGCGATCCGTCGAACCACCGCCATCTGCGACCCCTGCGAGCGCGCCCGATCTCCCGAGCACGTTCGCGCGGGAACTGTGGGCCAAGTTCCAGGGCAACCTCGGAACCGCAGCGCAAAGCGACTCGTCTGCCGGCGGCGAGCCACTCCCTGACGTGTCGAACCGCCCCGCAGCGACACTCGCCGTTCGGGATAGCACCGCATCGCCCGAGGGCAACCTTCCCCCGAACGGGAAGGGCGAGGCCGGCGTCCCACCGCGCGAGCTCGTCAACCCCATCAACCCCATCGGCCTCTCAGCTTGGCCGCTTTTGGATGAAGCCGCCAGCTATGCCATGGTGGCGGATGTCCCAAGCTTCCAGGCCTGGGAGCGTTTCGTCGCCAGCGTCCGCGAGTCGGACGAGTACGCCTCTGCGGTCCTGCGCGAGCTCGGCTTGATGGCCTTTAGCGGCGAGGCTCTGCGGGTTGCCGCACCGCGCTCGAGTTTCGCTCATACGGAGATCTCGGGCGACCTGCGTGCCCGCATCGAGCAAGGAGCCCGCGAATACACCGGATTCCCGTTGACGCTCGAGCTCGTCGACGCGGCTCCTGTCTTACCCGACCGACCAAGCCTCGAGCTCGTGACGCGCCGTCGCCGTGACGACTTGCGAAGCGTCGCAGAAGCCGAGGCACGCGCCCATCCGGCAATCGCGAAGCTGCTGCAGACCTTCGACGGCCACCTGGCAGCCACGCGCCCGATCCACGAACCATAGCAGCGTGTGGTGAAAACCCGCGGCGTGAGAACGCCCTCCCCGGGCCCGGGGACGCGGTTTACGGGCCTATTTCGAGCTCCGACGTCGACTCGCCGTGCTATCCTCGGCGAATCATGGCGGAGCTCGACCTCGGCGAACTAATGCGGCAGGCCCAGCAAATGCAGGAGACGATGGCCTACCTGCAGAAGGCGCTCGACGAGGTCACGGTCGAGGGCTCAGCCGGGGCCGGTATGGTCAAGGTGAAGGCGACCGGCAATCAGCGAATTGTCGCCGTGGAATTCGATCGCGCAGTGCTGTCCGAGGATCGGGACATGTTGCAAGATCTCGTGGTCGCCGCGGTGAACAACGCGCTCGAACGCGCGCGCGAACTGGCGCAGCAACGGATGTCGTCGATGCTTCCGCCCGGCATGCTCCCGCCAGGAACCATACCGGGGCTGTGAGCGAGCGCGAAACCAGCGTCGATCCGCTCCAGCGGCTAGCCGCGCTGCTCGCCCGCTTGCCCGGGATCGGTGAGAAATCCGCGCTTCGCCTCGCGCTCGCCCTCGTTCGCGCGGATGCGGAGTACATCCGCGCGCTGGCGGATGCCGTGGGGTCCGTGCATGAGACCCTCTCGCTTTGCCGAAGGTGCTGCGACCTTACACCCGACGAAGTGTGTGCACGATGCCTTGATGCGCGCCGTGATCACACGACCATCTGCGTCGTGGCGCAGCCGCAGGATCGCATCGCGATCGAGCGCGCCGGCGTGTACCGGGGGCTCTACCATGTGCTCCACGGCGTCCTCGACCCCCTTGCCGGGGTCGGCCCGGCCGAATTGCGGGTAGACGCCCTCCTCCAACGCCTCCGATCCGGGGGCGAGGGTGGCGAGGTCGGGGAGATCATCGTCGCCACCAGCCCCAACGTGGAGGGCGACGCAACGGCGCTGTACCTCTCCCGGCTGATTTCGCCGCTGGGGGTCCGTGTGACTCGAATCGCGTCGGGCGTAGCAGTCGGTGGCGAACTTGAGTATGCCGACATCACGACGCTCCACCGCGCGCTCGAAGACCGGCGCGCTCTGTAAGCGGGTCCGGACCCGGTCCTTACGGCAGTCACCGCGCGGATGCCACATGGGCCGCACACCGCCTCTGGCACGGTGTACTCGCGGCGATTGAGCGGGCCCCGAGGTCGGAGGGCCACACTCGGCCGCTCGCGACCGTAGACTTGCCCAGGCGAGTTTGCTAGCGTCTGCGCAGTCCCGGCGGACCAAACCCCGAGGAGCACGTTCTGCAATGCTCACGCCCCAACTCGTGATGTACGAGGACGAGGTTCGGCGGATCCAAGCCGTGGCCGACCGACTGCAACAGGATTCCCGCTCCCGGGCGATCCTCGTGGTCGACAAGAATGGGCAGCTCATCGCGGCATCGGGCTCTGCAGCCGACCTCGATACGACGTCGCTCAGCTCTCTCGTCGCCGGCAACGTCGCCGCCACCGGTGGGATCGCCAAACTAATCGAAGAGGAAGAGTTCACAGGCCAGTTCCACGAGGGCAAGGGGATCAGCGTGCACATGACCCTCGTGGGTCGGCGGGTGATCTTGGTGGTCTTGTTCGACAAGAACACCACACATGGACTGGTCCGGCTGCGCGTGAAAAAAGCGGGAACCGAGCTCGAGGCGATCCTTGAGGACGTCGCGAAGAAGGCCTCCGCTCCCCAGGCCACCAACGTGTTCGCCGAGATCACGGACGCTGATATCGACAACCTCTTCAACGACTGAGCGCCCGCTCTACTCGTCATCGACCGTTCATGTCGTTCATCAACTACAGCTCGCGCGAGATCAACTGCAAGCTCGTTTACTACGGGCCTGGTTTGTGCGGGAAAACCACCAACCTGCAGTACATCTACAACAAGACCAAGCCCGACGCGAAGGGCAAGATGATCTCGCTCGCAACGGAGACCGAGCGCACGTTGTTCTTCGACTTCTTGCCGCTGTCACTCGGTGAGATCCGCGGCTTTCGCACTCGCTTCCACCTCTACACGGTTCCCGGGCAGGTGTTTTACGACGCGAGCCGGAAGCTGATCCTAAAGAGTGTCGACGGCGTGTGCTTCGTAGCCGATTCGCAGATGGAGCGCATGGAGGCGAATATCGAGAGCCTCGAGAACCTGCGCGACAATCTCACCGAGCAGGGCTACGACCTCGACAAGCTTCCGTACGTTGTCCAGTACAACAAGCGCGACCTGCCGAGCGTGGTGCCCGTCGAGGAGCTCGCGGAGGTTCTCAACCCGACCAAGGTGCCGGAGTTCGAGGCTGTCGCGACCACCGGTGTCGGTGTATTCGACACGCTCAAGGCGTTGGCCAAGCAGGTTCTGACAGAGCTGCGTAAGGGCGGTTAGTCCCTCGACACAGCGATCGTGACCGGTCAGAACGCCGTCATCGCGCCTTCGGCTCGCTCGTCCCATCGTCGGTGAGGAACTCATCCCAACCGGCGTCGATCGCCGGGGCGGGAGTTTCTGGCTTCGCGACCGTGGGCGGCCGCACTGCCGGCGCGGCAGGTTCTGGCTTCGCGATCGCGGGCGGCCGCACTGCCGGCGCAGCAGGTTCTGGCTTCGCGATCGCGGGCGGCCGCACTGCCGGCGCGGCCGTTTGGGACGTTGGCGTGCCTGGGGGCGGCCCGATCGACGGAGGGAGTGGCGGTGGCGCAAACACCGAAGGCGTGGGTCGTTGCGGCGGGGCGACGTC
>CADEGN010000117.1 GCA_902826865.1 uncultured Myxococcales bacterium
CGCTGCCGCCGGGCGCCTGGGCGTAGACCGTGCCGGGCCCGCCGATGAGCGTCAGCCCCTGCTAATGCGCGTCCTCGGCGCTGTAGTTCGTCGGATTGATCTGCGCCGTGAAACGGAGGTTGACGCCATACTCAGATTGCGGACTGTCGATGAACACCAGCAGTTCGCGCACGTCTCGTGACGATCCGAGCGGTCGATACAGTGCCCACACATCGGTGTCGCCGATCTCCTGCTCCGCGAGATGATAGGCGATGGATCCAAACACGTGGTTGTTAAGGTCGTAGTCGCGGTCGTCGCTGATATACGCAACGAGCCCGTATCCGCCGCGCTCGTCCCAGAAGTCTCCATCGGCGGTCACGATCACGTTCTCGAGCAAGTTGTTGTTCGATTCGTAGCCGGCCGAGACGCCTATATTGCCCCCCGAACGGCTGCCGTTGAGGCGGATGTACATGCGCCGGGACGTGACTGAGCCTTGACTGTAGGTCGCGCTCACGCCCTTGCGTGCGATCCCAAACCCGGCGCAATCCTCGAACAGCACCCGCTCGGCGTCGTAGTGGGCTCCGAAGATGTCCAGGTTCCCGTCGAACGCGTCCCACGCCACCACGCGCCGAAACGCTAGATCGGCAGAGCGAGCGACTACGACCTCGCCGTCACTGCAGCACGCATCGACACCCTCGACGTTGAACCATGGGTTCCCGTCCAGTCGGATCGGCTCGCGCGCGCCGGCGCCCGAGATCAGGACTTCCCCGTCGTGAAGCGCGGCGACGGTGATCGGGGAGCCGGCCGTGCCGGCGAGGCCGCCCGGCGGGTCGATCATTCCCGATGTCTGGTCGTACACGCCGTCGAGCAGACAAAGCACGTCCCCAGGGGCCGCCACCGGCCAGAAACTGGAGACCGTAAAAGGATTCCGCTCGCTCGTTCCGTCGCCGCCTCCCGGTGACGACGCGAAGTGGGTGCACGCCGGTGCGGGCGGATCCCAGGACACGCAGCGTGGACCGGGCCCGTCCGTTGTCGAGTCGCCATTGTCTGTACCCGGCCCATCGCTCGCCGTGCCCACGCTGGCGTTGCCCGCCGTGCTTCCGGGCGTCTCCCCCGGAGCGGATGAGGCTCCGCCCGAGGCTCACGAATTCGAATCGCTCGCGGTCGAACTGGCGCTGGTCCCATCGGGCCCGGACGCAGGCGCGGAACTCGGCGAGGAACCGCAGGCAGCGAGGCCGAAGAAGAACGCGAGCCCAATCGTGACCGGCGGTCGATCCCGCGCTTCGGCGCGACGTGCCGCGGAGATTGCCTGGCGCCGGACGAATGCCCCACGCGTAGAACGACCACGGTAATGCCCCATCTCATCACTCCCGGCGCCGTAGTCGCCCGAACGAGCGAACGGTCCAAGCACAACGGACATTTTCCTTATCGTCGGGTTTGAGACCGTCGTGTGAGCCTTCGTACGCGAAGAGCTCAACCCATGTAACCGGCAGACTTCGACCGGATGGTTCGGACCGGATGCGTTCACGGGGGTGGCGCGTCGCTCGGCGATGCCTTGTGAGGACGCAGGTGAGAATTACACGGTGACCATTCCCCTACTCCGCGCACTTACCAGGGAGGGTGGCTGCTTGCGACCGTTCCCAGCTCGTTTCGGACTCTTCTGCATGTCGTGGTGCGGGTGCTACTCGGGCCCTGGTGGCGCTCCGCAGGGGGGAACGGGGGGCGAAGTTGGCTCCTCCTCTTCCGCGCATTCCACGGCCGGAGAATCCAACCACGGCGGAAGTCGTGGGGACGACGGCGCGGCAACCGACGGCGGCACCTCGTCTGGCGCGAGCGAGCTGGACTCGTCCGGCGGCAGTCCGGAGGTCGACCCTTGGACCGCCGCATGCCCGTGGATAGCCAACAAGACCTACACATACGCCGACGGCCCCGTCTTCGAGCCGGATCAGATCGTCGAGATCGAGCTCGAGATGGCCGAGTCCGACTACGACTTTCAACTCGAGAATCCCGATCTCGAGGAATACCGACCGGCCACGGTCATCATCTGCGGCGAGCGTGTCGAGGGCGCGGCCATGCGCTTCAAGAAGAGCACGCTATCCAGCTCCGATCTCGAAGAGGGCTACGCCAAAAACCCGATCCTCATCGACTTCTCGGAGTTCACGCCGGGGCAACGGTTGCGTGGGTTGCGGCATCTCGATCTCGAATACGGTGGCTCATCGGCGTTTAGCGGCGATTTCTTCTTGGTCGCCGAGCGGCTCAACTGGGAGCTGCTCAACCAATTTGGGCGCCCGACGTCTCGCGTCAACTACGTCAAGCTATCGGTGAACGGCGACCGCGTGGGGCTGTTCCTCAACGTCGAGCGCATCGACAAGTCCTACTTGACGCGCAACTTCGGCGAGAACGACGGCAACCTCTACAAACACGCCTACTGCGGTGGCTTCGAGTACGAGGGCCCGAACGCCAGCGACTACGGCCCGCTGTGCTACGAAAAGAAGACCAACGAGATGGAGGCCGACTACAGCGACGTCATCAACCTGGCGGACGTGCTGACCAACACGCCGGACAGCGAGTACCCGACCGCCGTCCCGGCCGTTCTCAACGTCGAGGACATGATGCCCCTGGCCGCGGCGCTGCAGGCCATCGCCTATCTCGATACGTTCGTATCGAGCAGAAGCAACTATTTCACCTACTTTCCGCCCGGCAGCGGGCGCGCAGAGATCATCCCGTGGGACCTCGATGGGGGCTTCTTCCAGGATCAGCAGCCGTGCGGCACCGTTGACTCGGTTAACGTCAGCGTCTTTGTCAACTCTCCCTGCGAGAAGTACGGCTATGCCTTTCTCATCAACGATCGCCTGCTCGAACATGAGGCGTGGCGCGATACCTATCTCGAAACGGTACGCGACTTCGTGGTGGGCCCGTTCGACCCCGGCAAATACGCTGCGCGCGTCGAGGAGCTGCGCGCCGTGCTGGCCCCGGCTCTGGCGGAGGATCCGAACCGTGATAGCAACGACGCGGACTGGGAAGCGGACCTCGACGTCCTCGTCACCCGCCAGGCCCAGCGCGCTGAAGCCGTGCGCGCCGAGCTGATGGATGAGGGCATCGACGTGCCCTGACGCGCGGCGCGCCGCGCGTGGCGAGCGTTACGTCCTCGCCAGCCTGCCGAGATGCGCTTCAGGTCCTCGCAGGGTTTGCGCATCGAAGCGATCGCGAGCGAGGAAGACAGCGGGCACAACGCGACGAAACCGTCGGAACACATACGTAACTAGTTCGGCACAACCCATTAAACGGGAGCCGGTAGACGGCGAAATCTGCTACTAGAATTAAATGCACGTTCTGCGGTCTCCCTCCACAGGTCGGCTGATCGTCGGCGCATCGTTGTACGCACTTGTCGCGACTGGTTGTCGCGGGGGTGGCGGGAACGGAGCAAGCCCCGGAGAAGATGGAACGGAATCGGGACTCGGGGTAACCGGTGGAGCAACCTCGAGCGCGTCGACCAACGCCGATACCTTGCCCGACGATGGAACCGACGCTGGTGGCGACACTTCGGGGGGCACCGGCACGCCAGATGAGAACCCGTGTGGCTTCGAGCCGGCGATGGACCCCGGTCCCGGCTTCGTTGCTCCGCTAACGCTCAGCCACACGCGCGGCTTCTACGACGATTCGTTCACGCTTCGCATCGACACGGCCACGGCAGGGGCGCGAATTTTCTATACGCTCGATGGCAGTCGACCTGATCCGCTGGCAGACACCGGCGTGGAGGCGCCGGTTGAGCTCACCGTCTCGACCACCACGATCCTTCGCGTGCTCGCGACCGCGGACGGGCTGAGCCCAACGCGGATCAACACCCACACATACTTGTTCCTCCAGGATGTTCTCGACCAGCCGGCGTCCATCGATGGCTATCCACAACCGATGATGGATGTCGGGTACGTCGACGGAATCATACAGGCGCCGCTCGACTACGAGATGGATCCGGAGATCGTCGGTGACGAGGAAGGGCGGGCACGAATGGTGGAGGCCCTCCGCGCCCTACCCAGCATGTCGATTGTAATGGACCGTGAAGAAATGTTCGGGCCCGATGGGGTCTACCGCAACGGCAACTACACCGGCAGGCCCAACAGTGCCTTCGAGTTCGGAGGGTCGGTCGAGTGGCTCGACCTGAACGAGCCCTCCCATGAGTTCCAGATCGATAGCGGCGTGCGGCCTCACGCGTGGAACACTGTGAAGCGATCGCTCCGGCTCCTGTTCAAGGAAGAGCACGGTGCGACCAAGCTACGGTCGTGCATCTTCCGCGATGCTCCCCTGAACGGCGACTCGGCAACGAACAAGTTCGATCGGATCAATCTTCGCTCGGGCTCAAACCGCAGCTGGGCCACCGACGCCAATCCTGACGACACGACGTATACCCGCGATCAGTGGATTCGCGACTCTCAAATCGCGACGACGGGGTTCGGTTCCCACGGGACGTTCGTTCATCTGTACATCAACGGCCTCTATTGGGGGCTCTACAATCCGACCGAACGAACGGACGCGTGGTTCACGTCGGAGTACATGGGCGGAAACAAGGAAGACTGGTTCGCGATCAGCCATGGCGGTCCGATCGACGGTGATTCGACCCGCTACGATGAATTGCTCGATTCGGTGATGGAGGCAGACCTCTCGGATCCTGCGAACTATCAGAGGCTGACCGAGTACCTCGACATACCGGCGTACGCCGACTACCTGCTCATCAACTGGTTTGCCGGTACCGCCGATTGGCCGGGAAACAACTGGTTTGCCGGCGTCCAAAATTCCCCCCCGGGCCCGGTCCGGTTTTTTGCCTGGGACGCCGAGGACAGCTGGGACTCCGAAGGCAGCTCGGGTCCGTTCGATCGGCCGGGGGGGCGCGGAAACGACAGCGCCTGGGTGGCGCCGGCGTTTCGCCGGGACTCGACCAACTCGAGTGACATCGCCCGCATCTGGCACGCCTGCCGTGGAAGCGACGACTTCATGATGCAGTTTGCCGACCGGGCCTACCGCGCGATGTTCAACGATGGTCCGCTGACCGCAGCCCATTCACAGGAGCGCTGGAAGCGGCTGATCGACCACATTCGGCCGGCGATGTGGGCAGAGTCTGCACGTTGGGGAGACGCCCTCGAGCCGTTCCACGGGGTGACTCGCAACCCCCCCGATTCCTTCGAGCCCGAGGCTGCTCGCGTGCATGATGTGAGCATGGCGGGCAATGTCGAGCGGATGATCAGCGCCTTGCGTGAGGAGAGCTACTACCCGCCGATCGATCCTCCGGTGCTCGCGCAGCACGGCGGACAGTTCGCGGCCGGATTTTCACTCACGATAGACAACCCCAACGGTGCCGGGCAGATCCTGTACACCCTGGATGGCACGGACCCGCGCGAGTTTGGTGGCGGAACCGCCGCAACCGCCCAGACCTACTCCGAGGGGATCGCGTTGACGGGTGCTGCACCGCTCATCAAGGCCCGCGTAAAGGATGGCTCCACCTGGAGCGCGTTGTGTGAAGCGCAGTTCGACGAGGAATAGCGTTGCGTTGATGGCTCGCATCCGGTCGAAAGCACCCATGGCGAACGCTGTCTTCGCGCGCGCGCAGGCACAGGCACAGCGCGGCCGGCGCGCACGCACGGGGTCTCCGAACACGTCGGTTTGACGCCGGCACGCGACAGAGCGTGATCACGGCGAACGCTCGAGCATCGCGCTCGCCGTGTTGGTTCAGCGTCGGGGCACATCGTAGCCAGGTCGCCCACGATCGATGACATCGAGGTGTCGCGGATGGTCGCAGCCTCGGAGCTGACGCGCGGCCGATTCGATCTCGCCAACGCCGTTCGGGAAGAGAGTGTCGCACTCATCGGATGTCGAAGTTCGCATTCGTGACCTTCACGTGTAACGATAAGATGGAGAGTCGAGTCGCATCTCGACGCGGGCCGACGCGCCCGAGGAGGTTCACCGTGATGACATTGGCGGTCTGTTGTGCGGTGTTGCTCGCAGTGCTGCTGGTTTGGGCCTTCCCCGACATCGTCATGGTGTTGGCGATGCGAACCTACGACCTGTTCGCCGCCCAACGGTCGACGCGATCGCGGCCAAAACCAGTGCGGCCCTGAGAGCCTGATGGGTCAGCCCTTGGGCTTGGCTGCGCAGCGGAAACCGATGCCGTGCGTGTGGGCGTCGGCGGTCATGGCGAAGCGCAAGGCCGGTTCCGCGAACTCCGGCATGAAGCTGTTATGGGCGCCACCCCGAATCACGCGTCCAGCAGCTTCGGCCTGGGCTAGCTTCTCGACCTCGCCGTAGGGGCGAAAGGCGTCCTCGGTCCACTCGAAGACGTTGCCGGCCATGTCGTGCACATCCGCTTGCGTGCGGCCGGCCGGGAACGAGCCCACTGGCGCCGTACCAGGGTACCCATCGTCGGCTTCGTAGAGTCTCGGCGCCTTGCTGAGCCCGACTTTCTCGCGCCACGCCGTGCACTCGGCTCCGCATCCGTTCATGCGCTCCGAGTCGGGTCGTTCGTCACCCCACGGGTATACGCGGCCGTCGGAGCGGCGTGCCGCGTACTCCCACTCCGCCTCGCTGGGAAGTCGCTTGCCCCCACGTTCGCAGTACGCCTTGGCCTGATGCCACGTCACGCAGTTCACCGGGTGGGCACCGCGGTCGTCGTAGTTCTCGTTGCACATCTGGCCGTTGAGCTCGCGATCGCGTTTCCAGTCCGCCTCGCTGGCGCTGCCCTTGGGCCACCAGGTATCACGGTAGGCGCGTTTGCAGTCGCCTGCGGTCGAGCACGCGCGGTAGGCCTCGACGGTGACTTCGGTGCGGTCGAGGCAATAGTCACCGACCTCGACCTGATGAGCGGGGCGGGCGGACTGCAGCACCGGCGACTCGGCGTCCGTGCCCATGAAGAACTTTCCGCCGCGAATGAGGGCCATCCCGTCGGGGCACGGCGCTGCGTCGGCAGCCACCACGGGGTCCCGGCGCGCCGCTGGCGGGCTCGAGTTCGCAGAGGTGGGGGGCGTTGGGCCCTGCTGTTCCGAAGCCACCGTGGCAGTCGGCTCCTGGTCAGACGCACGCAGTGCGAACGCGGCTGCGCCGAGGGCGAGCGTTCCCAACGCACCGACGACCAGCCACATCCACCGTGGCGGCTCTCCTTTGGATGTTGGCTCCCGCGCGGGCGTTCGCGCGGAGACTGCCGACACACCGTGCAGCGTCGGCGTGAAGTGATCGGTCATCCCGGTGTTTGCTTCGTCCGGCGTCGTCGCGGCCACCCGAACGGCCTGGCGCCGATTGCTGATTTCGCGGCCGAAGAGACGAATGACCCACTCGCCGATCTTCGATGGCGATGCGAGCAATCCCTCTCGGGCCGCGACCTCGCGCAGGTGGTCGGCCATCTCGAGGGCCGAGGCGTAGCGTTGACTCGGATCGCGCGAGAGAGCCTTGAGGCAAATCGCGTCGAGACACCGCGGCGACTCGGGATTGACTTCGCTCGGCGGAGGGATCCGCTGTTCTAGCACGCCGCCCATGCCGGCGACCTCGTTGTCGGCTTGAAACAACCGGCGGGAGGTCAGCACGCTCCACATCATGACGCCGACCGACCAGAGGTCCGTGCGCGGATCGACCACGTCTGGGTTGAGCAACAGCTCGGGTGCGACGTAACCGATCTTGCCCTTGCGAACGCCGGCTCGGGTTGTGGTGATGCGCGAGCGAGCCTTCACGATTCCGAAGTCGGTGAGTCGACCGATCCCGTCGACCCCGACGAGGACGTTCTGCGGCGAGACATCGCGGTGGACCAAGTGCAGAGACTCGCCACGGTCGTCGGTTAGGGTGTGCGCCGCGTGCAGGCCGTCGAGCGTGTTGATGAGCAGTGGAACCAGCAGCGCTGGCGGACGCTGGTGTTGGGCACGGCGGAGGAGCTGCGCCAGGTTCACGCCCTCCACGTAGTCCATCACGAGGTAGTAGCCGGCGTCCGACCGCTTGAAGTCGAGCACCGACACCACGTTGGGATGGTGGAGCAGCGACGCGAGCTTGGCCTCGTCCACCAGCATGTCGGTGAACTCGGGCTCGTCGAGCAGGTGGCGGTGGAGTTGTTTCAGCGCAAACAGCCGCCGGAAGCCGCGCTCACCGGAGCGACGACACAAAAACACCGACCCCATGCCGCCACGACCCAACTCGAGCAAGAGCTCATAGTCCCCGAGCCGCGGCGCCGTAACCGAGGTGAGCACGGTGTCGTTGCGGTCGTCACCAAGGGAGCGTCCGGCGACCGACCCACCGGATGTGGTCGTTTGATTGCGGTATTCGAGGAGGCGAATGAGTGCTGGCGTCGCGAAGGGGCGTCTCAGCGCCGCAAAGCCGTCGATGCCGGGGAACGGAGTCGGGTTGTCGCGCCGCGTCACCACGATAATGGTCGCGCTCGGATCCATGCGACGCAGGCGCGTGGTGAGCACACCCGCGATTTCGGGGGCCGTGCATGCGTCAATGACGAACAAACCGATGCGTTCGCCCGCGCTGGTGGCCGCGCTTAGCTGGGCCTCGACCTCGGCCTCGGAACCCGTATGAATCACGCGGTACCCGGCGACCTCGAGGCCCGCTTGGGTGGGCCGGCTCGTCGCTGGATTCGGATCGAAGTAGAGCAACGCCTGGGTGAGCTCGGCCGATGCAAGTTCCGGTGATTCCCAAGGGAGTGCGGAACCGTTCTGCGATTGGACTGACATGGTCGACTTTCGGTCCGGCGAAAGCGGGGTTCGACGAAAGCGGGGTTCAGCGAAAGGCGCTAGCCGCAGGTTCCTTCGCCACACTTCGCTTCGGCCGCGGACTTCTTGCGGGCAGACTTTTTCTTGGGCGCGGCCTTCTTGGGCGCAGCCGCCGGGGCAGGAGCTGCGGCTGCGGTCTCGACCGGTGCTTCAGCTGCGGCGGGTTCGACGGGGGCCGCGGCCGTCTCCGCCGGTTCGGGGCTCGCCGCCGCTGCTGATACGTCGCTGGCGTCGCTCGCCGTGTCGTCCTCCGGTTCCGCGCCGTCCTCAGACGCTACGTCCGGAGTGCCGGTCGCCGCGGGAACCTCCGTCGCTTGCGACGCGGAGCGCGAGCAACCAACGGCGATGGTGGAGGCAGTGAGGGCCGCTAGGGTTTGCCAGATTTGGTGTCGGATCATGGCGAGAGCTGCTCCCTTCAACGATAGGCGTCGGTTCGCCCCACGTCGAGAGGCAGGTGCGTACCCACGAGCGGCTACCAGCCGCCACATCGGGACGCGCGGAATCCGTTGCCGGCCTGCGCGGAAAAACGTGCTGGCTCCGACACCCTGCATTCCTCAGGGGTCCGGTCAGGCTTGCAACGGTGGGCCTTGACCGAACATCGCGCGTGTGGCCGCATGGGCGACGCTCACTGCACGCGTGTGGGTACGTGGCCCGCCTACCCCTGATTGAGCGTATTCGTGTCGCTGCGGACGCGGCTTTGCTCCGTCAAAGCGAAGCGCATCGGCCCCATGCCGTCGCGGCGCTCAGCATCAGCGCTGCCTCGTCCCGGCGTCCAGCTGTGCCAGCTGAGTCTTGTTCGCCACACGTCGCCAGCTGCCGACGACCATGGCGAACAGTTCGCCCTTGCCGACCGGATCGCGGGTGATCGTAACCCAACCGTGAAGGTCGATGTATGGCGTCCTTGTGAAACGCGGATCATCGAGCAGCTGATCCTGCATCTGTGGCCCCAGGTTGAGCGAGAGCGTCGGAGTCTACAGCGATATACGCGGCGGCGACCCACCCCGCTTTCGTCGCAGCCGTGCGTAGCGGCGAGCGGGGCATTCGCGTGCATGGCTATCGCCAGGTCGCGCTCTGGCAGTGGACGTTTGCGCTGGTGCTGCGCGGCTACTCGCGGCGGCCCGTCTGAGGACGCGGCCGGCCCGACGCGGGCCACCACCACCCGCTGGGGATCGCCGCGCGGCCACGAAAAACCAGGACGCGCCCTGGCCGGGTCGGGCCCCCGACCGTATGACGGGTCCTGCCCCACTTCGAAGTGTGGGGCGCCGCCGACCGTCACCTCGCCCCGTTCTGACATGAGTGATCGAGAACAGGACTCGACCCGCCCGCCGCGCCACCTCGCTGCCGTCGATGACGGCGCAGCGCTAGCCGGCTTCGACCCGATGGCGGCGCCCGCCGATGCGGCACCGAGCGGGATCTCTAGCTGGATCGGCGCGTGGCTGATGCAGCTCCGCCAGCGTTGGCTCCTCGCGTCGATCGTTGCGATGCTCGCCATCGCGCCCGTCGCTGCCTACGCAGTGTTCGCGGTGCCGACCTACACGTCGAGCGGCGTGCTGCAAGTGTCAACGCAGCAGGGCGGACTCGACCCGATGCTCGATCTGCTCGGCGGCGGTGGATCGGGCGAGATCGAGACCGAGGTCGAGATCCTCCGCCGGCGCGAGTTCGTGCTCTCGGTGCTCAAGGATCTCCGCCTGCAGCTCGCCGCACCCAGCGACGGCGCCCTTTTGACCAACGACGCCTCGGTCAGCCTCGCCGGCGCATCGCCGACGCCGCCCGCGCTGGAGCGGTTGCGCGCCGCGACGGCGACCGCCGAGGTCTCTTCGCACCGCTTCACCTCGCTGACGCTCGAGCTCGAGGGCCGCGACGATGCCACGATCGACGTCACGGTCGTCGACGGCGAGAGTCGCGAGGCGCTCGAGCTTGCGATCGGCACGCCGATCGCCAACGACAGTTTCGCCCTCGACCTCACCGAGCAACCGCTCGGCGTGGGCGAGCGACTCACCGTCGAGCTCGTCCCCGACGGCGAGCTCGTCGAGCGCACAATGCCGGGCTTGTCGGTGTCCGCGATGGGCGACCAGCTCAATCCGACCAACCTCGTCGCGATCTCGTTCACTCACCGCGATCGCGACATCGCCCGCGCCGTCGTCGACGGGATCATGCAGCGCTACCTCTCGCAGAACCTCGACTGGCAATCGGAGGGCGCAGCGAAGGCCGCGACCTTTATCCGCCAGCGACTCGATCAGGCGGAGGCCGATCTCCAGACCGACGAGGAGAAGCTGCGCGTGTTTGCCGAGGCCGAGGGCGCCGTGCAGCTCGACACTCAGGCGCGCGTGACCATCGAGAGCACCGCATCGCTCGAGGCCGAGCGCCGCCAGACTGAGCTGCAGGAGTCGGTCCTGGGCTCCGTCGTCGCCGGCTTGAACAGCCGCGCGCGCGCCGGCGAAGGCGCTCACCTCACCGCGAACTTCTTCGACGATCCGATCCTCGGCGCCGCCGTCGGATCGCTGACCGAGGCCGAGACCCAATTCGCGCTGCTTGGCGCGACGCTGGCCGAGGACCACCCGCAGGTCCGCGAGGCGGGCCGGAAGCTCGCGCTCCAACGCAAGGAGGTCGGTCGCCTGCTCCGCACCGCGCGGCAGAACGTCGCGGCGCGCCGCCACGAGATCGATCGCCAGCTGTCCGAGTTCTCCGCCGCGCTCGCCAGCTACCCGGCGAAAGACGTGCAGATGGCTCGACTCATGCGCGACGTCGAGGTCAGCCAGAAGCTCTACGGCTTCCTGCTCGAGCGCCACCGCGAGGCCGAAATCGTCGAGGCCTCGACAACCATCGACAAGCGCGTCGTCGACCCGGCGTCGCTGCCCCACCGCATCACCACGCCGCGGCGCCCTCGCCTGGTCGCGACCGGCCTGGCGACCGCCGCGCTCGCCGCGTTCGGTGCGGTGTGGCTGGCATACGCCCTGCAGCGGCGGATCCACACCGTCGAGGCGATTCGACGCGAGTTTCCGGTCGCCGTATACGGCACCGTCCCGCAGCTCGGCTCGATCAAGAACGACCGCTCGCGGCTCGATCTCGACCGCGTGTGGGGCGATGCCCACGGCGCCGCCGCCGAGGCGTTCCGCGCCCTGTGTGTGAGCGTAGAGCTGTCGCCGGCGCGCGGCCGCGGCCGCGTGATCCAGGTGACCTCGAGCCAGCCTGGCGAGGGCAAGAGCACTGTGATCTCGAACCTCGCCGTCAGCCTGCGCAAGTCGGGCGCATCGGTGCTCGTGGTCGACGTCGATCTCCGCAAGCCGGTGCAGCACCGCCAGTGGAAGGTCGCGCGGTCGCCCGGCTACGCGGAACTCGTGGCCGGTGGCGCGAACGCGGATCTGTCGCGTCGCATGACCCACAGGGTCGAGCCATGGGATCTCGACGTGATCCCGGCTGGCGCGAAGCTGCCCGACACCATGTCGTCGCTGATGAGCCCGCTGTTCGCGAGCGCGATCGAGCACTGGTCTTCGCTCTACGACTTTGTGCTGCTCGACAGCCCGCCCGCGTTCGTGCCCGACACCACGATCATCGCTCGCTACGTCGACCTCGTGCTCGTCGTCGCGCGCCCGGCGGTGGTCGAGCGTGCCAGCCTCCGCCACGCGATCATGGCGCTGTCGCGCGTCCGCGTCGCCAAGGGTCTGGTGCTCAACGGAGTTACCCGCCGCCACTCGGAGGACTACTACGGCAGCGGCTACTACTCGTACGGAGGCACGTATGGCGAGACCGAAGAGCCCCGGCGCGCCGCCTCCTGACACCGTCGCCGGGGTCCGCCGCAACATCGGTTGGGCACTCGGCGGTCGCGTGGTCTATGGCGCGACGCAGTTCGCGTTGCTGGTGGTGCTCGCCCGGCTCGGCGACGTCGGGGCAGTCGGCGCGTTCGCCTTCGCGCTGGCCTACACCGCGCCGCCGATGGTCTTCGCCAACCTCCAGCTGCGGAGCCTCTACGCGACCGACGTCGAGAATCGCTTCGGGTGGACGACGTACGCGGGCCTGCGTCGCCAGGCGACGCTTGTCGTCACCGTCGGATTGCTCGCGTCGCTCGTGCTCGTCGACGGCGGCTCGACGCTCGTCTGGGCGACCGCGTGGATTACCGTCGCCAAGGCGTTCGAGACCCACAGCGATCTCCACTACGGCGTGTTCCAGCGTCACGGTCGCATGGATCACTTCGGCCGATCGCTTGCGGCCCGCGGCGTCGGTAGCGTCTCACTGGTCGCGGTCGTGCTTGCGTGCGGCGGATCGCTGCCGTGGGCGACCGGCGCGATGGCGGCGTGGTGGGGCCTCATCCTCGTCGGCCACGACGCGCCCACGGCCGACGCGCTACGCCCGATTCGCGCGTCGGCGGGGCAAGGTGGAGCAAGCCCGGGCACGATGCGCCAGTTGGTGGTGCAAGCCGCCCCGATGGGCGGCGTGTTCCTGCTCGACTCTCTCCACCAAAACATCCCGCGCTATTTCGTCGAGGCCGAGCTCGGCACCGCAGCACTCGGCTTGTTCACGCCGATGGCCTACATGCTCACCATCGGCAGCGCATTCGTGTTCGCACTCGGCGCTCCGGTAGCGCCGTTGCTCGCTCGCCACGCCGCTGATGGCAATCACGCCGGTTTCTCGCGCCTGGCCTGGCGCGTCGTGGGGCGCGGCGCGGCGCTCGGCGCCCTCGGGGTCGTCGTGACGGTGTGCTTCGGTCGTATGGTGCTCGACGTCGCCTACGGCACGGCGTACGCCGAGCAAGCCGATGCCTTCGTGTTCGTCGCGATCGGAGGTGCGCTGCACTTCGCGATGGTCCCGACGATCCTCGCGCTCACGGCCGCGCGTCACCTCCGGGTCCAGCCGTGGATCTACCTGTTCGCGATCGCGGTCGCGGCGGTGACGAGCGCCTGGCTCGTCCCGAGCTGCGGTCTGAAGGGGGCCGCGATCGCCGGCGCCGCAGGCATGTTCGCCGGGGCCGCGAGCGCGGCGTGGCTGCTTCGCGGCCTTATCGGCGCGATGCGCCGCCATGGAGCGGCGCGATGAGCACGATCGCGGCCTGCTGGTGTGTCGGGCTGTTCCTCGTGCTCGGCCGGTGGAGCATCGCGCGCATCACCGGGAGCGACGAGACCTACGCGCTCATCGAGCCGCGGTTCTGGATGGCGATCCTGATCGCGGGTGTCGCCTTCGCCCCGATCCATCGGCCGCTGGTCGAGCTCCACCGCTCGGCGCGGCTGGGCATCACCGCATTGCTGGCATTTCTCGGCTACCACGTCGCCTCGATGGCGTGGGCGCCCGACCTCGCGATGGCGTCAACCAAGGCCTACGAGCTGCTACTGGTCGCATGCGTGCTCGGTGCGGTGATCCGCCTGACGCAGATCGTCGGCCATCGTGCCGTCGCCGAGCGGATCTGGCAGGCGCTCGTCGCCATCTTCATGGTGTTCGCCGCGGCGGCGCTGCTCGGGAACGAGGGCGGCGCGCGATTGTCGGTGTTCGGCGGCGGGCCCAACGTCTTCGGCCGCAACATGGCGGTGCTCGGGTTGTTCTGCGCGCACTTGCTGCTCGGCCGCGGGCTTCGGCCGTTACCGGTCGTCGGACTCGGTGCCGCAGGTGTCCTCGTGCTCCTCACCGGCTCGCGAGGCGCGATGCTCGCCCTCGCGGTCGGCACGGCCGTCCTGTTGTGGGTCCATCGGATCCGTCCGTCTCGCCTGCTGTGGCTCGTGCTCGGCCTCTCGCTCGTGCTCGTCATCGTCGCGACGTTCACGGACGTGGGCGAGGCCGCGGTCAAGATGTTCCGCGACCGGGTCATCCGCCTGACCTTCGAGCGCGAGCACGACAGCGGGCGCTCGTCGATCTACGACGACGCGATCGCGCTCGGCTGGACCGCCCCGGTCTACGGCGACGGCCTCGCGGGATTCGCCGCCCGGGGCTTCTTCGTCTATCCCCACAACATCGTACTCGAGGCGTTCGCCGAGGGTGGCTTCGTCGGCGTCGGGTTCCTCGCGGCGGCGCTCGGCTTCCCCCTGCGCGCGCTCGCGCGCCGCTGGGGATCGCATCACGCACTCGAGCTCGCCGCCTTCGCGGCCCTGCTCACGTCCGCGCAGTTCTCCGGCGACTTCTACGACTCGCGCGGCGTGCTGCTGTTCGGGCTGCTCGCCCTACTCCGAGAGCCCGCGCAAGCGCCGTCGCGCGAGCCTCCAACGCACCCCGTCACGAAATCGGCACACAGGGCTGGCGTTGCCCGACCCGTCACGCCACAGCTTGGGTGAGACAGTGCGACCCCGCCCTATGGACCGAGCGTTGCCCCGTGATCCCCAGAACACCAGGCCGACCAGCGCCTACGCGCGGTGGGGAAAGCGGTGCATCGACATTGGGGTGTCGGCGGTCGCGCTCGTCGCGCTCGCCCCGGTCGCGCTTGGCGTGGCCGCGTACGTCCGCGCGACGATGGGCTCACCCGTGTTGTTCCGACAGATCCGACCCGGGCGCGGCGCCAAGCCATTCTCGATCCTGAAGTTTCGCACGATGACCGACGCGCGTGGGCCCGAGGGCGACCTGCTCCCCGACGCGGATCGCCTGACGCGCTTCGGCATGCTGCTCCGCAAGTCGAGCCTCGACGAACTGCCTCAGCTACTGAACGTGCTGCGCGGCCACATGAGCCTCGTGGGTCCGCGGCCGCTGCTGTCGCGTTACGAGCCGGCCTACACGCCGCGCGAGCGCACGCGCAGCGACGTTCGCCCTGGCATCACCGGCTGGGCGCAGGTCAACGGCCGCAACACGCTGTCGTGGGACACCCGGCTCGAGTACGACGCGTGGTACGTCGAGCATCTCAGCCTCGGGCTCGATCTGCGGATCATCGCCGCCACCGTCGGCAAGGTCCTGCGGCCCACCGACGTGCAAGCCGAGCCGTCGCTCACCTTCCTCGACGTCGAGCGGCGCAACGCCGCGGCGCCGGCCGTGTCCGAACGGCAGCAGAGCGCGGCATGACGAAGCTACGGATCATCACCACCGCCGAGCCGAACGCGTGGGCGAGCGCGCTCGAGGCTGCCGGGCCCCACGATTTCTACCACGAGGCGTGGTACCACTCGCTCGCCGAAGAACGCGGCGAGGGTCGAGCCGAGCTCGTCGTCGCCAGCGCCGACAGTCATAGCGCCGCGCTTCCGATCTTGTTGCGCAACATCGAGCCCGAGCACCGCGGTGCCTTCGGTCCACTCGAGGACGCGACGTCGGTGTACGGCTATCCCGGACCGGTCGGCCCCCCGCTCGACACCGATCCGGCAGTGCTCGATCGCCTCGCGGGTGCGATCCGCGGCTATCTCGTCGAGCGCGGCGCGGTATCGGTGTTCTCCCGCCTGCATCCCGTGATCGAGCAAGCCGCGCTCCTCCGCAACCCGAGCGAGGTCGTCGAAGTCGGTGCCACCGCATCGATCGATCTGCGAGACAGCGCGGAGGTGCAGTGGAGCCACATCCGCGCAGGCCACCGCAACGGCATCAACCGGCTGCGTCGGCTCGGCTTCACCTGCGAGCAACGCGGACCGGCCGCGATCGATACCTTCATCGAGCTTTACGAGACAACAATGCGCCGCCTCGAGGTCTCGTCCTACTACTTCTTCCCGCGCTCGCACTACGAGGCGATGCTCGATCCGGACCGCGGCAACATGGAGCTGTTCGTGGTCACGGCGCCCGACGGCACGCCGTGCGCGACGGGCTTGTTCTCGCTCCGTGGCGAGATCGCGCAGTACCACCTTTCGGGCGCGAATCCGGACTACCGCGCGCAGGCGCCAACCGTCCTGATGCTCGATGGCGCCCGACAGTGGGCGGCGGCCTGCGGCGCCTCGCGTCTGCACCTGGGCGGAGGCGTCGGCGGAGCGACCGACTCGCTGTACGACTTCAAGGCTGGTTTTGGCTCGGGCCGCCACACGTTCTCGGTGTGGAACTGGATCGCACGCCCCGACATCTACGGCGAGCTCGACGCAATGCGTCGGGGGCGCGGGCCGCAGCCGCAGACGCCCTACTTCCCAAGCTATCGGGCACCGCTGGCATCTCGAGCAACGTGAACCACCCCGGGTTGGGCTTGCCCGGTGGCCGGGCGACGCGACAAAGAGGATCGGAGTCGAGCTCGATGCCCAACACCAGGTCGAACCTCTGGCGCAGAGCCGTCACCGCTGTGATCGCTATCCCACTGTGCCACGGCTGCGCCACGGGCGGTTTCCGCTACGGCGACCACGAGGAAGACACGCGTGGCTTCGAGTCGCGTCACCTCGACCAGCTCATCGCCGACGGCATCGCGCCGGTTGCGCGCGAGCAGATCGTCTACGACTTCACCGCCGAGCGCGACGAGTACCGCCTCGGTCGCAACGACGTGCTCGACATCGCGATGCTTGGCCACCCGGAGATCGGCAGCCGCGAGTCGACACCGGGCAACCGGCTTGGCATCACCGTGCGCAAGGACGGTAAGGTCTGGCTGCCGGTGATCGGGCCGGTCCAGGCCGAGGGCCGAACCCTCGTCGAGTTCGAGGTCGGCCTGCGCGAGGCGGCGGCGCGTTTCTTCGTCGACCCGCAGGTCAGCGTCGAGATCCTCCGTCACGAGTCGCAGAAGTTCTTCGTGGTCGGCGAAGTGAGAACACCCGGCGCGTTCCCAGTCGACGGCGACACGACGTTGCTCGAGGCGCTCACCCTCGCCGGCGGCGTGCCGGAGCACGGCGATCTCGCCGGTGCCACGGTCGTGCGCCAAGGCAAGCCGCTGCCGATCGATCTCCACCAGCTCGCCAAGCAGGGCGATCTGAGCCGCAACGTTTTCATGCGCGCCGGCGACGTGGTGTTCGTGCCTGACAACTCCGAGCAGAAGGTGTTCGTGCTCGGCGAGGTGAAGGAGCCGGGCGTCGTGAAGATCCAGCGCACGCGCCTGACACTCGCCGAGGCCCTTGCGACGACCGGCGGCCCGACGCCCGCGAAGGCGCGTCGCGAGCTCGCGGTCATCCGCGGCGGGTTCGCGCGGCCCGTCGTCTACCGGATCGACCTAGAGACCGCGTTGCTCCGCGATGAACAGATCCTGCTTCAGCCGGGCGACCGCGTCGTCGTCGCGCCGACCGGCCTCGCGACCGCGAGCCGCTACATGGAACAGTTCCTGCCGTTCCTCGTCGGCGCCCAAGCGATCGGCCTGGCGGCACAGGGTGGTCTCAGCGTTGCGAACCAAGCGGCAGCAGCGAGCTCCGCGGCGCGCTGACGCGATGCTAGCGAACGCGGGATCCAATGCCGCCGGTTCGTCGTTGCTCCGCGACGAGCGCAAGCTCTCGTCGCGCGATCGCGACTTCCCGCGGCACCACACCTGGCAGAAAGTTCGGCATCACCGCTTCGAGGTCGGCAAGCGCGCTCGCCACCATATCGTGCGCCCGCGGGTCGTTGGCCGCGGCCCAGACCCGACCCAACGCCAGTTGGAAAATGCCGCGACTGTGGCGCAGGTACCATGGCGAGTCTGCGTTGACCTGCGCAGACTCGATCGCCGCCATGGCCAGTGCGGCCGCGCGTTCGAGATCGCCGCTCCATAACGCGTGGTAGATGGCGCCGACCTCGTCCGAGCGCTCGGCGAGCCGCCGTGCGGCCCCCTGGGCGATGGTCTGCTCGCCGAGCAGATCGGCGATCTCCAATCGCGCCCCGTCGATCTCCGAGAGAATCGGCGCAGCATCGGGATGAAATCGCCGCAGCGCGGTTTCGATGTCTTGCAGCTCGGTGAGCGACCACCCGGCCTCCGACGACGCGACGCGAACGAAGCGGGCCTTGAGGGTGCGGGGGTGCTCTGCCCCCAACACCTCGGTATGCACGGCGACGGCTCGGTCGTGCGCGCGCTGCCTTTCCGCAGGGTCGTCAATGCATATGGCAACGTTGCTCAAAATGTACGGCAGACCCGACCTGGTGCGGTCACCTATGCGACCGGCGATCTCAATCCCGCGTTCCAAGACACGACGCGCCTCGGCGCGTCGTCCAAACACCTGGGCGACACTTCCGAGATTGGCGTATATGCCCACGATCATTGGATCGTCGGAATGGCGCTCGGCGAGCGTCTCTATGATCTCGATCGATTCGGGCGAGGGGAAGTCGTCACTATCGCCCGCGATCGCCTGGACCCATACACGATTGGACCACGCCTGCAGGGCGAGCGTTTCTTCGCCGGCCGCGAACGCCACCTTGGTCGCTTCGAGGAGCGAGATCTTCGCGCCGGTATCGTCCTCCGCGTCGATCCTCATCAGGCCGTCGAGGTAGAGCAGCTTGGCGAGCAGCGAGGGATGGCCTGCTTCGCGCGCAGCTGCGATCAACTCATCTACCCGTGCACGCAGTGTGAGGGTGCGGCCGCTGCGATACGCCATGTTTGCCCGGGCGATCTCGTGCGCGAGCGGTTTGACGTCCGCGGGGATGGCCGCGTTCTGTTGCTCGAGGCGATCGAGCTCTCCGCAATCGCTCGGTCGCGGCAACCCCTCCGCGGCGATGGTCAAGGCGGCCAACTCGCCCGACTCGGCGGTGTCGATCACCTCGCGCAACGCTGCGAGCGCGCTGCGGTGGCGATCAAGGCACGTCATGCGACGATCGACAAGGTCGTCCGTGAGCTCGCCGCGCTCTCGCGCCATGCACGCGTCGTGATGGCCTTCGATCCACTCGGAGGCGAAGCGCTCGATGGCACCCGCGACGCGCGGCGCAGCCACCCTGCCGTATTCGCCGAGCTTCGCTAGCGTTTGCGTCGCCTGGGCTCGGTCGGCGGCCGCCCAGGTGCGGTCAAAGATCTCGGTCGCCCCGCCGCACGGAGCTGCCGGCTCTGGGGCCGCCTCTCGATCCCATCGCCCACCCGCGATGTACGCACTCGCGAGCGTCGTGGCCGCGATCAGGATCATCGCCCGACGTAGACGTACCGGGCCAGGGTCGCGCGCGAGCGCGGCGAGCAATTCTTCGACGGTCGCGAAGCCAGTGCCCTCGAGCTCGCGCCGCAGCACACGCTCGATCCGAGCAGGCGGGCGAGGAGCGTCGTCGGGGATCCGTCCGCGCAGCGTCCTAGATAGGCGCGCTTCTGTGGTCGCGCCGCCGAACGGCAACTGCCCTGTCAACGCCTCCCAGACGGTTACGGCGAGCGAGAACCTGTCGGAGCGCGCCGACGCCGGCGCGCCGCGTAGGACCTCGGGCGCGATATATCCGGGCGTCCCGTGGACGGACGCGGTCACCATGGCCCGCGTGTCCGGCCTCGAGTTCGAGGCGCCCGTGGGATCGGTGCTTGGCAGGTCCGTGGGCTTGGCGAGCCCAAAGTCGAGCACGCGCGAGATCCCGTCGTCGCCGACGATGATGTTCTCGGGTTTGAAGTCGCGGTGCGTGACCCCAGCAGCATGGGCTGCCGCCAAGCCTCGTCCGGCCTGGAGGCATGCGCCTAGCCGATCTGCGATGCTGCGCGGGTCCGTCAGCCACTGCCGCAGGCTCACGCCGCGGATAAATTCCATGGCGATGAACAGCCTACCGTTGTGCTGGCCCACCTCGTACACGTGAACCACGTTCGGGTGCGAGAGTCTCGCCATCGCGCGGGCTTCGGCGGCGACCCGGTTGGCTTCGGGTGCCTCGTTGTCGCGCTCGATGAGCACCTTGATCGCAACCTTGCGATCAAGCTCGGGATCGTAAGCGGCAAACACGACACCCATCGCACCTTGGCCGATGCGCTCGAGCACGATGAAGCGGCCGATCCGGATCGGTGGTGCCGGCTCGCCGAATAGTCGCTCGCGGGCGGAGGCATGCGCGCGGGCAAGGTCGACCTCGAGATGCGGCCCAGCCAGCGCGCGTGTGACTGCGTCGCCGAGGGCCAGGGGTTCGGGGATTTGCGTCATCTCCCCGAGCGCCCGGGGCACGTGCTGATCCACCGGAGCGTATACGTTACCGCGATCCGATCGATCACCGATTCGCTCTGCGCGCGATCATGGCCCCGGCGGGGGCGAGCTATTCGACCGGATCCCACCTCTTCGATCGCTTCGTTGCCGAGGCTCGGCGCGCCGTGTGCGCGGTGTACCTCGCGCAAGGGCGCCTATCGGTTTCGAATCTCGTGCGTGGAACCGCGCGTCTTCACCGATCCGTTCGCGCGACCTGAATACGCGCGGCTCCGGTTGTGCCACGCTCTCGCCATGGCGCACAAATCGTGGCTCGGTATGGTCTGCGCCCTTGGGCTCGGCTGCCGCGCCAGCGCAGACGATGACGCGATGCTGTCGGCCACCGTCACGTCGTCGTCGTCGTCCGAGGGCGATGCCTCAGGCACCCAGGGTCCGATCAACGACAGCGACGACGGCGGATCCGACGGCGGAACGGATGGCGTGTCGGTGTCATCGGATTCGGGAACGACGGACGGCGATGCCACAGGTGCGAGCGATGGGACCGGGACCGGCATGGCGGCGCTGCCCCCACCCGATGGTGGTCTCGACTATCAGCTCGGCGGTGCCTACGAGCCCCCCGATGGCGTGCAGATCGTATCGCGTGATCGCAACGCCGCGCCGGCCGCTGGCCTGTACAACATCTGCTACGTCAACGGCTACCAGGCGCAGCCGGACGAGGCTGACTTCTGGCTCACCGAGCACCCCGACCTGGTGCTACGCGACGAGAATGGCGATCCCGTGATCGACCCCGACTGGGACGAGATGCTGCTCGACACCAGCACCGAGGAAAAGCGACAGGGGCTGGCGGCGATCGTCGGCGGTTGGATCTCTGGCTGCGCCCAGGACGGCTTCGACGCCGTCGAGATCGACAATCTCGACACCTACTCCCGCTCCGATGGGCGCCTGACAGAGGACGACGCTGTCGCGTACATGCAGCTGCTCTCGGCAAGCGCCCATGGGGTCGGCTTAGCGATCGCCCAGAAGAACTCCGCGGAGATCCTCGGCCGCGCCGCCGAGATGGGCACCGATTTCCGTGTATCCGAGGAGTGCAGCGCTTTCGCGGAGTGCGGCGACTACGTGGACGTGTACGGCGATGCTGTGATCATGATCGAGTACGGCCGGTCGGACTTCGAAAAGGGTTGCGCCGACTTCCCGGGACACTCGATCGTGCTGCGGGATCTGCAGCTGACCACCCCAGGCGACGCCGACTACGTGTTCGACCGCTGCTGATCAGGCGTGCCCCGCAGCGCGTGTCACCGCGCTCTCGGCCGGGGGTCACCTTGGATCATGATTTCGAGAATACGTGGATCATGGTCGTGGGAAGTGACAGACTCGCCTGGCGTAACGCCTGCCCGGAGAAGACCGAGTGTCGATGCAACTAGCAGTCGCTGGCGAGCGGGCGATCCGAGACAAGATGGAGGCCCATATCCAAGCGATCCAGACGCGCGGCTACGGGACGCACTATGGCGAGGGATCGCAGTACACGCCCGTGGCCGGTGCGTCGCAGGTGAAAAGCAGCTGCATATCGTGGGCGATGGAATGCACGGGGGCAGCATTTCGCGCCGCAGGCCAGGGCGCGCTATGGGACACCATCGCGAGCAGGACACGCGCCGCGCACCTTCGCGGAATGGTGCTCGCGGATGCACTCGTCCGGATCGCAGGGTGGAAGGGCGTGTATTGGAACCCAGACACCGCAAACCCCTGCGACGGCGAGCCAGAGCATCCGTTTAGCTACGTCGTGGCGCGATCCAACTCGACTTACTACAACGTGCGTATTGAGGATTTGGTGATCGACTTCCGGCCCACGACCTTGCCAATGCTTCACGCACCTGTGACCAGGCCCAGAGAGGCCGATCTGCGCGGGATCCAGGCGCTCGCGCACGTGCCATTCTGGGTGGGCTGTGCTCGGGGAGGCGCGCACGTGTTTTGTGGTACACGCGTCATGGTGTCGGAGTTTCACGTCGCCAACGACGCGACCGACCGGAACGCGATCGAGCTGGTGCCGCTCCAGCGATATGACTGGTTGTCCGGGATCATCTGCGTGCCCCCGGGTGTCTGGCCTGGCGTGTCGCCTCGTGGTTGATGATTGGTGGGGGTCTGGTTTGCTCCGCGTCGACGCCAACGATGCGTTCCACGAGCTCGACGCGTCGGCGGCGCAGCGACGCCGCGCTGACGTAGGCTTCCGGGGTGCCGCGCACGCTTCTTGTCGCCTTCCCCTGTGTTCCGGTGCTTGCCAGCTGCGCTGGGCCTGGCCGAGTTGCGGGGCCGATACACGGGCCTTCGGGTCCTACTCAGCAGGTGCCCGAGTCGATCCGAGCGGAGATCCAAGGCGTGGTCCCTTCCCGGGAGAGTGCCATGTACCTCACCGCGACGGTCGTGTTCTCGAATGCGTCGGACGAGGCAGTGCGCGTGATCAAGTACAGGTTCTTCTGGCCGCGCGGAAGTGTAACGTTCGAGCCAAGAGAACTCGTCGTCCCGCCGAGGTCGGATCGCCAGCGAACGGTTCGCATCAACGCCGGAGACGGTGAGCTCGACGGCCTCCGGACCGACACGGCGCAGATCGAGCTGGTCGCCATTGTGGCCGGCCGTTGACTGTCGTCGCCCTAGCGTGTGCTTGATGGCTCACCCGCTGTGACCGATCGCCAGAGCGCAGGTGGCCGGACGCCGGCGGCGAGGGCGTGCGCA
>CADEGN010000118.1 GCA_902826865.1 uncultured Myxococcales bacterium
GGTTGGGCGATGGGCAGCGGTGGCGTGAGGCGTACCTGACGTATCAAGGGTGGAATTGGCGGACCAACTTCACGACGTACGAGGAGGAGGTCGTCTACGTGCGTCAGTGGATCGTCGACCGCTGGGGGTTCGTTGCCGCGATGTATCCGTAGGGCGGTGGCGCGTTAGCACCGGCGGAGGCCGCCCGGCGTCCGCCGGCGGCGGATCGCGAGGAACGCCAGGACCACAAGCAGCGCTGAGCTCGACGGCGAACCGAGCACGGCGCACGATTCCTCGCAGTCGCCGAAGCAAGGACCGTTGCGGCGGATGCCGACGCCTCGCGGCACGTCGCAGGGATGGTCGTACGTCTCCCCATCCCGACCGCACACGGGCTTGTACACGTCCGTGCAGATCAGGGGTTCGCCGGTCTCCGACGAGCCCGAGCCATCGCTCGTGCTCGTGCTCGTGCTCGTGTTCGTGCTCGTGCCCCCGGTCGAGTCCGACGCGCTCGTGCCGGAGGCGCTGTCAGCGAGTGTCGTCCCCTCATCCACGTGCACACGGTATCACGTGCGGGCGGCGGCGCGCGCCGCGGCGCGCAGAGCTGCTTCAGCGCAGCACCTTGGCGTAGCACCAAAGCGCCAGGCCCCAAACGAAGCCGAGCGAGAGGATCATAAAGCACCATCCACCGAGCGTCATTCGTCCTCGTGATCGTCGGGTGGTCGTCGGCCATCGACATCCATGCCAAGCGCGCGCCAGCGGACCTCGCCGATCCGCGTAAGCACGAGCAAGACGATGAGGACGACCAGGATCACGACGATGGTGTTGGCCGCGACGGGATCCTCTAACAACCGATCGATTCGCCCCGGCAGGCTCTGGAACGCGAAGGCGACGAACACGACCAAGAGGTAAGCCGGCGCGATGTACTTGATGACGATGCGGAAAGGCTCGGGGATGCGGATCTTGGCCCCCTCGTGGGCTTCGTCCCAGCCGCGGTCAACCCCGAATACCCAACCAAAGCAGATGATCTGCACGGTCGCTAGAACGAAGATGATCGTGGTGCCGACCCAGAAGTCCATGGTGTCGAGCGCGACTTGATCGCGGGTGTGGAAAAGCACCCACATCGATCCGAGCAGGACGATCACCAGCACGATCAATACGGCCCGCGTGTTCGACACGCCCAGCGCCTCCTGCACAAACGCCTTGACCGGCTGCAGCATCGACAGCGAGCTCGTGATCGCCGCGAGAAACAACATGCCGAACCATAGCGCCCCGATCAGGTTACCCAGCGCACCCATGCTCGCGAACACAACCGGTAGCGTGGAAAACCCGAGCTCAAATGTGCTCCCGGCCGCCCCGCTCGCCCCAAGAAACACGAACGCGGCGGTTAGGGTGATCATCCCGCCAAAGCCGACTTCGAAGACCTCATTGGTGGCCGCGGCGGTTAGCCCTGAGAGCACGACGTCGTCGCGGCGCCGTAGGTACGAGGCGTAGTTGATGATGACGCCAAAGCCAACGGAGAGGCTGAAGAAGATCTGTCCCGCGGCCGCGAGCCAGGTCTCGGCGTTGCCGAGCTTGTCCAGCTGCGGGTTCCACATGTAACCGAGCCCGGCGACGACGTCCCGCTCGGGGTGTGCGGGATCGGGTGACCCAAGGGTCAGGACTCGGACGAGCACGATCACGGCGCAGATCGCCATCGCTGGCATGGCCCACTGGCAGAACTTCTCGATCCCCCGCGACAGCCCGCGCCAGACGAACCAGCCGTTGACGGCGATGACGACGATCCAAAATGTGAGGGTGCTGCCGCCCCGGAGGAGAGCTCCGTCGGAGTCGCTGCCGGATACCTCGGTGAAGAAGGCGGCGGAGCGTGCGGTCCGTGCCGCTGAGTCAGCGCCGAGATCAAACGACCCGGTCGCGTAGGCCCACGCGTACTCAAGGCACCACGCTTCGATGAGCGCGTAGTACATGTACGCGATGAGGGGGATCAGAAGACCGAGCACGCCGAGGTAACGAGCAACGGCCCCGCGCCCGATCACACCCATGATCGAGGGACAGCTGTGGAAGCCCTTGCGACCGCCGTAGCGCCCCATCGTCCACTCCGCCCAGCCGATCGGAATCCCGACCAGCACGAGCGCGACGAAGTAGGGGATCATGAACGCGCCGCCTCCGTTTTGGGCGGCAGTGCCGGGGAAACGAAGGAAATTGCCGAGGCCCACCGCCGACCCGGCGACGGCCAGGATCACGCCAAAGCGGCTCTGCCAGCGCTCCGAGCTCACGTGGCGCTCGCGCTCACGTCATCGCGCCAAGGCCGTCTTGGTCCTTGAGAACGACGGTCCGGCCGTTGAGATCGAGCAGCCCCTTCTTCTTGAACTGCGCCAACGTGAGCGAGATCGTTTCGCGCGTCGAGCCGATCAGGTTCGCCATCTCTTGGTGCGTGATCTTGAGGCCGATCTGCATGCCATCCTCACACTCGACACCGTACTCCTCCCCGAGCTCGAGGAGCAGGGCAGCGAGTTTGGCCTGCACGTCGCGGAACACCAGATGCTCCAGCTTCGTCTCGACCTGACGACGTCGTTCGCCGAGGGTGCACGCAAAGTTGAACGCGAGCTGGGCATCCGCAAGGAGCAGCTCATGGAACGCCTCGCGCGGCAGTTCCGTGATGATCGCATTCTTCATCGCCTCGGCCATCTCGTCGCGCGGCGCACCGTCGATGATGCAGAGCTCGCCGAAGATCTGACCGGCGCCGCGATACGCCAAGGTGAGCTCCTTGCCGTCGCGCGTCACCTTGCTGCACTTCACGCGTCCGCCGTTGATGAAGTACACGCGGTCGCCCGGATCTCCGGGCAAGTAGATGACCTGCCGTCTCGCGATCTCACGTAGCTCGACGACCGCGGCGAGCTCCGCGAGCTTGGCGCTCGGCACGCCTTCCAGTAGCGGAATCTTCCGCAGGTACCAGATGGCTCGCTTCTCGTCCTTGGCCTCTTGCGGGGCTGCCTTTGCCATGGTGGTCGTAAACGTATCCAAGACGACGAAGCTACACAATGATGTGAGCTGGATAACCTCGGGGTGGATCCGTGCGCCCCCTGGCCGATCGGCCGCCGGCACACCCGTTGCACGGAAGGGTGCAGGTCTGCGCGTCCCGGTCGATGTTGCCGGGGTTCCGCGCCGTCGCGCCGGGGCTACCCCACCGTCGGAACCGCAATGATCTCAAAGATCTATCGGAGATCTCAGGCCGGGCTCACGGGGGTGAGGGCGGGCGGTGGCGCGCGCGAGGTCGGTCCAGCCTCGCGGGCAGCTATGAAAAGGTTTCACACCAACCGCACGCAGTTTCCGGTGCCACCAGGACGGGGGGATCTCGGCTTTTCGCTGATCGAGCTCATGGTGGTCCTCGCGGTGCTCGCCGCCCTGGCCACCGTCGCGGCGGTCGGATTCCGTCGGACCGAGTTCGCCGGGCTTTCGCGGCGCTTCGGCGCCGACGTCGAGGGGGCGCTCGTCCAGGCCCGCAACGTCGCCATCGACCGCCAGACCCAGGTGCGTGTCGGCGTGGACGGGGGGCAGGTCGCGGTCACGGCCTATGACGCGCCGAGCAACTCATGGCAGCCGGTGGTTCGTGCCGCGATCGCGATCGATGGTTCTGCGGTTCCCAACAACGCGCTGCTCACCAATAACTCTGCGGTTTGCATCCGAGGTTTTACCGCCGGCGTGATGGCCCCCTCCAGCGCCGTCGCAGTTGACCCACCGGCCGCGTGCTTGCCCGCGTCAGGTCCGGTGCCGAACGCCCAGGTGCTGCAGTTCGAACCCGATGGACGCTTCAGCGATCTCAGCGCAGTTGGGTCGACGTTCACGGACGTTGCCAACGCCGGCGCCACGCTGTGGATCTCCGACAGCACTGTCACGGGCGACACCAAGTTCATCATGATTCAAGTCTTTGTCGGCGGCCTCGTCCGCAAGTTCGAGGACATCCGAGAATGAGACGGCGTCGCCCACAGGCCGGATTCACCCTGGTCGAGGTCCTCGTCGCGATGGTGTTGTTCGCGATCTCGGTCGTGGGACTCGTCGCGATGGAGGCGCGGAGCGTCGAAGCCCAGCGGGCCTCGTCGTACATCCGCGAGGCCGAGCGCGTGGCCCAAGACGAGATGGCGGAGTTGCAATCGCGTGGGTTCGTCCAGCTGCTCACCAACGACTTCACCCAATCCGCGCTGACCGCTATCCCTTACAACGATGACGACGTCGATCCGTCCGCGCGGATGCGGGACTATCGGCGCTCGCCTGCGGACCAACCGGCGAGCACACTTCCGCTGGGGACCGTCCGCAATTCGTTTCTCCTCTACCGCCAAGTCGACTGGTTCGTCGATCCGGTCGACCCGCCGTCGAACCCCCCCGACCTCACCGTCGATCTGCCCAGGATCAACGCGCTCGTGCTCCAGGTCACGGTGATGTGGGTCGACGATTCGAATCCGGTTGCACCCCCGCCGGCCGACTTCGTCCTAGCGGACGTCACGCCCAACATGGCCGATCCCACCGACGCCGATTTCCGTCCCTACGTCGGCTCGGTCCAGCTGCGCACCGTCCGCGCCAACGACACCACCAACCCGGTGCCGCCATGATCCACGCACCTAGCACCCGGCGACGCCGTGCCGGCGGCTTCACCCTCATCGAGCTGATGGTGGCGGTGATCGTCTCGGCGATCGTCGTCCTCGGCGTTTTCGCGTTCGCCAACATCCAACGCACCAACGCGAGCATGCACGAGCGCAATGTCCGGGTGCAGCAGGCGCTCGAGGGCGCGATGTGGAGCCTGGGGCAGGACCTGCGCCAGGCCGGCCTGGGCTTCACCCGCTCGTGCACGGAGCTGCGGGTCTGGGACTCGGCCAATGGGCAGCTGATCAACCCCGGTGCGGCGTCGAACGCAGCCGATTCGGTCGCCGACATCGTCACCGGCGAGCGCTACTGGGTATTGCGCGACGGGATCCAGGCGCATTGGAATAGCAGCGGTGCGACGTCCCCCGACGGTGGCGCGGGCAGCTCGGCCGCTGCTGGGAGCGCCGCCGACAGCTTTGACGTCATCCTCGGTGAAGCCAACTATCTCTCGGCGACGGGCGTGTTCCGCTTGGCGGAGTCCATCGATGCCGGCGACGCGACGTTGGTGGTCGAGACATCTGTGCTGCTCGACAGCGGCAACGTCGCCCACCTCGCCCAGGTTCAGCAGCTCTTTCCGCCCGGGACCTTCGTCGTGCTGACCCGCCAGCCAGGGGCCGGGGTGAATCCGTTTTTGGCCACTTTGCAAAGCCAGTGCGTGCTGCTGCAAGTCACCGACGATGTTATCGCGGGCGCGTCCGCCCAGCTTTGGGAGATCCCGATCGGATCGACCTCGGGCTTCAATGCCGACCTGGCCGGGGTGATGGCCGAGAATGCCGACGTCGCGAGTCTGGCGTGCGCCGGCGAAACCCCGGCTTGCGTCGACGACTGGGACCCGGCCGCGTTCAACCTGTCCGCGACCGTCGTGCCGGTGGGGCGGTTGCGTTGGTCGCGGTATGAGCTCGACTACACCGTCGCCGACGCGCCGTATCTCGTCCGCTACGACATCATCGGCTATCAGCCCAACGTGGATCCGGGCAACTTGGGCACTGGTGCCGACTATCCGCACTGCGAGGCCGGGCAGTGTCCCGCGCCCCAGCTGCATCTCCCAGGTTCGGACTCGCCGCCGACAGCGGTGGCGCTCGCGCCGATGATCGAGGACATGCAAGTGGCCGTGGGCTGCGACGGATGGTCGAGCGCCGCCGCGGCGGCCCTGAGCCAGCGTGGTCCCGATGTCGGATTCGAGGAGCTCGGGCCCGCCGAAGGGCCGGTCGCAGGCGTTGCGGACGTGTCGATCAATGAGAACACCAACGAGTCGGGCCAACGCAACGTCGACGAGTGGGTTGGCAACGCCGCCACCGAGCAGAGCGCGCCCGATTGCGTGGCGTACGGCACTGCCGAATATCTGCGTGACGAGTGGCCGCTCGTTGAAACCAACGACTCACCACCGCCGGCGTTTCGCATGAGTCCGCAGAGTATCCGCGTCACCCTGACCGGGTCGTCGGAGATGCCCGAGCGCGCCGGCGGCCTCGCCTCGCCCGTCCTTCCGCCGATCGAGGACCGCGACACCCTCACCTCCAACGTTGGCGTCCGCCAACGGTTTTCCCTGACGGAGCGCCACTCGCCCGACAACCTGCGCTGGCGCGATTCGTCGATGCGTTGATCCGACCCACTTCAGGAGCGAATGCCATGACCCAAGCCCCCCGCCCGCAACTCCGTCATCAGCGCGGCGCGACCATGGTCAGCGTCATGCTGCTTTCGGTCTCGCTGATGACCGTCGGTCTGCTCATGGTTCGTAGTTCGGTCCGCGATGTCGAGCAGGCCGGTCAGCTCGTCGCCCGCGAACGTGCGCTCCTGGTCGCCCACGCGGCCGCCGATCTGGCCTCCGCGCAGTACCTCCGCATGACCGACCTGGATCTCGACGCGGCCCTCAACGGGTTCGAGGGCCAAGACTGCACTGACCCGTGCGGCGATTGTCTGCCAGATCCGACTGACATCGTCACCGGCCAGCGCAACGAGCTGCTCGGCTCCAGCCGCAGCTGCGGCGGACGCCCGTGCATGCGCCAGGGGGCCGTTGCTCACTTGCTCACGCTCGCCAACGACACCCCGCCCTGGTGCGATCTCCCGTTTCGGGAGCTGGTAACCGGGGGCGACGCTGAGGCCCGCGTGTCGGTGTGGCTGCGTAACAATAGTGCTGATGCCCTCGGCCCCGCGGGCACCGCGTCGTGGACGGACGACGGCGACGGACGCGTGGTGGTGACCGCGACGGCCTCGATTCGCAATACCTCGGTCACCGTCGAGCAGGAGGTCGTGCTCAGCCTCGGCCAGGCCGGTGTGCTCCAGCCGCTCTCGCCCGACCAGGGCTACGGGGGTGGCCACAACAACGACAACTCCAGCGTTTCAGTGTGCACGGACGACTTCGTCGCGGCCGAGCAGACCTGAGGGTGCGGGCCGACGCCCGGGCGTTGTGGCTCTTTGCCGCTGACTGATAGGATCAGGCGGCTTGCCCGACGACTCCGAGTTGCCCACGGCGATCCGCAAGGTTCTGCTCGATTACGGCCTCGAAACCGAGGCGCCACTGCAGCGCAGGATCTTCACCAATCGAGATCTCAACTTCGACAAGATCAGCACGATCGGGTTCGACATGGATTACACCCTGGCGATTTATCGCCAAGATGCGATCGAGACCCTGTCGATCACGACGACAACCGACAAGCTCTTGGCCCGTGGCTATCCGGAGAAGCTCCGCGAGACCCAACACGACCCCCGCTTCGCGATCCGCGGACTAACTGTCGATCGGAAGCTCGGCAACGTGATCAAGATGGATCGGCACGGCTACGTCGGCCGCGCCTATCACGGCCTGCGCAAGTTGCCGCGGCCGGAGCGCAAGGCGATCTACCGCGATCAACGCCTCGGCCAGGAGCGCGAGCGCTTCGCTCCGGTCGACACCCTGTTCGCCCTGCCGGAGGTCACGTTGTTTGCGGCGGTCGTCGAGCTCATCGACGCTGCGCCCGAGGCTTTCGGATCGGACGGGCCACCGAGCTACGCGGAGGCTTGGCTCGACGTACGTGAGTGCATCGACCTCGCCCATCGCGACGGTTCGATCAAGGACCTCGTCCGCGAGGACCCGGGCAAGTACATCGACCGCGATCCCGATCTTGCCCGTGCGCTTCACCAACTGCGCTCGGCGGGCAAGCGCCTGTTCCTCCTAACCAACAGCCTGTTCGACTACACCGATGTCGTGATGCGCTACTTGCTCGATCAAGCGCTGCCCTCGTACCCCGATTGGACGGCCTATTTCGACTGGATGGTGGTCGGATCGGCGAAGCCGACGTTCTTCACCGACAACCCGCCGTTCCAGGAGCTCGACCGGCAGGGCGCGCCGGTGGGCCCGCGCAGGGCATCCGTCCAACGCGGCAAGATCTACAATGGTGGCAACCAGCAGGGATTGCAGAGCGCGCTCGGCGTGCATCCTGATGAGGTGCTCTACGTCGGCGATCACATCTACGGCGACATCGTTCGCAGCAAGAAAAGCTCCGGCTGGCGGACGGCGCTCATCGTGCAGGAGCTTCAGCACGAGCTCGAGGTTCGGCGTGACTGGGCCCTGACGGTCCGACAGATCGAGGACCTCCACGGACTGCGGGCGCGACTGGCCGAAGAGATCAGTGCGCAGCGCTATCTCGCGCGCGTACTTGGTCGACTCGAGCCCGACGAACTCACCGTCACGGGGGTTACACTCACTGAGGCGGAGCACACCCTGGAGCAGACCCGTATCAGCATCCGCCGCCGCCTCGACTGGTTGCGCGCGTATGAAGAGGACACACGCGAGACGCTCGAGCGCCGCAGCCAGGAAGTCGACGGCGCGTTCAATCCGTACTGGGGATCGAGTTTCGCGGAACGCCACGATGCCAGTCGGTTCGGCGCCCAGGTGGAGTCCTTCGCCTGTGTCTACACCTCGCGTGTCAGCAACCTCTTGTTCGTGTCGCCAGCGAAGTACTTCATCTCGCCGCACGGGTCGCTGCCGCACTGGTCGGCCGGCTCATAGCTCACCCCCGGCCGGGTGGGGCCGTCGGCGCTGGCCTGCGTCGTCCATGTGTCTGGCGGTCGCCGGTGCTCTCGGCGGCCTCGGAGCCCGGGCTGGCCTTATCGAAGAGAACCGGCGACGATACCGCTCGTGGGGCGGATCGTCGCCGTTCTCTTCGCGCTGACAGTCTCGGCCGGTTGCGGCCCCGACCGCTTTGTTTGCAGCTCGGCCGCAGATTGCGATTCGAGCAGGCCCGGTGGCGAATGCGAAGTCAACGGCTCGTGCAGCTTTCCCGATGACCGGTGCCCGTCCAAACGACGCTACGGGGAGCACGCCGAGGCGGGGCTTGCAAACACGTGTGTACCTGCGGACGACGCCAGCAGCAGCGCGGCCACCAGCGACGACGCTTCAACAACTGATCCCGGCGGCCCAGCGCTGTGCGGCAACGGAGTCGCGGAACCCGGCGAGGAGTGTGACGATGAGGATCTCGCTCGCGCAACTTGCCAATCGGGGGGGTACGATGCAGGCATCCTGCGGTGCTCGACCGATTGCACGTTCGACACTGCCGCGTGCTCCAACTGCGGGAATGCTGTGATCGAAGGGAACGAGGTCTGCGACCGCGATGCGATCGTGGACACCTGCGTGAGCCGAGGCTTTGTGGGCGGTACTCTTGCCTGTGCGGATGGCTGCGGAGCCTACGACGAGTCGGGTTGCCACAACTGCGGGAACGCTGTGATCGATGGCGACGAATCGTGTGATGTGGAGCTCGGTGCTGCATCATGTTTGACCCTCGGATTCGCCTCCGGCACCCTGGCGTGTGACGCCGCCTGCGCGTTCGATACGACCCTGTGCGACGTCGGGGCCTGCGGAGTCGACCCGATGCCCACCGCTGGCGTGTGCCCGCCGGCCTGTACGACTTGCGACCAGGACACGTGTCAGATCGAATGCACGGCCGGGTCGGATTGCCCGGGCGGCGTCGTGACGTGCCCCCCTGGTTGGAACTGCCACATCAGCTGCGCCGGCCCCGACGCCTGTGCAAGTAGCACGTTGGAGTGCCCGGATCTCTACGGGTGCGCGGTGGATTGCGCGGGCGTCGACGCTTGCTACCAGATGGTCATGAACTGCAGTGAGACCGGGGCGTGCTCACTGACCTGCGACTATCGCCTCGCGGATGTCTGCTTCGGAGCGACGCTCATGTGTGGGCAAGACGCGTGCTCCGGTCAATGCAACGGCACCGACCTTGTTATTGATTGCGGTGACTCCTGCGAATGCACCCCGTGCTGACCGCGTGCTCAACGAGGGGAGCTCCGGTGGGGGCGCCGCCAGTCGGTCTGGCGCCGCCGCGACGTCTCGCGCCTGTCACGGACAGCTCGCCTTAGGTCCCAAGGTACAGCGGCACTCGGTACTCGTCGACGAGCGCACGGTCGAGCACATGGTGTCTGCGATCAGCGAGACGTCGTCGTAATCATCGTGGGGATACGGGTTCATCGCGCCCATGCCGCCCCCGTAGGGTTGGTAAAATACGCCGATGTCGTGGCCTTCCAGCCAATGTCGCGCGGCATAGGCCACTTGCACGTCCCAATGCCGCGGCGCCACGGCCGGGCTGTGCCACGATAGCGGTCGTTCCCACATGCCGTGGGCGCGCCAGCCAGCGTTCTGTGCCGGCAGCGACATCTCGGTAGGCGAGATGAATCCCGGTACGTAGGCGCGGTACTGATGCCAGCTGTCGCGATCTTCGCTGTTTTTGTCGCTGGGTTGGCCGCCATTCCAAAACACCGCGAGATACCCACTGCCGTCATCGAACGGCACGCCGAAGAGATACTTGTAGGGCTGAAACAGCAGGATCACACGGGATCGAAGCGGCGTGGGCGCGTCCATGAACGCCGACGACGTCATGCTGGGACCGATGATCCGCTCGAATGGGTCGCTGCTGCCGGCAATGCGACGCGAGAACAGAATCGGGCGGTCGCCCCCGGACGCGACGTGGGCGAGGTACTCGAACCCGTCCGGTCCAGCCGCGATGCCGGGCGTGGTCCAGCTCGGCACGTCGATCTGCTCCCACGCGCTCCACGCGCGTCGGTCGTCCATGCGCGCGAGCCAGACGTTGGGCTCATCTTCGGGCGTGAACAGGTCGCGGAACACGACGACAAGCTTGCCGTCGATCTCCGCGAGATTTCCGTGGCGTGCGGTCGCGCCCTCGGGCCAGCCGGGTATCTGTGTCCATTCGCCAAAGCCCGTGTCAGGATCGAACACGTTGATGTTGAGCACGGCCCCGGTGTCGGGGAACACAACAATGATCCGGGTCTTGCCGTCGACCCTGAAGGGTAGGGCGCTGGCTTCCCCGGGATACAGCCCACCTTGCGGCAGCGGGCGCCCGCCCGCGAATGGCGGCCACGACTCCGCGGTGCCGACGAAGTCAGACAACGTGCTGACCTCGGGATAGGTCCCGTCTTTGTGCTCAAACGGGGCGAATAGCCACGTGGTCGCGGCCTCGCTGTCTTTAGCTTTGGGGACTACGGCCATCCCCATGCCACCGGTCGGCATGCGTCGGTCGACGACGCGAGCATCGGCGAACTCGGGCCATAGGCCGAAGCGATGCCTCTGGATCGGACCGTCGTCGAACAGCACGGCACGGTCGGAGATCCGGCCGTCTCGGTTCCAGTCGACATCGTCGCCTCGAACGTCGAGGCGGTACTCGGGTATGCTGAAGATCGTCTTGTCGACGCCGACCGAGTAGTCGGTCTCGTCGAGGCCCCGATGATCGATCGGGTCAAACTCGCCGGCTGAGAAACGGGAGCGGTCGCTGAGCACCCCCCAGATCGAGCCCTGATAGAGGTAGTTCATGGTGCTGGGGTAGATCAGCTTGAGGTTGCGCGGATCGGCCCCGACGCCGCCATGGTCGAGTCCGAAGGTGTGCCCGAACTCGTGAGCAAGCACTGAACCATCGGACGTTGCGCGCACGGCCCACCGCACGCCGCTGTACTGGCCCGTGAACTGGTTCTGTTCGAATGCATAGCGGAAGATCCCGCGGCGCACCGGGGCAAAGTGCGGAAACATCTCGGCTGGCGTGGCGTGGTAGTCTTCCGCGTCGATCCCCGCGAGGACTTCAACACCACCCCAGTCGCCGCACAGCTGGACATCGGCGCACGGAACCCCGAGATCGAGGTGGAGCATGATCCCCTCGCTGCCATCGGGGTTCACGAGCGTCGGCATGTCCAGATACATGTCGCGCGCGCGCCTGACCTGGTCCAGCGCCATGCCGGACGCCGTGTCGGAGCGGTCGACCTCGATGAACATGTCGCGACGACGCGGCTGCGCTCCGAACTGCGGAAGTGGGAGCTCAGCGCTGCCTTCAGCGTGTCCAATGACCTCGACGTAGTCGAATAGGCCGTCGTCATCGCTGTCGAAGTCGGTGGCCCCGGTTCCGAGCTCGCCCTCGAGCGCGTTGGCAAGACCGTCGCGATCGTCGTCACCACGTAGCGAACCGTCGGCCGCGAACAGGTGACAGGTGTGGGTCTCGCTCTGGCAGGCGTTGAAAAGCACGTTGGTTGCCCGAGTGGCACCGACGGTCGAGTCGGACACAGCTCCTACCAGCAATCGTGCGCCGGGGGCGAACGTAGACGTGATGCGGGCGGCGAGCCCCATCCCGGAGTTGTCATCTGCGCTCGACTCTCTCCAGGCCACGTCGAACAGCACGAGGCGCGTGTCGGTGGCACCGCTGGGGACGTGCACCGTATCGATCGAGTAGGTGCCGTCAGCCGGTGCTGTCACGTCGATGATGGTCCCACCGAACGAAACATCGTTGGCGAGTACCGCACCGTCGCCGATTACGTCGGTCGTGCCCCAACGACTGGGTTGCGTCGCAAACACAGTGATCACGAACGTGCCCGAAGCGGAGGTAGTCGTCACGCACGACGCCCGGGTAGCCGCGTCGCAGTCGTCGTTGGACCAGGTTTGGTTGCCACGGCGCACTACGATTCGCGTGTCGGCGCTGGTGCTCGGCAGCCCATCGCGTCGTAGATCTGCCGTGGCGAATACCTTGGGCCCTGGCGTAAGAGGGAGCGCGACCTGCGTGCGGAAGATCGGTCGCGCCTCGACCCCTATAAAAGCGTAGCGCGAACCTGGGGCTGGATCGACCTCGTCCCAGGGTGGATCAAAACCGCCCGACGCCGCGGGAGACGGGAGATCGGCGGTCAGCGAATTGCTCGGGTCGTGATCGATGGCGTGGATCCCGAGTCGGTATTCAACCGCGCGCGCGAGCCGGTCGAACTCTTCGCGCTCGACGGGTCCAAGGTCGTGATAGTTGCGTTCGCCTCGCAGCTGCTCCATCTGCCCGGCCAGCTCGGCATAGGGCCGTTTCGCGAGCGATGGATCGAGCGCGGCGCTGGGTACGACGCGCTCGCTCGGGGCATCGCCGTTGGGCATGGCAGCGGGATCCTCGAACTCTCCGCAGGATCCCAGAGCGCAAGCCGACGCCGCGAACCAGCGCCTAAGTTGGATGTTTGTCATGGGGCTCGGCGATCGCATCGGTGGCGCGACAGACAGCTGCCATGCGGTTTCGATCACTCGCTGCCAACCAGCGTGGCCACCGGCTCGTCGCCGGATGACGAAGGCGCAGATGCATCGCAGGCTGGGCCGATCAGGGATCCCGCGCGCGGCACGCCCCGATGGCCCCATTCGAGCCGGCGGCACCGGCCTTGCACTTCCCCGCGTGCGCGCCACGCGTGCAGGCGGGGGATACTCGTGATTTCGACAACTTGCCTCACCGTTTCGGACCCCGAGACCCTCGCGAGTGCGCACCCGCTTGCGGTGTGTGTGCACGTTTTTCATAGGGGGCCCACGTGAGACGGCTGTGGCGGCGCAATGCCGCGCGCACCCTGGGTCGGTGGGTCGGCGCCCTCGCGACCCTCGTGCTCGCGTTGTGCTGGCTCGGCGCCCCGGAGGCGCGCGTCCACCCGTATTACGTGGTTCGCGGAGCGAGCTTCGCTCAGATCCACCCGCGCGTGCTGTTTGTGCTCGATACCTCGGCCGCGATGAGCTTCCGGACAAACACCGCCGATGAGAACTGCCTGTGGAACGAGTGTGAGGTGGCGAGCGGCACCGAGGCGGAGAGCCGGATCTCGGTCGCGCGGCGAGCGATCAACGCCGTCGCCGCGAGCGTGGGCGAGCGCGCGACGTTCGCGTTGATGACATTTTCGCAGCAGACCCCGCGGACCGCCGCCGGCGGTGTCCCCTCGAAGTGTGCGCCGGGAACGGACGAAGAAGCTCGCTTCACCTGGGTGACGAGCTATGCCGGCGGCGCGGCCATCACGCGGGACGCCACCCAGAACGGGGCGTGGCGGCTTTGCCAGGGCGCGACCATCCAGCCCTACCCGTATCTGCGTTGGGATGAGCTCGGCGTCGGCTCGGTGATCTCTACCGACGATCTGAGCGGGGATCCGCCGGCGTCGCCGCTCGTCGATACCGCCCAGCTGTCCGATCCCGCCAACGCCGAGCGCAAGGTCCAGTGGTTTCCCTCGTTCATGGGCGTGCGGGCGCGCCTGGACGACACCAACGATCTGGATCACGCGCTGACGTACGCCACCGTAGGTGATTGGGGCGACACCGACTCGGCCAAGGATGCCAACGTCCGTGATCACGACTTTTACTACTGGCCGTACGTTGATGGCTTTCCGGGCTACGCCGAGTGGAGCGTGGAACCGACGTCCGATGGGGCCAACTATGCCGGAGTCATCGGTGCCACCGGCGTGGCGTCGGGCCAGCTGTATGCGCCGTTTTACATGGATCTCAGCGCGACCTCGATCGCCGCTGCCGACAGCGGCCCGGCTTCCCGTGCCCGTGGCAACGGGGCCGTGCTGACGTACTCGAGCCCGATGATTTCGGGCGGTGTCGATGTGAACAGTGGAGCGCCGTGGCTGTCCACGATCGGTGCGGTCACGGACACGCCTCCGGACCTCAACTCCCAATTTTCCCACACCACGGTCGCGTCGTATCTGAAGTTCGCGACCCAGGCGGACACGCCAGAGTCGTGCGCTCCGACCTCCGCGGTGCTCCTCACCCACGGCGTGCCGTCGGCGGGCGAGGGCGGGGGTGCACTTCATCGTGCCCTCGCCGACCTGCGGGTCGAACTCGGCGTGAAGGTGTACGTGGTCGGATTCCTGCAGGGCGATAGCTCGCTCAACGACATGGCCTGCGCAGGGGCAGGGGCCTGCGATGGAGCGACGTGCGACACGCCATGTCTCGATGTGCCGACCGCGGCCTGGGACACCTGCGATGACCCGGCTGACCCGACCAACGCGTGCGCCTTCCTGGCCACGGACAGCGACGCGCTGACCACCGTTCTCACCAAGATCCTCGACGATAGTCTCGATGCGGATCTTGCCAGTGGTCCGCCTTCGACCGTGACGGACATCGGCGCGGGCGCGGGCGGCGAAGCCGGCGAGGGCCAGCCGGTCCAGACCAAGATCGCTGCGTACACCGAGTTCCCGGGTTGGCGAGGGCACGTGACCCGATCGTTGTGCACCGACATCGACCCGGACACCGGCGCGCCCTATCTGTTCTGCACGCTTCCGTCGCCTGAGTTTGCCGCAGAGGAAATCGAGGAGACCTTCGGCCCGTGTCCGCAGAGCCACGTCTGGGACGCCGGCGACTGCTTGCAGGCGACCGCGTGGGCGGAGCGGAGGCTCTTCACACAGGCGGACGACAACACACTCGTCCCCGTCTCAGAAACGGACGGATCGGCCACGGATGCTTTTCAGGCGCTGCTCGAAGCCAAGGGCCTGCTGACTTCAGCGGATCACGACGTGGAGGCCGATGAGATCGCGGCGTTCCTCCTCGGCCGCGATGCCCCCGGGGGATGGAAGCTCGCGGGGCTGTCCAACTCCGCGCCGGTTCTCGTCCGCCGGATCCCTCGCCATGACACCAAGCAAATCCCGGAGATCGCGATCCGTGATCCGCACTGCGCCGGGCGCTTACTCGGGCCCTTGGACGGGGGCAACCTCCCGACGAGCCTGCGCGACTTTGCGATTGCATCCAATTCGCCAGATCAGGTGTTGTCGTCCCGGTCGCCCCATCGCCAATACCAGGAGGCGGTGTTGGTCGGAGATGACATGGGGGTGTTGCATGCGTTTCAATACAACAGCGGCAATGAGCTCTGGGGTTTCGTCCCGCGAGATGTGCTCGGTGCGGTGGCCGCCCAGACGGCAATCGGCCCGGCGACCATGGGCCAGCCAAAGGACATCGCGGACCATATCTACGGGGTGAGCGCCACCCTCAACACCGGCTTTGCGCTGGTAAAGAGCGTCGATCCTCAATATTGGGTGCACCTCGGCGTGTTTGGTCTCGGTCCTGGCGGCCGCGAGTTCTACGCCCTGGATCTGTCGCACATGAGTCCGGAGGCGCCGCAAGGCCCGATCAGCATCCTGTGGTCGACGTCCGACGCAGCGCTCGCCGCCACCTACGACCCGCTGCTCGGCGAGACCTGGGCGCGGCCCGCACTGTCGTATCACGTACCCGCAGATGACCTCGGCGCCGAGCCGGACACCCTACTGGTGCTCGGATCGGGCTATCCCCAGGGCGCCGCGGCGCCGGCGGGCGAGGGGCGCACGCTGATCCTCGCCGACGCCACGACGGGTGCATTGATCGAGTCTGCGGAACTCCCGGACATCACCGACCCGGTGTTCGAGTCGACGTTCGGCGCCATCGTCGACCCAGCCATCGGCTCGCACTGCCTATCGCGATTCTGGGCGGAGATGCAAGAGACCTACGTCGCCGATCCTGCCGGCCGACTGTTCCGCTGGGACCTCGGGCGCGACACCAGCCATGAGGCCGACAGCGTCGCTCTTTGGGGGAGCGATGCCCAGGCGGTGTTCCGCTTCCCCGCGTGCGAGGGAACGGGTCCGGACTGCACCGTCGACGAATCCAATCGCGGCGACCCGTTCATTTATCCGCCCGCTGTGAGTGCGAGCAACCGAATCGACGACTTCAGCGCCGCCGCGGCGGGCAGTCCTGCCGACGAGCGTGATCAGTTCCTCGTCGCGCTCGCCAGCGGTTCTCCATTCGACGACACGATCGACGGCGGCGTCTCGGATAACCCGTTTCACAGCAGTCTGTACCTCCTCGTCGACGACCATCGAAGTGGCGATAAGCACCTGGGCTTCAATATCCCGGCGGGCGCACCGAAGGGCGTTGCTGGCGACATCGCTGCCGGCGCGTTCCTCGGTGCAAGCAATCCAAGCTACATGCGGGTCGCGCTCTCGGACATCGAGCGCACGCGGACGGTGATCCCTTATCCGGGGGCGGATTCGGTGGTGGAGACGCGCACCTTTTCGAAGGCGGCGCGGCCGATCGCTGCGCCGCAGATCCTCGTGACCGGCGTGGTCGATCGCGAGGCGGGGCTGCCCGACGTGGTAATCGAAGGCATCGAGGCCTACTTCGTCCAGTTCACGATATTCGAACCGGGTAGCGCCGAATGCGATCCGGATTTCTACGATTCGTCGACCGGACAGTGGCACTTCGACTCCGGGTCCACGTACGTGATCAGTTTTCGGCTTACCAGCGACGCGACCTCCGGGTTCAACTTCACGAGCGGGACAACGAGCACCGATGCCACCTTCGAGCCCGGCTTCACGCCTGGGCTAACGCTGAGCTCGGTGGAGCAGGTCAGCACGGCCGCGTGTCCGGACGGTAACTGTGGTGCCCAGCAGGGCGTCGCTCGGACGGCGAAGGCGTGCGACAACAACGTCGGGCTGCCGCCGGCCGCGGGGACTCGGTTCGCGCTGGGGCAACAGAGCACATTTATCGGCGGCTTTTCGCCGGCCGAGTGATCACGGGCCGCGTGGCCCGCCGCCCGCCAACGCGCGGGGGGTGGCGGCCGACCGGCGCCCTCGGGGGTCCGAGATGCCAGCACCGGGCCGCCTGTGCCTCGGATTGCGAGGTTTCGGCGTGGGCTGCTAGCGTTCGCGCCGCGCGTGGGCCAGTTCATCGACATCTTCTTGCACCTCGATCGCCACCTGAACCAATGGGCCGGTCAACTCGGGGGATGGTTGTATGCCCTGCTTTTCGTGATCGTGTTCGCCGAGACCGGGCTGGTGGTCACGCCGTTTCTCCCCGGCGATTCGCTCCTGTTCGCGGTGGGAGCACTTAGTGCCACCGATGGTTCTCCGATCGACGTGTGGATGGTCGGTATCCTTCTCACGGTGGCGGCCATTGTCGGCGACGCGGTCAACTATTCGATCGGCCGTCGCCTCGGCCCAAGAGTCTTCGCCAGCGAGTCTTCGCGCTTGCTCAACAAGCAGCACCTCATGCGAGCGCATGCCTTTTACGAGAAGCATGGCGGCAAGACGATCATCATTGCTCGGTTTATCCCGATCGTGCGGACGTTCGCCCCCTTCGTCGCTGGCGTTGGGGCGATGGGCTACGCTCGTTTCGCCACGTACAACGTCGTTGGCGCGCTCACGTGGATATGGTCGTTTCTCATGCTGGGGTTTTGGTTTGGCAACCGCGAGATCGTCCGCAAGAACTTCACGATGGTGATCGCGGCCATCGTGATCATCTCGGTTCTGCCGGCGGTGGTCGAGTTCGTTCGCGCGCGTCGAATGCCGGCCGCGTAGGGTCGAACGGTTGCGGGGACGCCCGACCGACCACCCATGCGGTTTTTCGCGCTAGTTCGGCGCGACCACCACGAGCTCAATCTCGGTGCCCGGCGGGACGTTCTCGCCGGGGGCCGGGGTCTGGCGCAGGACGTAGCCTTCCCCGCGCTCGGCATCTTCCACGCGTTTGACCGCGCCAACCTTGAGGCCGGCGTCGGTGATCGCCTGCTTGGCCTTGCCGAGGTAGAGCCCGGTGAGCTTGGGAACGGCGATCGCGGGGGCCTGCGCGACGACGACGCGGATCATCGAGCCCTTCTTGGCCTTCTCGTCTGCGCCGGGACTCTGCCGTACGACGGTATTCGCCGGCTTGTCAGACGCCTCGGGCGTCGGATCACCGACCGTAAAGCTGGCGTCGGTCAGGATCTTGCGGGCGTCGTCGATCGGTTTACCCACCACATCAGGGATGGCGACGTTTTCGCTCTTGCGCGCGACGACAACCCGGATTTCTTTGCTCGACAACTCGGCCCCCGGGGGCGGTCGCTGGCTCAGGATCGTACCGGGCTCCGCGCCCGATCCATCACGCTCGCCGTCCTCGATGATCTCGATGTCCTTGGCCCGCCACCGCTCACGCGCCTCGGCCAGCGGCATGCCTTCGAGGTTCGGCGCGGCCAACTTTGCCTCTTCGCGTGGAGTCGCCGTGAGTCCGGGGTCGACCTTGTTGGCGACGCTGGCGACCTGGTCGTGGGGGTGCAGGCCCTGAAGGCGCAGGATGTATGGGCCGAGCAACAACTGCGAGGCGACGGCCGTCACCAGCGCGATGAGGAACATCTTGAACGAGTCGTTCATCCGGTGCCGAGCGCAAGATCGCGGCACAGTCTAACGGGTGCGGACCAGCGGGCGCCAGCGATCGATCAAGTTGAACGCCCCGGATCTGGACGTCCGACCAGCAGGCCCCTGCCGTGCGTGCAGGCCAGACCACGCGATGCGCCACGAAACCGTCGCGCCCCGCTGGGCAACCCCTCGCTGAGACCCGCGCCGCTATCACACTGCTGCTAGGCGGCTCCGCCACTGGGGGCGGTAACGCCCGAGTATGCACGCACGACCACGTGGGCGTCGTCTGGGTCATCTGGCCCGTCCACATCGACGACCACGCGACCACCCGCCAGGATTTCTCCCGTGAGAATCTGTCGGGATAGAGGCTCGATGATCGTTTGTTGAAGCAGCCGCTTGAGCGGCCGGGCGCCGAAGTCGGGGTCGTAGCCGCGGTCGGCCAATCGGGCGCGGGCCTCGGGCGTGATCTCGAGGTTGATTTCGCGAGCGGCCAAGCGCGGGCGGAGCCGATCGATCTGAATGTCGAGGATCGCCGCCATCTGCTCGCGACCCAGCGGCGCGAAAGAGATGATGCCGTCGAGGCGGTTGATGAACTCGGGGCGGAATTGGGCACGCAGGGCCGCATCGCGGGCACGGGCGATCGTCGCTTGGTCCATGCCGGGTCGAATCGCCTCGGACCCGACGTTGCTGGTCAGCAGTACGATCGTGTTGCGAAAGTCGACGGTGCGGCCCTGGCTGTCAGTCAACCGACCATCATCCAGCAACTGGAGAAGAACGTTGAACACGTCGGGGTGGGCCTTCTCGATCTCGTCGAGCAGCACCACCGAGTAGGGCCGACGTCGCACGGCTTCGGTGAGCTGACCGCCCTCGTCGTAACCGACATATCCGGGCGGGGCCCCGAGCAGCCGCGAGACCGAGAACTTCTCCATGTACTCGGACATGTCGATACGCACGACGTGACGCTCGTCGTCGAATAGAAACTCGGCGAGGGCCCTGGCCAGCTCGGTTTTCCCCACCCCAGTTGGTCCGAGAAACAAAAATGATCCAACCGGGCGGTTCGGGTCGGCGAGGCCCGCTCGACTCTGGCGCACCGCCGCCGCGACCCGGCGAACGGCCTCGTCTTGCCCGACGACGCGTTCGTGCAACTTGGCCTCCATGGTGAGCAAGCGCTGCTGCTCACTGGCGAGCATCCGCGTCACCGGGATCCCCGTCCATTTGGATACGATCGCGGCGATGTCCTCGTCCGTGACCTGCTCGCGCAGGAACGAACCCTCGTTCATCGTCGTTTGCAGGACCTCGCGCGCCCGCTCGCGGCTGCGCTCGAGCTCGCGCAGTGTGCTGTAGGTGAGTTCGGCTGCGCGGTTGAGATCTCCGGCGCGTTCGGCCCTCGTCGCCTCGCTCCGGACGTTGTCGATCTGCTCGGACAGTTGCTTGAGCTCGGCCAGTTTGTCGCGCTCGGTCTTCCACCGGGAGCGCATGGCGGCCACTTCCTCGCCGAGGGTGGCGAGCTCGGCCTCGATCGCGGCCAACCGCTCGGCCACGGGCTTGCTCTTGTCCTCGCGGGCGAGCGCCGTCTTCTCGATCGTCAAGCGCGTGATCCGTCGCTCGCGCTCGTCGATCGGCGTCGGTGTGCTTTCGACCTCCATCTTGAGTTTCGCCGCCGCCTCATCGACGAGGTCGATGGCCTTGTCTGGCAGGAATCGGCTCTGGATGTAGCGGTGCGACAGTCGAGCCGCGGCCACCAGGGCCGCGTCCTGAATCCGCACCCCGTGATGGGTCTCGAACCGACCGGAGATCCCACGCAGGATCGCGATCGTATCGTCGACGGACGGCTCTTCGATCATCACGGGTTGAAACCGTCGCTCAAGCGCTTTGTCTTTCTCGATGTGCTTGCGGTACTCATCGAGCGTGGTCGCACCGACGCAGCGCAGCTCGCCGCGCGCGAGCGCGGGCTTGAGCATGTTTGCTGCGTCCTGGGCCCCTTCAGCTGCGCCGGCGCCGACGAGGGTGTGGAGCTCGTCGATGAACAGGATGACGCGACCTTCCGCCGCCGCGACCTCGCCGAGCACGGCCTTGAGCCGTTCTTCGAATTCGCCGCGGTACTTGGCACCGGCGACCAGCGCGGCCAGATCGAGCTGGAGCAGCCGCTTGTCCCGGAGGCTCTCTGGCACGTCGGCGGCGGCGATGCGCTGGGCGATCCCCTCGGCGATCGCGGTCTTGCCCACGCCGGGATCACCGATCAACACGGGGTTGTTCTTTGTCCGTCGCGATAGGACCTGCAGGGTTCGCCGGATTTCGGCGTCTCGGCCGATCACCGGATCGAGCTTGGACGCGCGGGCAAGTGCCGTGAGATCGCGGGCGTACTTCTCGAGGGCCTCGTACTTGGCCTCCGGCTCTTCGCTATCCACGCGCTGATTGCCACGCACGTCACGCAGCGCCGAGAGCACCAAGTCTCGGCTCGCGCCGAGCTCGCGCAGTACCGCGGCCGCCCGGATCCGCTCGCGTTCCGCCTTCTCCGAGAGAAATCCAAGGACAATGTGCTCCGTCGAGACGAACTTGTCGTGGAGCGTTGCGGCTTCGTCGGCGGACAGGTCGAGGGCGATGCCGAGCTCGCGGGCCACGCGGAGGTCTGCGCCGGCGACCTTGGGAAGTTTGCCGAGTTCGCGCGCGAGCACGCGCTCGATCGCGGCACCATGCACGCCAGCGCGCTCAAGCAACGGCTTGACCAGGCCGCCGTCCTGCTGCACGCACGCCATCAGCAGGTGCAGGCTCGTCAACTCGGGGTGGCCCAGGTCCTTCGCCATCGCCTGCGCGTGAGCGAGCGCATGACGCGTCTTGACGGTCGCTGTTTCGGGGCTGAACGCTGCCATGGTTCCCTCGTGTCGGGGTCGGCGCTCGGGCGCCGCCACCTCCTGTGAACCATGCGTCGCTGGTCGCACCCCGCAAGATGCACCACGCGCGCCGAGCGACGAAAACGGCGGCGCGGTAGGATTTGCGGGCGGCACGGGGAGCGCGGCTGACTTGGCGGCCCTACTGCAATACGCTGGCGCAATGCACCGCGCGCGATCGATCGGCGCCCGCTGGGCCGCGGCGTCCCGGCGCGGTCCGACCGCACGATCGCGAGGGAGACGGTGACAGCCATCGCTGCGCTCGTTGCGTGGCGGCTCGCGGCGTTGCCTCCGGTCGCACAGGAGCCGTCGCCCGAGCCCACGTTGCCACCGCAGGGCGGCGACGGGGCGGCCGCCGAGTCGGACGCGGCCGTCTCGACGGCGGTCGATGGCGCAAGCTCGAACGACAGCGCGCTCGCCCCTGAACCCGTGCCCTCGCCGCGGGTCGCCCCGCCCGATGGAGGTGAGCCTCAGTTCGTGCGCGAGGGTGGCATCCCGGGCGGCTACTGGGACCTCGACGCCGCCAGGGGGCGCGAGCCACCCGACGGCGACGAGCAGATCATTGTGGGATCGATTCTCCTACCCATTGGCCTGATCACTGCGAGCTCGGCCGCGGGGTTCATCTGGCTCTCGCAGCCGGGCGCGTGTGCCGATCGCTGGGCGGGTTTGGGAGCCTCACCGACGCCCCAGCAATGCCGAGGCCTCTACGGGCTCGGATGGGCCCGGGTGGCCTACGGTTCGCTTGCTGCCGTGACGGGGGCGGCTCTGCTCGGGATCGGGCTGGTTCGGCGGGAGAAGCACCGTCGCTGGAAGCGGGGGATCGCCTTCTCGCCGTGGATCTCACGCGGTGGCGGAGGTCTCTCTCTCATGCTCCGCCGGTAGTTCTTGGCCCGGTTGGCGCGGCGTGAGCGGCACAAGCGGCACAAGC
>CADEGN010000119.1 GCA_902826865.1 uncultured Myxococcales bacterium
CACGGGGACGCGCTTCTGCCCACATGCGCAGATCCACGCCCTCGACCAGCTCCATGGCCAGGAACACACGCGCCGCCGATCGATGTTCCGTTGGATCGGACGACGTGGATCTGGCGGGGTCGCGCGAAGGAAGGCCGCCTGCTTCGACCACGAAGTCAGTCTCATACGTCCCGACGTCGAAGACGGTGACGACATTGGGATGCGCAAGTCGAGCAAGCGCCTGCGCCTCACGGAGCAGCCGCCGCCGCGCGAGTTCCTCCCCCGCGCTGGCCACCGGACGCAACACCTTGAGCGCCACTTTGCGATCGAGCTCGGGATCGTACGCGCGGTAGACGACGCCCATGCCGCCCGCGCCGATTCGGTCGAGCACCAAGTAGCGACCGACACTTTGCCCGCGGAAGATGGGCAGCTCGGGGCGCGGTCGCGGCCCAACCGCGCCGTGGTCCGTCGTCGCTTGGCTGTCCGGCGTGGCAGGCATTCGTACGACGATCGGCGTAGTATGATCCGCCGGTGCGGGCAACCGACACCACCGTGAGGCCGGTGCGGCCCAGTGAACGCCGCCCCATGGGGGGCATGCCCGCGTTGGAGGCGGTCGCCGGGCAAAGCGTCGGCCAGGTGTTCGAGCTTACGCGCGCGCAAACGGTCATCGGCAAGGGCGAGGTCGACGTTCGACTGCGCGATTCGGGGGTATCGCGACACCACGCGAAGATCGTTCGCGCCCAGGACGGCAGTCTCACGATCCTCGATCTCGCCTCCACCAACGGCACGTTCGTCAACGGCACGCAGATCGACGTTGCCCTGCTGCGCGAGGCCGACCGGATCCAGATCGGACCCGATGCCATCTTGCAGTTGGTGTTCCGCGACCAGCCCTCGGCTGCGCCAGCCGTGAGCGATCTAAGCGAACGACAACTTGAGGTTGCCCGCCTGGTTGCCGGCGGCATGACGAACATCGACATCGCCCAACGGTTGGGGATCAGCCCGCGCACGGTGGCGAGCCATCTCGACCACATCTACTCGCGGCTAGAGATCCGTTCGCGGGCGGCGCTGACGCGCTGGCTCGCCGAGGCCGGGCTCCTCGGCGATCCTCGGTGACTTAAGCAATCCGACGGATGTCGGGCCGCGAAAACCTGACCCGCGTGGGTAATTGTGCCGATGACGAAAGGTCGGTGGCGCCCATACCCTGCTTCAGGAGGTACACCAATCCATGAATGGGCTTAGAAAGATCTCATTGGCTCTGCTTTGGCTGGCCGGCGCATGCGACCGGGACAACGACGCCGCTGACGGGGGAGACCGCGGCAATATCGGCAAGGCAGACCTCATCGGCAGCTGTGCCGACACGGATTGTGACGGCGCCGCGAACGACGGAAACTGCTTCTGCGACGCGGACTGTGTCTCGCTGGGCGACTGCTGCTCGGATCGGCCGGCGGTCTGCGGCGGCCGCGATGGGGGCGATCCGTGCGGCGGTTTCGCCGGCCTTCCTTGCCCACAGGGCCAGGTCTGCAAGGACGACCCGTCCGACAAATGCGACCCGAACGCCGGTGGCGCGGACTGCATTGGCGTTTGCGAAGACGGCGACGTGGTTGAATGCGGCGGTTTCCTCGGCCTAACCTGCCCCGACGCCTTCGCGTGCCTCGACATCATCGACGATGGCTGCGATCCGGCCAACGGCGGGGCCGACTGCGCCGGGATGTGCATCCCGATCGACGACATTCCGCCCGCCCAATGCGGCGGGTTCGCAGGCCTCGCATGCCCCGACGGAAGCACGTGCGTCGATGATCCGAGCGACAACTGCGATCCACAAAACGGTGGAGCAGACTGCGGCGGGATCTGTGTCGACGACTCGCCGCCCCCGACCACCAAGCAATGCGGCGGGATCGCCGGCCTGACCTGCCCCGACGGACAGATCTGCGCCGACCTCCCCGACGATGGCTGCAACCCACAGGCGGGCGGAGCCGACTGTTCGGGCGTGTGCGTCGACGCGCCGGCCCAGCAGTGCGGTGGGTTTGCTGGACTCACCTGCCCAAACGGCCTCACGTGCGTCGATGATCCCGCGGACAACTGCGATCCGCTCAAGGGCGGCGCTGACTGCTCCGGCGTGTGCGCGGAGGTCGAACCTCCGCAACTGTGCGGAGGCTTTGCCGGCCTACCCTGCCCCGAGGGCGAGCTCTGCGTGGACGACCCCCACGATAGCTGCAGCCCCGACTCGGGCGGAGCCGACTGCCCCGGCGTCTGCGTGTAGACCGACATCGCGCGGGGACACGCGCCAATCCTGACGATGATGCAGATCCGTCCGTTGGTGCGCGTACTCGCTTGTGGCGTTCGTCCGCGGTGGCCATGGAGCCATCGCGGCGTCGGCGGTCGTTCTCGATCGCTACCGGCTCGGCACCGTGGGCTTGCTATCATCCATAGTTCCATGGACCCACGCACGCGGTTGCTGCCTGCATTGCTGCTCTGGGCACTGTCCGCCGCGGCCTGCCGCAAGGGCGTGGAGGATTCGACCGTCGAAATCGGCGACGACTGCCGAGCGGCCCGCGACGCGGAGCATCGCGGGGACTACGCGACCGCACGCTCGTCCTACGCGAGCTGTTTGGCGCGCACACCTGGCTTCGTCGACATCCACGCCGCCTATGCGCGGATCCTCGAGCTCGAAGACGGCATCGAAGCGGCACGCGGGACCTACGCCGCCTTGGTCGCGCGAAACCCGGGGGTGTCGTCCGAGTTCGCCCACGCGCGCTTGTTGCCGGCGGACGAACGCACCGTCGCGCTCGAGCGCCTCGCGGTGACGCACCCCGATTTCGCTCCGGTCTTTTACGCCTTGGCCGATGCCCACTCCGAGCGCGTGCTGGGCAGCCAGTCGTTGGCGGCCAAACGGCGTGAAAAGCTCTACCTCGAGACGTTCTTGCGGCACGCGTCGGGCCCCGCATTCGTGGCCCACTTCGCCGATTACGCCTTCGCCGAGGCTTGGGTCCACGACGCGCGGGCGCGGCTGGCCAAGCTCGGTGACATCTCCCCGCTCGCGGTCGACCCGCCGCTCAAGATGACAGCGACGCCGAGCAGTGCCGGGTGGATGATCCACTTTCTCGCCAAGGAGCCCACGCGGTCGATGCAAGTGCGCGTCGCCGACGGCGACTGGCGCGAGTTCGACATGTACGTGACAGCGCCGCTGCAAGCGGATGCGTTTCCCGTGCAGGTTCGCTACACGGACGGCAACGGGCACACCCAGGGTCCCTTCGACTTTACCGTCGATCCGCGCAGGGAGCTGGTGGCGTTCGGCAAGGGCGTACTGTCCAAGATGCCGACGGCCTGGGCCGCGTTCGGCGAAGACCTCGGCGCGCCCTACTTCTACATCACGACGCTGATGGCCTACCGCTGCTCGCTGCGGCGCGTCGAATACGGGCTCGGGGTCGCGACGCCCGATCGCGAATACAGGATGCCAGAGTGCGATCCGCGCAATCCGATGGCGATTCCCAGGGACGTGTTGCCGTACATCTCGGTCGACCCGGCCCTGCCGTTCGTCAGCCTACGACTGACCTACGGAGACGGCGACGTTTCCGAAATCGAGCGGATCGAGCGCAAGTGATCCGATCGCGTGGGCATCATTCGCGCATGCCGGAGATCATCTGCTCGAATCGGTCGGTGGAGCGGGTCACGGCGTCTGCGCTGGTGTCCGCAGGCGCGCGAGCGCGACCACCCCGGCCACGTGGCAGACGGCCATGAGCGGGACATTGAGGGCAGGTACGTACCACTGACCGGCGAGCGCGTCGGCCACCTGCAGGCGCGCAGCTGTGGCCAGCGCGTGGAGCCCGTCGGCGACGCCGATGATCATGCACAACCACCCAAGGGTCGGCCCCAGGCGGTGCCCGCGGACCAACGTGACGAAGGCCGCTAGCGCGAGAACTGCGGTCGTTGAGTCGCCGATCGCGGTAGGCACCGCCATCTCGGCCGGCATCCCGGGCGCGAGCTTGGGCACCATGAGACCAAGGCCAAGCACACGCGACATCTGCGGTGCGATCCACAACGCCGCGCGGTGATGCGGCGCGAGCGAGGCGCTCCATGGCCACAGGACCATGCGAACGACGACGCCGAACGCAAGGCTGAACCATCCGACTTGAAGGATGAATACGACCGGCGTGGGGAGCATGAGCGCGAGGATATCGGTGTGCGCGGGAGGAAGCAGCCGGGGGTGGGCAAGGCCACGTCGGATAGCTCGATCGGGCGCTAGCGTCGTCGTTTTCGCCGCTCGTTTGGGTGCACGCGCATCGAGTCGACCGACGGTCACGCGGGGCAGTGCCCGACAACGCACTCGCAGATCCCAAAACACGCGGCGTTACACTGGGCGCCGACACCATCGGGGAACCGGCAAATCCCCTGGCATTGGCCCAAGCAAGAACCGTTGCAGGCGCCGTTCGCCGGATCGACTTCGGCGCACCGCCCGTCGCACGTGCCGATGCACGTGAACTCGCACGGTGCCGGCGCTTCGAGCTCGCAGTCGCCGTAACAACAGTCCGAACCAACGCGTGCATCGCCCGGCATGCGGGCAGCAGAGCGGCGGACAGCACAAGGCGCTATCGTCACGGCAACGAGCGCAACACGCGGGCGAGCACGGACTTGCGCCAGCACAGCCCGCCGTGCGCGACGGCACCGTCAACGTGACGGCACCGGGAGCAACATGTCGCTCTCGCTGATGGTGTAGCGAATGGTTGGATACACAAAATCGATCTCGTGGTTCTCCCGCCGACGGAGCTGAAAAAACTCCCGTCGCTGTTCGTCATCGGCGAGCTTCAGTGGCGCGCCGTCCAGAAAGCAGGGATGGCCGTCCACGAAGCGCACCAGCGTTTTTGAAGTTCGAAACGTGATGCCCAACCACTCATTGGCGGGGGCGTTGTCCGCCAACACAATCGCGTGGGTGAAGCGCCGATTGGTGTCGAGGGAAAACGTCACGACACTGCAATGCGGAAGTGGAACTTCAACACATGGGGACTCCGAACCCTTCGGCTTGACAAGCAGTCGCCGCGATGGTTTCGCGGGATCTCGGTAGCAAGAGAACACCGCGATCGAGGAGCCGTCGGCCAGATCCAGTGCTTGGTCCGAGTGCTGCTTCATCTTCGCGTACGCGGGCAAATAGTGCTCGATGAGCGCGTTGTTGAACGCTCGCGAGAGGACCGCCACCCGGCAGATCTCCTTGGCCAGCCGGCTGTGAATCGGCCCAAACAGCTGCGACGGCTCGCGGTACTGTGTGGTCGTCCGGACGATCGGAACGGCGCCCTGCTCCTCGCGGCGGAGCAGGACGGCCCCGCGCCTTCCGCTCACGATCTCGTCGAACCGCGCCGATCCGAGGAACGTCTCAAACGCCCCGGGGTCGCTCGGCAACGCGTCGGTCCGAAACGCGTCAACCACGGCCGCGCCCGGGCGCTTGGTAGTCCCCTTCGTTCATGCTGAACCGGAACCTGTCGCCATAGTCGACGACGTCGGTCGTACTGTTCTCGGCGACGTACAGTGCCCTGAGATCGACGATGCCCGCTGGGGTCGCAGGTTCGAGGGGAACCAGCTCCCCGTCGAGCTTGAGGAACGTGCTGCCGTGCTTGTGCACGGCCTCGGTCTTCGAGCAGCGCGCGACGTAACCAAGCCGGGTAGGAAGCATCTCGGCGTTCAAAACCGAGGGCCGGATCTCGTGCGTGTAGAGCCGGTTGGTGGACAACGGCATGAAGAAGACCGAGTTGGCGTAGAGCGTCAACGAGAACTCGACGGGAAGCGCCGCGGCCTCGTTCGCTGCGCCGTCTTTCAGGCGAAAATGCAGCCTTGCGAGGCCGCTCTGACCGCGATGACCGTAGTCGAACGGATCGGAGGCGAGAGGCTGGAGCTGGTTGAGACCGTCATAAAACGTGCAGAACGCCATGACGCCATCGGACGGCATGTCCTTGGTCTTGTCGGCGTGGGCGGAGATCCGGGCCTTGGTTTGCTTGTGGGCAGAGTCGGCGGGTGTATTCGCGAAGACCTGCGCGAGCACGTGGTTGATCCGCGCGTGATCGCAGAAGATCCGCGCAGCCTCGTCGTTGAGTGCGTCGACGATGCGATGATCAGTCGTGCGAAAATCCTCCGTGGGCCCGGACAGGTTCGTCGAGCAGCGCAGGAGGCGGAAATGCAGCTCATCGGCGACCTGCATGACCGGCGTCAGATAGATGCCTGTGCGATGGGCCTTCGAGGGCTTGGCCGACTCGGTCAGCGCCTGGAACGTGTGCTCGGCGCAGATGCGTGCGAAGTAGTCATCGCCGTCATCGAAGAATCGCCGATAATAGACACCGACACCGACGCCGCCCACGGACATCGGGACCTTGCCGAGACCGACGGCCTCGACGCCAGCGGCTTCGTAACCGCGCGACAACCCTTCGATCGCAAGGATGCGTGCCGCGCCCTCGAGCGGCGGTCCCGGCAGGCGGTCGAGATCGCCGGCGAGATAAACGATCTTGCGCGCGACGTTGACCCGACCAGCCGCAAGTTCGTCGGCGGTGACCACGGAGCCAAACGCGCGGAAGTTCGGGCGATCATGTTCGCACATGGCTACGATCACATGATTGGTGTCGATGAGCTTGGCCTCGATGCGCGCTCCGGTCATCGTCCCTCGCGGGGGCCACAATAGCACCCGGCTCGCCGGTCGCCATGCCGTCGTCTCGCCTACAGACCAGCCGTCACATGGTCTCGCCCAAGGCCTTCCGCGCGGCCCCTCCTCGCCCATCAGCCCGCGCCGAACCAAAAGTCCGCGAGCTCGCCGAGGTCTGTCGTCGGTGGTCCGAGCACCCGCAGGTACCAAGCCAAGGTGCCAAACCGATGCATCAACGCGTGGCGCAGGAGCCGAGCACGGTAATCGGGATCCCGTAGCGTGGCGTCGTCGCGGCCGTAGGCGCGGGCAAAGGCGCCGAATGCGGACGCATCGCCTCGCGTGACGAACAAACCCACGGGCGCGATGTCGTAGTCAGGGTCGCCGACCATGGCTTCGCCGAAGTCGATGAGGCCGGTCAAGCGATCCCCCGACACGAGTAGATGATGCGGGCCGATCTCGGTGTGCAGCAACGCGGGGGTGAATTCCGGATCGGAGAGGGCATCGCTACGGGTCAGCCACGCGGCGAGTTGCATCTCCAGCTGCGGATCAAGCTGCTTCTCTCGCTCGCGGGCCAAGCAGCGCGCGCGCTGCTCCCGACGAAACTCGGGCCATGGCTCGCCGAGATCGGCGAGCGGCGCGGCAGGGAGGCCGTGGAGCGCGGCCATCGCGACGCCGAGGTGTTCCGCGACACGCGTGCGAGTCGCGGCATCGAGCCCCGGCCACACCCGATCGATCGGCGTGCCTTCGAGCCGTGTCGCCACGAAGTATGGCCAGTCGCCGAGCGTGCCCTCGGCGACGATCGCCGGCGTCGGGATCGGCAGCCGACCCGCGATGTAGTGAAGGGTTGCCGTCTCGCGGCGAAAGCTGTCAAGAAATTCGGCCAGCGGCGGATGTAGCTTGATGCACCTGCTCGCGGACAACCACACCACGGCCGAGCCCTCCACGCTCGGTTGGAACGGCCCGTCGAGCGCGTGACGCCGGCTGATCTCTTCTACGGCGCCGGCCCAGTTCCCCGGCGTGCGGAGCATTCGCCGAAATTCCTCGGCGCCGCGGATGCACGGCAATAGCGACACGCGGTCGGACTGTAGCGGATGCACCGCGCTTCCATCCGCCCTTCGGCAACACCCCATGCCCTGAGTTCTGCCGCCGCGGGCGGAAGGCCGGGCCTACCGAAGCCCGCCAGGGATCCCGATGCCTCGGTCCTCCCGTGCAGCGCAAACGTTGCAGCGGCGGGGCTTCGCCGCCCCCGGCAAGCTGGCGAGGCGTGGGCCTGACGATCGAGCGCTCGGAGTTCGACGACGACGACCGGGCGCGCTTTGACGAGCGACTGCAGGCGTCGCTCGGGGCATTGCGGTCGTTGCTCGAGCGGCCGGGTTTCGGCGAAGGACCGGCGACGCTGGGCGTGGAGGTCGAGGTCGACCTCGTCGATGCGCAGGGGCGACCGGCGCCGAACAACCGCGCAGTGCTGGCTGCCACCACCGATCCGCGGATTACCCACGAGGTGGATCGCTTCAACCTCGAGATCAACTCGAATCCGGTGGCGCTAGCCGGGCGACCATTCGCGGCCCTGCACGACGACCTCACCGGGGCGTTTGCGGAGATCACTCGCGCGGCCGCAACCAACGCTGCGCGGCCAATCGCCATCGGAATCCTCCCCACCCTCCGCGAAGACGACCTGCGTGACGCGCTGACGGAGGTCCATCGCTACCGCGCGCTTTCGTCGTCGCTGCGCCGTCAGCGTCCCGGCGGCTTCGCAGTCCACATTGAGGGCCAAGATACGCTCGATCTCGTCGCCGACGATGTCACCTTCGAGGGCGCGAACACGTCGTTTCAGATCCATCTCCGGGTGGCGCCACATCAGTTCGCCCAACACCACCACGCGGCCCAGCTTGCCAGCGCTCCGGTGCTGGCGTTGTCGGGCAACGCGCCGCTGTTCCTCGGCCGGCGATTGTGGGACGAGACCCGCATCGCGCTGTTCCGCCAGTCCGTCGACGAGCGTGCCCAAGGCGACGACTGGCGGCCAGCGCGGGTCTCGTTTGGGCACGGCTGGGTACGGCGCGGCGCCTACGAATTGTTCGCGGAGTCGGTCGCATTGCACGAACCGCTCTTGCCGGTCTGCGGATCGGAGGATCCCAGGGCGTGCTTGGCCGCCGGTGGGATCCCGGGGCTTGCCGAGTTGCGCTTGCACCACGGTACGGTCTGGCGCTGGAACCGGGCTGTATACGACGCCCACGAGGGCGGCCACGTGCGCATCGAGTTGCGCGCGCTGCCGGCAGGGCCGACCATGACCGATATGATCGCCAACGGGGCCTTCCTCGTCGGTCTGGTGTTGGCGCTCGCGCCGGAGGCCGAGCACTTCATCGAGGGGCTGACGTTTTCACAGGCACGGCAGAACTTCTACGAGGCGGCGCGGCACGGTCCGGACGCGACGCTGCTGTGGCCGCAGCGACCTGGCGGTCGAGCGCAGCTGGTCGGGGCGCGCGAGCTCGTGGCGAGGTTGCTGCCGTACGCGCGCGAGGGCCTCGAGCGCGGTGGCGTTGCACCCGATGAAGCTGCGCGTTGGCTCGATGTCGTGGCCCAGCGTACCGCGAGTGGCATCACCGGCGCCCGCTGGCAACGGGCGTGGTTTGACAAGCTCGCCCGCAGCAGCGACGACCCGGCCGCGGCGCTGGTGCAACGCTACCTCGCAGCCAGTGCGACGGGCGACCCGGTCCACACGTGGTCGATGCCGTGAGCCCTACGATCGACCTCATCGCGCCGGGGATCGACGACGACGTTTGCGCAGATCCCGACGCGTTTCTCGCCGGGCTGCGCCGGCCGACAATCTTCCACGTTCGCGGCCGCGACCGCGCGCGCGCCCGCGTGGTCGCCGGGACCTTGCACGGCAACGAGCCCTCCGGCCTCCGCGCGATCCATCGCGTGCTCGTCGACCGTCTCGAACCCGCCGTCGACGTGTGGTTCTTCCTCGGCGCGGTCGAGGCTGCCCGCGCGGCGCCGGGTTTCGCCCACCGCATGCTACCGGGGCGGCGGGATCTCAACCGCTGCTTCCGGCCGCCGTTCGACGACCTCGATGGTGCGATCGCCCGCGACGCGCTCGCACAGCTGCGCGCGGTCCAACCCGAGCTGATCGTCGACCTGCACAACAACACCGGTCACAACCCTGCCTATGCCGTGGGCCCGAGCACAGACGGCGCGTACCTGGGCCTCACGGCGCTGTTCGCCCGCACCTTCGTGCACTCGGGCATGTCGTTGGGCACGTTCTCCGAGGCCTTCGCCGACCTCGCGCCGAGCGTGGCGATCGAATGCGGTCGCGCCGGGGATCCGGGCGCCGATGCGACCGCCCACGCGGGTCTGGTGCGGTTGCTTCGGCTCGAGGACCCCGAGGCCCTCGTCGTCACCGATCCAATGGCGATCTTGGTCGACCCGGTGCGCGTGATGCTGCGCCCTGGCGTCACGTTGGCATTCGCGGCCAGACCGGTACCAGGCGTCGCGTTGACGCTGGTACCCGACGTGGATCGCCACAACTTCCAGACCCTGGCGCCCGGCACGGCGCTGGGTTGGCTTGAGGGTCCGTGGCCGCTCGTTGCCATGGACGAGCACGGCCGCGAACGCGCGCACGAGCTGTTCCTCGACGACGGCGGCACGCTACGGACGCGCACGACGTTTGTGCCAATGATGGCGACCACGGACGTGGCCGCGGCGACGCAAGACTGTCTCTTCTACGCAGCGTCGCGGCAGCAGTGATCGCGGCGCAACTCCGTCATGGGCCGTTCATGCGCGGCGGCCCTCGGCTCAGCCCGACGAGCCACCCGCGCGCGGGCGAACCGTACGCACGGTTTGCACGATCGCCAGACTGGAATTCTCGCCCAGAGAGAAGAAAGGTAGCTTCTACCCATGGCATTCGTCCCCGCCTCTTCCACGGCCGCGTCCTTGGCACTTGCGCTGGTTGAACGACTGCAGCGTCGTCTCGTCGACGCGATGACGGAGATCGGTCGGGCCCAGGCGGGCGCAGACTGGCCGGCATTCGCACCAACGTCTTGGCTACGCGATGGCGGTCGGCACGGCGGCGGCACGCGTTGGTCGGCCAGCGATGCGGGACAGGTATTCGATCGCGCCTCGGTCAACGTGTCCCAGGTGCATTACGACGACGAACCAGCGCGCAAACTCGCGGCGGCCACCGCCTTGTCGGCGATCATCCATCCGCGCAACCCCTATGCCCCGTCGTTGCACACGCATGTGAGCTGGACCGAAACCCGTGACGGCAGCGGCTACTGGCGGATCATGGCCGACCTCAACCCAGCGATTGCCGATGGCGCCGCCACGGCGCGCTTCGAGGCCGCCCTCAAGGCTGCGATGCCCGAGCACTACGACGCGGCAGCGCGCCAAGGCGCCCGCTACTTTTTCATCCCGGCACTCGGTCGTCATCGCGGCGTGGCCCACGTCTACCTCGAGGCCTGGCGGACCGACGACGCCGGCGCCGATCGATCGCTCGCAGGTCGAGTCGGTGACGCCACGATCGATGTCTACGCTTCGATCGTCCGAGACGCGCTCGCCACTGCGCCCGCGCCCGATGAAGCGGCGCGGGCCGCTCAACTCGCGTACCACACGCTCTACTTTTTCCAGGTGCTTACGCTCGACCGCGGTACAACGTCTGGCCTTCTCGTCCACGATCAGAACGACGTCGGCATTCTTGGTTCACTACCATCGCGGATCGATCGCGGCCTTCTCGCGAGTTGGCGCGACGGGATGCCCGAGGCCCAGCGGCCGCTGCTCGACGCCATGGTCGAGGCCGTGGGCAACCAACCGATCGTCGCGGTCGATGAGCGCTGCAAACTCGCGCTGGCCGCGACCCTGCGCGCGTTCTACCGCAACCACCCGCAAGCCCTCGAGTTCCAAGCGGCGGGCGATGTCGCGGTGCCGACGGTGGCCAACCACGGCGGCTAGGCCGCACTTCTACACAAGGGTCGACTGGCGGTTTTTTTTTCGCGACCCGCTCAGAAAACGCCCGCCTCGCACACACCATACGTTTTCATGGCACGACTTGCGCGCGACCCACGGGGATCTCGCTTAGCTTTCCTCTTGGGGGCCGTCGCCGCCCTCGCTCTCGGCCCCAGCGCCTGCTCGGAAGACGTGCCGCTCGGAGAAACCACGGGCGGTGGGGACGCGGGCACGTCGGCGGGATCATTTGGGTCGAGCGGTCATGCTGCGTCTACGTCCGGCGGCGCGGATTCGGCCGTGCAGACCGGCACGACCTCCCACGGGGACACGAGCGGAGGACTCGACGGTCCGAAGTTCGACGCCGGGATCCCGGATGCAGGCACCCCTGATGGCGACTGCAAGGCGAACTACATCTACGTGCTCGCCGACATCGACCCGCACATCCCGTTCGACGGACTCGAGGGCGATCCCTGGGTGTTTCGATTCGTCGTCGAAACCCTGACGTTTGAGAAGGTCGCTCCTATTTCCGAGACGTGCCACTTCCTGGGCTTTCCGGGCCCCGGGCGATCGTTCGGCGTCGACCGATCCGCCAATCTCTATGTCAGCGGATCCGGGGCGATGCTGCACATCGATCTTCTGGCGGAGAACCCGGTCTGTGAGTACCTCCTGGACCCGGTCCCCGAGTTCGGCTACGCAAGCCTCTCCTACGTCCTTGGCGACGACGGCAACGAGACGCTCTACCTGAGCAACTATGACTTCGGCTTGGGATACGGGTGGCTCGACGTGGGGGTCAGCCCCCCATCTTACACGAAGCTCGGCGATAAGTTCCACGAGGCCTATGAGTCGGCGCCGATGGCAGGTACCGGCGACGGGCGACTGTACGCAGCGGAACCGAATCCCGGTGGCGGGGTCGTACCGCTCGTCCAGCTCGAGCCCACCACGGGCTCCGTGTTGGCGACGGTGGGTGAGGTCGACGCGGTTGCGTCCCCCTACCTGGCGTTCTACGGCGGAGACCTGTTCTTGTTCGAGCGGAACATCGAACAGGACCCCGAAGAGCTCGCCCCGACCGTCCGCGTGCGACGCTTCGATCTCGACGACGACAACGGCGACGGCGAGCACGAGGTGGACGTGCTGCTCGACTTTGGCGACGTCGAAACTCCCTTTCTGATCCTGGGTGCGGCATCGCCCACCTGTCTGCCGCTCACGCCGGAGGGTTAGGCGCCTTCGCGGCCCCCGCCACCGTTGGTGGACACGAGGGTAAGATGGCTCGTGTTGTCCGCGCTCGCTTTCGTGGCCGCACTCCAGCCGCCGACGCTCGAGCGCACCAGCGCGAGCGTCGCGATCGTCGTGAGCGACAATCCATGCGTTCGCGCGGACACAGTCCGCGGCGGGCTCGCGCAGACCTTGGAGATCGCGCTCGAGCTCCCGTTGGGCGATGACGCCGAGGCCACGCTCGACGTCGCGATCGAACCGCGTGCGCTGGGCTGGGACATCGAGCTGCACGCGCACGGGCACGGTCGTGAACTGCAACGCTCGCTCGTGGTCGAGGACCCGGCCTGCGCAGAGCTTGAGGCGGCGATCGGACTCGTCGGTGCGCTTCTACTCGACGATCTGTTGGCCGTGGACGCGACGATCCGTGTGCCCGCGCGGAGGCGCGCGCCAGCGGCCGTGGAACCGCCCCCGCACGCCGACCCAGCGGCTGCACCGACACCCCCGCGACCACCCCCGTGGGCACTTCGAGCGGCCGCAAGCGCGCGGATGAGCGTCGGGGATTTTCCCGGCGTCGCCGGCGGCGTCGTGTTGGAGTCGCTCGTCTCTGCCCCTCGTTTCGTCTCCTTCGGCGTGCAGATGATCGCGTGGCCGTATCGACGGGTCGCGCATGCGAGCTTCACTGCCGTCGACTTGGCGGTACCCGTTTGCGTCGATCCCGTGCGGTGGCGCGCATGGGCACTGTCTGTCTGCGGAGCCCCCCGCGCCGGCGTGCTCGTCGCAACCGGCCTCGACCTGCCGGACAGTCGCGCTGCATTGCGCCCGCGCGTGCTGCTCGACGTGGTGCTCGACATGCGCGTGCGCCTCGTGGCTGAGCTCTGGCTGCGCCTCCATGTCGGGGCCGCCGCGGTCGTGTTGCGCGATCGGTTCATCATCGCCGGCACGGATCCCTCCTCCATACGTCGCGTCATTCACCGGGCTTGGCCCATCGTCCCCCTCGCCGGCCTGGGACTGGAGTTCCGCGCAAAGCTCGCCGGCCGCTGAAGCTCGCGGGGCCCACGGGCATTAGGGAGGACGTGGCAAGCGCCGCGACCCTGCCCGAAGCCATGCCCGCGCCCACCTTTGCCGAGGTGTTCGGCGAGCACGTGCGGTATGTGGCTCGGGCCCTGCAACACTTCGGGGTCAACCCGTGCGACCTCGAAGACGAATGCCAGGAGGTCTTCATGGTCGCGCTGCGCAAGCTGGCGGACTTTGAGGGGCGCGCATCCGTTCGCACCTGGCTCTACCGCATCGCGTGGAAGCACGCCGCGAACTACCGCCGGCGCGCTCGGCCACCCTACGCACTCGCGCGGGATCCGGCTGTACCGCCGGAGCAGGAGCGCGCGCTCGTCTATGCGCGGACGCTCGATCGACTCGCGCGGATCCTCGGCGAGCTCGACGATGAGCGGCGTGGCGTGTTTGTGCTGTACGAGATCGAGGAGCTCAGCATGCGAGAGGTCTGCGACGTTCTCGGCTTCCCCCTGCAAACCGCGTACTCGAGGCTCAAGTCCGCACGCGCGCACATCCTCGCGGCCGTCGAGCCGGAGGCGCGAGGGTGACCGGGTTTAGGGATCCTGTGCGTCTGCTCGACGAGCCCAGCACCTCGGCCGAGTTGCGCGGACTACTTGAGGTGGCCCGGGCCGACACGATCGACCGCACTGCCGTTGCGCGCATCGAGGGCGGTGTGCGAGCCCGCATGCTCCGCGCCCCCGGGATGCCAAGGCGATGGGGAATCGGTGTGAGCACGGCCGCGCTCATCGGATGGTTCGCCCTACACAGCGCCGCCTCGGATCCATCGACCGATGCGCTCGATGGTGCCGCGGCGCCGGCGACGAGCATTGCCACCGAACCATCGCCGGCTTTGCCCCCGACTCGACTCGTCGCACCCGCCGAGCGCGTGCCATCTCCGTCCACGCGGACCGACGCGCCTGCACCCGCGCGTGCGACCGCGCCGACACCACCCCAGCCGCGCCGCCGATCACCGCGCAGCGCCGCCGCGCCACGGGCCTCCGGGCGCGCGTCGATGGTCGCGACCGTGAACCCGGCCCCGGAAACCGCGCGGGAAGAGGCGCGATTGCTGCTCGCGGCTCGCCGCGCGCTCGCCCTTAATCCCGCGGCAGCCCTCGCTCGGACGGACGAACACGGACGCCGCTTCCCAGACGGAGCACTCCGCGAAGAACGTGAGCTCGTCGCGGTGCGGGCCCTGGTGGCGCTCGATCGCCTCGGCGAAGCGCGTGCGCGTGCGGACCGCTTCATCGCGCAGGTTCCCACGTCCATCCACCGCCCGGCGATGATCCGCGCGCGCGACCCGAAGTGATTCAACCCGCGGCCGCGCTGTCTCGAGTCATATCCGCGATCAGAGCCCTCCGCGGTTTGCCTCGACACACCCGGCCTGCCCGACCAACGAACAGCGCGCGGGCAGCCACCCGCGGCGCCACGTGATCGAATCTCCTTGGCGCCGGTCTACCCGGCCGATGAAGCCCCCACGCTGCGATGCGCTCACCCCACAAAGCTCCCACGTTTGTTCGCGCGCTCTGGCACTCGCGACCATTTTCGCCGGCTGCGCGTCGAGTGACCCTGCCCCCGACGATGGCAGCCTGCGCGTCGGCTTGTGGGGCGACGGCGCCAGCGGTGAGATGTACTCCCTGCGCGAAGCCGACTTCAGAATCACCGGTAACGGATTCGATGCGACCGTCGACGCCGATGCTTTGCCCGACGGTACCCCAGCGTTCACCATCGGATTGGCCGCCGGCGACTATCAGATCGAGCTGCTCGACGGCTGGGAGGTATGGCGTGGGGCAGTCGGCGATCCGATGCCGGTCCAGGTCGAAGCCGCCCTCGACACCGACAACCCGGTGACGTTCGCGATCGCTGACAATCTCGCGACCGACGTCACGTTTGTCGTCGACGTAGGAGGTGAGTTGGTGCCGATGGTGGCAGGGAGCCTCGACGTCGACGTCGATTTTTCCGAAGACGACGGCGTCTGCATGCCGACGTTTTTGCTCGAGGAGATCTTCGAGAGCAACGGTGGCTTCGTCGACCAAGGCGACGGCTGGCAATCGTTCACCGCCCCGGCCGATGCCCAACTGGTCTCGGTCGGACTGTTCTGGAACGTCAGCTTCAACGACGCGTTCACCATCAACGTCTACGCCGGTGTCGGCAATGGCGGGCAACTGCTACACACCGAGACCTTCCCCGGGCTCGGCAATGCCCCGCCTGTGGACTTCGACAACAACCTGTTGACGACGCCTGTGCTGCTTCAAGAGGGCCAGAGCTACACGATCGAAGGCGTCGACACCTTCGGTTGGCAAACCGCGGCCGGAGCCCTACCCGGATCGACGTCAAGCCTGGGCACCACGCGACACAAGAACATTCGGCTCCTCGCCACCGCTTGCGAGTAGACCGGGGCGGTCACGGACCCCGGCGAGCGCTCGTAGACGCAGCTCGGTGGGCGGATGGACGCCAGCGTCGCTGCAAGCAGCCCTTGCTCAAGCGCGTCGGTCACGGAGTCTTCGCGCGCCCGAGCATGTTGAAACGCAGAACATAGGCCAAGCCCTCGTCACCGTAGGTCGCGACCAAGCTCCCGGAGGGCGAGCGTGCGAACACGACTTTGTCGCCGGCGTGCGGGGACACCCAAACACCGGCTCGTCGCGATCGACGTCGCGGCGGCGGATCGTGATGGATGCGGACCCTGAGCGCGAGAAGATACCGCGATCGAGTGCGGGATCTGATCGGTGCAGCGCCTTGGCAGGTGCCGTGCGCGGCACCACCTCAATGACGCCGTCGGTGCGGAACACCAGTTGACGGTCGCCGCCGAGTAAGCGGAGCCGGCCATCGCGATCGATCGCACACGCGGGCTCGAGAGGCGTGCCGCCGGCCAGCTCCGGCGCGTTTTTCTCGCCAACCGCCATTGATTCGGCGAGCGACAACCGGACCTCGTCGAACGCCCACGCGCCATTGACGAGGGTTGCCGTGACGAGAGCCGAGTCGCGTAGGATCGTGAAGCCGTCGCCGCCATGTGTCCACGCCGCGCAGCCTCCCGCCCCAAATAACGCATCGAACCACTGCGCGAACGCCCGGTCCCGGGTGCCGGCATGCGCGGCGTCTGTTTTGGGACGGTGGCTCGCCAGGATCTCTGCGCCGTTGGCTGCGAGCAGCTCGATCTCGCCGTCGCTATGTCTGACTACCAGGTCATCCGTCCATCGGCTTGGTCGCGATCGTCGATCGTCTTGCCATCGATGGATACCACCCATTGCTCGCGGCCGCTCGAGTCGAGCGCCGCGACCCACCCCCGATCGCCAACGTACAGACGATCCCCGGCGGGCGCAACCAAGGCATCGGATGGGGCCCAGCATCTGCCCGGCGTCAGCTCATGCAGATCCGTTGGCGGCCCGAACTAGACGCCGCACGAGGGTGCTGGCGCGGCCACGAATACCGCGAGCATTGTTCCGTCTGTGCTCGCGCTGATCCGTCGCAGCGACTGAGTACCGTCGAACCACCGGATCTGTGTCTGCTTGCCTGAAACCCGGTCCACGGCGAACAGGCCGCCCAGGTTGCCAAACCAGATCATGTGCGGCCCGATCGCGACCGCTAGCACGGCACGGTTGCCGACGACATGGATGCGCCGGACCTTACGGGTCGCCACATCCCACTCGATGACACGGCCGTGCTCGGTGCCGGTGAAGTAGACATCCTCACCGTCGCGATAGGCGACGGCGGTCACTTCGTCGCGAAACGGCAGACAGCTATCGCCGACTCGCATGATGGCCTCCTCGGGCAGAGCGGCACGGCTACAGTCCAACTGCGGTGGCGCGCTCGGACGCACGCTGACTCGCCGGCAGCCGCCGCCCGCGAGCAGGGCGACCAGCAGCATGGCCATTCGCATGTCCCTTGCACGCCTTCATTCCTGCATTGTTCCCGGGACCGCGGGACGGCGGGGACCTTCGTCGCGCGGCGCCACCCCGACGTCCCCGGGGCCTATCTGCGCAAGACGCTTTCGCCGGCGGTCGTGAACCTCAAGCCGCGATAAGCTCCGCTGTGCGCTTGCACGAAGGACGGCTCGCTCGCCACTCCCTCCGGCCCGCACTTGAAAGGACGACCATGCTCACCTGGGAAACCATCCGTCAGCGTCTGCGTCAGGGCAACCCGCCGCCGCCGCGTCGGGTCGAGAAGGACGCTGCGACGTGGCGCGCCGAGCTTGCGCCCGATGTCTACTCCATCGCGCGCACCGGTCACACCGAGCGACCGGGATCTAGCGCCATGTGCCACGCCGTCGAGCCCGGGCGCTATCGCTGCGCGTGCTGTGCCACGCTGCTCTTCGACGCTACCGACAAATTCGACTCCGGCACTGGCTGGCCGTCATTCACCCAACCGGCCAGCCCAGATGTAATCGCGTACCACGGCGATGACAGTCTCGGCATGGTCCGCGTCGAGACCACGTGCGCCGTCTGTGACGCGCACCTCGGGCACGTGTTTCCCGACGGGCCGGCGCCGTCGCGGCTGCGGTATTGCATCAACGGACTCGCACTGGTCAAAGAGGAGCCAGGATCGCGTCCATAGTCAAGGCGCCGCAGTCGATCGCCGGTCACCGACAGGGTGGTCGCAACAACCGCGAGGGATCGACTCCACATCCTTATCCGTTGGTCTTGCGCCGGCGTCTCGCCGAACTCGGGCGCGCCGCGGTCTCGGACCCACTCCCGGCTTCCTCGCGCGCGGCGCCGAACCACGCGAGCCACCTGCGCACCACGTCGAGCTTGTCGGGCCGCACACGATAGAGGCGCGTGCGGCCGCCCTTCTCCTGGGCGAGCAAACCCGCCTGCTCGAGCACACGCAGATGTCGGCTGGTGGTCGGCCAACTGTGGCTAAAGCGCGCCGCGATCTCGCCCGCCGTCATCGCTCCACCGCGGAACCACACGACCAGCAGCATGTGTCGGCGCGCCGCGTGGGCGAGCGCGGAGCACACCTCCTCAAGCTCCTCCAGCTCGCGCCTCGCGTCGGACTTCGCCAAACGCCCCCCTACGCGAAGCGCAGCTTCACGTCTTCGTAGTCGTTGAACTCCATGTCTTCGCACAACGCGCCCATCGGCTCCCACACCTGCATCACCGTCGGCGTCTCGTGGGCGATGCCCGACGCGCTCGCGTCGATCCAGGCGAACATCTCGTAGATAACGGTCTTTCCCTCGCGCGTCTTGGCCCGCAGGACCGTGGGCGGCTGCTCCGTCGCGAGGCCGGCCTTGCGCAACGTGGGCCAGTGTTTCTCGAGGTAGCCGAGGAACTCGTCCTCTTTGCCGGGCTTGAGACGATACGTGCAGTGGACGAGAACGGGCTTGGACATGGCGCCTCCGCAGCAGCGCCGGTCATTTAGCCTGGATGCTAATCGTTGTCGAGGAATATTTAGCTGAGCCGCTAAGTGTCGTCGCTCACGCCCGCGGCATGCACAGCGAACGGTCTTCACTCGGGGCGCTGCGGGAGCTCAATCACTGGCGGGCGGGGGCGGACATGCATCACCAAGGCCCACGCGGCGGGCAAGGTCCGGGCACGCCTCGTCGTCGATCTGCGCGGGCTCGCGGGGATCGGGCCCGCATGGGAACGAGCCATCGTCGTTCCACAGTGGCTCGCCGGTCGGTATCCCGTCCAGCAGCTGGTCGACGATGTTCGCGCCGATGTCGTTGCCGTTGCTGGCCGCCCCATGGAGACTGCTGGCCTCAGGCACGTAGATCCGGCATTCGTCGGCGCCCGAACCCACCAAGGTCGGCTGTTCGCTCCGGCAACCGATCGCGTTGCCTGCATCATCGTCGGGCGGGTCACTCTCGATGCCGGGGGGCATTACGCACCACCACGCCGGCGAGAGTTGGCGAGAGAGCCGCGAAATCCTCGACAAGCAGACCGACGAACGCCACCGCGACGCACGCGCCGCGAGGCTCGACAGCGGAGACGTCCTCGTTCATGTCGTCGACGCGACACAGGCCGCCATGCGCGGCCGCGCGTGCACACCGGCCAGGTCGGTTGAAGGATTGTTCGAATCGATGGAGCAGATGGGACCCGGAAGCTTGCTCGCGCCGCGATCAACCGCAGTCGACCGCGGCGAACTCACAAACCAGCTCGAGCATGCGAGCAGCCTCGCGAGCCTCTGGACCGCACTGCGCATGCGGGTTGTGTGCCGCGTAGGCGCGCGCTCGCGTTCTATCGGCCAGCTCCACCACGAGACTGCGACCGTCGCTCGTCTGCACATGCTCCGGCAAGCTCCGGAGATCGGGCATGGTCCACACCCCGAGCTCCCGCAGCTGCGAGGCGAGCTGACGTGCGGCTTCGCGATCGGCAACGGCTCGGCACGCGAGAACGTCGCCGGACCGCTTCCACTTCGGGCATCCTTTGGGCAAGGCCCATTCGCTCGCAGGTCCCATCGTCACGTGGTGCCACGTCTCGGCCAACCACACGCCACTCGCACGACGCAAGCGAACCATGAACTGATGGCGAAATCGTCCCGACGGCGCGTGCAGACGGATCTCGAGATCGTTCGCGGCTGTGTCGCCGATTGGCGGGAGGCCGGTGTCCACGAGATCGTCCGACGTGACGGGATGAACGCCGTCCTCGATCCGGGGTTGTTCCGCCGGGCGTGGAGCGATCGGTGACAACGCCTCGTGAGGTGCAGGAGCTGCTCTCCCGTCGGCCACGGTGCATGGAAGCAGGTCGGCTTCGTTCATGGGCAGGCTGAGCGTGGTCTGTGTCGAGATCGTCGGAACCGGCAGCGCCGATGCGCGCGCGGGCTCCCGGTGACAGGACACAAGCAACAGGCCGCAACTCGCCACCGTCACGAGGCCTGCCGCCAAGTGTTCGCGGACGAACCGTCGCTGCGCCGATGGTCCGGTCTGCGCCCACGCCGACGCAGCACGGGTCGTTTCGCGGCCTCGGGCGTTGTCGGTGAGGCCGAGTTCCCGCGGCATCGACGATGGGGTGGCGGTCTTCATCTCGGAGATCGTCGCGCGTTTCCGGCATACGCGTTGAAGGCTGTCGAGCTCATGCCCGCACCCGCCGGGGTACCGCGACCACGCGATGCGCCTCGAAGCGTGTTCTTGGCGCCGTTTCAGGGCCTGGGATCAGGCCATGGCTTTTCTTAGGCTCTGTCCGGTTTCCCATCAAGGGGCACACGGGTGAAGACCAGTGAATGAAGGCAAATTTCACCATCGCGCTGACCGGCGGCGCGTCTGCGGGCCCATGGCTGCCCGTCCTACGCGGGCGATCCTCGTATCGAACGGGTTGGCGCCCGGGATCTCAGCGTTGTCGTGTCGAGGAGCAGTGAGCCGCGCTGGGGAACATCGAGGCGCTCCACCCGTGAAAGGCCTATGTCCTGGACACGCCCCGCCTTCGCTGCGCTCGTCGTGCTGCTCTTCGTATGGACGACGTCACGGCGCCTGGGCTGGGCGCCCTCCATCGCCTCAGCGCGCCCGCGGAGACGTTGACCGCAGTGATCGCCGAGCGGCGGGGGCTGAGTGTCTCGGTGGGCTGGGTGCCGCGGAGTTGGTCTCTTGAACGGCTCGCAGCTTGCAGTACCCGCGGAAGTCCGCGGCGGATGGGATGAGGGCCGCGACGCGGCTTCGGTGGCGGAGGCATGAATCGGCAAAGCGATGCGACGGTGTCCAACCGTGGCGGGACCTGCTAGGAGAGAAGCAATCACGTCGCTGTGCTTACACGACAATCAGGATCCTGAGCGCTCAAGGTGCTGGTCCATCACGGTACATGCGGTCCAGCAGCGCCTCGAGCGAAGGCGCCAGATTCGTGATAGTGCCGCGCTCCCAGTCCTCGATGCCGACGCTACCGTCGTGGTTATCCACCACGACCTGCAACGAACTGGCGCTATCAATGCCGATCGGCACCCGGTCCAGCACGCCGCCATGCACAGCCGCATAGCCGCGCGCCTTGGTGAGGAAGCTGTCAAGCTCAACGCCCGGGGCCACCGGTTCCAGCACCAGCATGTAACCGGCCACTGGGCCCTCGCAGGCACAGAACCACCAACTGTTGAACCAACGGTGGATGGACTCATGCAGCCGCGGCAGATCGGGCGCCGCTGCCGCGATATCCGTTTGCCGCATCTTAGGCATCGGCTGCCACGTGCACGAGTCGTCGTCGGCACCAGGCTCAGTCGTCCACATGAAGGACGCGATCGCCTCGTGCCACGGTGCCGGTGGAAGCGTGCCGCCACAAGCGGTCCTCCAACGTGCGAAGAAGTTCTCGAACGCCTGGTTCATGGGGATATGGTAGGCGCGGGCGCAAGGGCCGATGAGCATCCGGTCACGGAGCTCACGCCCCAGAGGTGGAGGCACGGGCACCACTCGACCTCATGTGGACGAGGAAGTCCTCGGGCGGGTCTGGCCGCTTTCTGGCCCATCTTAGCTGCGCCATCCCTCGAACGGAATGTCCTCTCCCCTGGACTCCTGCAAGTACTCCTGCAAGCGCTCGTGCTCGGATCGCAGGCTCGCGGCCTCGAGGAGGTCGGACGATCGTACATCGTCCCGGCCCGCCATGCGGACCGTCCCTCCGATCGCGTCGGCGTAGCCGACTGCGAGTGCCCACTCCGCGCAGTGGCTCGCAGGTCGTCGATCGGCGCACTCAAACGTGACTGACTGCGTGAGCTTCGCGCCAGGTCTCTGCCACCACGTGAGCGTGCTTTCCAGCTCGGCGACTAGACCTGAAACAAGCGATGGGGGAAGAAGCGCGCGCTGAGCGGAGGCGTCGC
>CADEGN010000120.1:0-13575 GCA_902826865.1 uncultured Myxococcales bacterium
GGCCGTGCCCGACCTTTGCCCGTGAACACCAGGCGAGCGCGTGCCATGATGGCGCCATGAGCGATACCTCGAGCTCCGCCGCGATCGCGGCGGCATGGTTGGCCGCGTTCAATGCTCACGACGTGGACGGCCTGATCGAACTTTACGATCCGTGCTGCACCCACACGTCGCCGAAGATCCGCGCCGCCTACCCGCAAACCGGTGGGAAAATCGTCGGCAAGGATGCCCTGCGCGCGTGGTGGACCGACGCGATCGCGCGCATCCCGAGCCTGCATTACGAAGCCGGTACCGTCGCAGCCGCCCGCGATTGCGTCATCATCGAGTACATCCGCCACGCCGACGGCGAGCCGCCGATGCCGGTAGCGGAGGCATTCGACGTGCGCGAAGGCAAGATCATCGCCTCGCGCGTCTACCACGGCTAATCGCCCCCGGGGCGGATCTGCGACCTCGTACCACGAGGCGGCCCGAGGGGGTCCGAGCGCGCCTGCGTTCCCCTCGGCGGTCCGGAAGCTTCTGTGGGCACCGGCTAGGCGAAGCGCGCTCCACCGCTGCGCCGCGTCACTTTGTGTGTGCTGCTGCGGCGATCACAACCCGCCGAGCTGCTCGTCGATCGCGCGCCGCAGGCGCTCGTGCACCAGCAGCGTCACCTCTCGCTCGGCGAACCGCACGTGCTCGGGCCGCAACGGCGGGCACTCGCGACATGACCCACAGAACGGCACGTCCACGGAGATCGTCACGGATTGTCGCGTCTTGAGCCCTGAAGGCACGTGCATGATCAATGCCGCGAGCCCGCGCCAGAACCAATGCAGTCCCCCGTCGTCGAGCGTGCGCGACACGGCCAGGGGACGATAGCCCTCCGCCTCCCCGCCGCAATGGGCGCAGAGCGCCGGCAGGACTGCGCCATCGCTCACCGTAATGCGCCGCTGGCCATCGTCCGACACGTTCCGCATATCCACCTGACACGACGGGCACGAGTAATCCGACCGAACGATGACCTTCACGTGGCACCCGGGACACTCGAAGATCTCGTTGGGCTCGGGGATATCGCGGAAGCCTACCGCACGCGCTGGCTGAAACGGGACCACCTTCGCCATGGTCGCGGGCGGCCGCGGCGCGGCGATCGAGGCCAGACGGTGGGTGCCGTCGGTGTTCTCGACCCACCTTCGGATGTGGTGGTGCGGCGGGGCAGTTGCGTGGTACCTCGTTTTGGCCCCCGAGCGCCGCCATCCAGCTTTGCGTTGGGCGCCAACCATGCAGGCCTGTTCTTGTCCGCGTTGCGGAGCACCGATTCCGCTGACCCTCGCTTCGATCGACGAGGTTCGTTGTCGATCGTGCCGCTTCGAGGGACCACCCCCGCTTGAGGCACAGCAGCGCCTGCGCAGCGCGCACCGCGAGCTCGAGCAGCTCGACGCACGAGCAGCTCAATTCGATGCCGCGGCGCGCCGCGCGATCGGCCGAGCTCTGCGGGCGCGGTGGCGCGTCCTGTTCGTACTCGTGGTCGGGGCCTTGCCTTTTTTGGCGCTCGGTGTCTTCGGCGTTGTCGCGGCGGCACAGCATGACGGCCCTGTCGCGAATCGGGTCACCGGAGCGAGCTTTTTTTGGGTGCCGTCGGTCATCTACGCGACGGTGGGTTCTGTGCTGTATGCGACCGTCGGCGCGGCGCGGCACGAGCTCCTCGTGGCCTGCTCAGCAGTGCCGCCCGTGCGCCCCGGCGAGCCGGCATCCTGCGCCCTCTGCGGGGCAGCGCTCGTCTGGTGTGGTGTCGATCCCATCGTTCGTTGTCAGCACTGTGGCAGCGACAGCGTGGTTCATCCCCGCTCGATGGCAGTGGCCTCTGCCCTGCGAGGGATTGATCTCGACGCTCTAACCTTCCGCGTGCATGGGCGCTCCGAGTTCATTGTCGCGGCTGCACGTCGAGCTACCCGCGGGACCCTGGCCGCGGTGTTCGGCACCCCTGTCTCCGCGTTCGGCTCGACCCTCGGGCTGCTGCTCTTCGCGAAGGTCGTCGAACCGGTCCTCGCGTTTGCGCCGAGCGAGCTCGACCGCTACGCATGGGTCGCGACCAAAAAGGGACATTGTGTCGGCTTGATCACGCGAAGCGGCGAGCAAACTCGCGCCTACTTCGGCGACAACGATCGACTCCCGAATCCGACGACGATCCCGGCCGACGATGCCGCGGGCCTGAAACTGTTCTCGCTCAAGGTGCTCCTGGGACGGCGGATGCGCCTCTCCGACGGAACCGAGGGCGTGGTGCAGGGCCTGACGGGCGCACCGGTGACCAACCGCGAGCAGCTGGTGCTCGATGGTGGCGAACACGGAGACGCGGCGGGCGCATGCGCCGCTTCGGAACGGGAATAGCTCGGCACAGTTGGCAAGCGGAGCACAGCGGCTGGTGCCAACGAGGCTACGCGCAAGATGCCGCCGCACCAGCGCCACGACCCTTGGCATGGCCTAGGCCTTCGGCCACCGATGGTCAACAGCGCCTTGGCATGGCCAGGCCTTCGCCAACCGATGTCAACATCCGCTTGGCATGGCCCACGCCTTCGTCAGCCGATGTCAACATCCGCTTGGCATGGCCCAGGCCTTCGCCAACCGCTATGAACAGCGGCTCGCCATGGCCCAGGCCTTCGCCAACCGCTATGAACAGCGGCTTGGCATGGCCCAGGCCTTCGCCAACCGATGTGAACAGCGGCTCCGTAGGCCCAGGCCTCGTTTTGCGCACCTCGCGGTGCGCGCGCTACGCCTCGGGCGACACGGGCGGCAGCGGGCTATCGGGCGGCGGCGCATCGGTGGGCAGCGGCGCTGCGGCGTTCACGGGCGTGTCGGTCGTGCCCGCCACCGATCCACCACTGCGGCGAAACTTGTCGATCGGGGAGAGTGCACGCTCCACATCGGCCGTGCGCTCGGGGTGCGCGCGCGCGAGTGAGATGAGGTGCACGACGTAGGTTCCGATCGACTCAAATACGGCGCGCAAGGGTTCCGCAATCCGCGTGCTCGCCGGAGCGGGATCGACGGGGGCCGTGATCCCGAGGACCGCGCCATATGCTGTCTGCGCTTCGTAGAGCTCGTCGACGAAGCGCTTGCCGACCAGCTGCTCGAGGTCCCGCTTGAGATCGTGCTTCTTGATGAGTGCCAATCGACGCTCACCCTCGGCGTGTTGCTGGGCAAACGACAGGCGCAGAAACCCAAGGCCATCGGCAAACACTGTCTCGAGGATCTCGAGCGCGCGGCTGCGGTCCCGCGACTCCGTCAGCACGCGATAGTGCTCCAGTCGATCGCGAACGGCACCAAACAGCGCATCGACCCGGCGATCGTGCGGCCGCGCATCCGGTCGCTTCGCGACCTCCGCCTGCGTCACCCATGCGGCGTCGAGCTGTGCAAGACGATCGTGCAGTTCCTCTAGCGCCGCGCGGGCATCGGCCCCCGCGCGCTTCGGGGCCAACATGATCAACATGCGGCCGAGGCTGCGCGCCGCGGCTGCATCGATGCGAGGCAGGCGCAAATACTCCGTGGGATCGATCAACTCACTCATCGCTTTCACCTTCTTCCGTCCCGGAAAGGGGAGCGCACTTTAGCGCCCGCGAGAGCGGGCACGCGGGATCGCCGTCTCGTCGCGCTCGAACAATGTTCGAATCCCACGCAGGGTGTTGGCACGGCGCCGGGTGGACGGCGGGCGGCCCTTCGATCGAACCGACGGACTACGGACTACGGACGGGCGGGTGCAACGGCTCAGCGGGATCGTGACCTCGAACGCGGAGTGCGTCGCGTCGCCGGCACAACTCGCGGATCTCACCGCATCGCCCCTACTTCAGCTCGACGACGTGGTCGACGAGCTCCCCGAGGTCCCGTTCATCGTGGGAAACAACGACGAGCGGGATCCCGTGGGCGCGGACGTGCCCCGCGACAAAGGCGATCACCTGGGCGCGAAGGTTGCGATCGAGGGCCGTGAAGGGCTCGTCGAGCAGGAGCACGCTCGGCCTCGCCAACAGCGCGCGCGCCAAGGCCACCCGTTGGCGTTCGCCGCCCGACAGGTGCCGGGGTCGACGCGCGCCGAGCCCGTCGACGCCCAGCGCGCGCGTTACTGCGGCTCGCAGCTCGTCGTGCGCGGCGTTGGTCCAGCCGACATTGGCAGCGACATCAACGTGCGGGAACAGCCGAGCATCCTGGGGTACCCAACCCACACGCCGCAGCTCGGGGCGCACGAAACGGTGCGACGCGCTGTCTTGCCACACCGTCTCGCCCAGGACAATGCGCCCGGACACGCGGCGTTCGACCCCCGCGATCGCTCGCAGCGCGGTGGACTTGCCGATCCCTGACGGGCCGACAAGCCCAAGGCGGACAACCCCGTGGGCCTCGAGTACCCGCTCGCCCCACGGCAAACGCAGCGCGAGTTCGATGGCACCCGCGCTCATTGCAGCTCCAATCGCCGCCGCTGGCGGCGAATGAACCACTCATAGCCGAGCAAGGCGACCAGCGAGATCACGACACTCGCCCAGGCCAGCGACCACGCCTGGTCTTGTCCGCCGGGGCGTTCGAGCAGGCTATAGATCGCCAGGGCGATCGTGCGGGTGTCATCGCTGTTGCCGGCAAGCACGATGGTGGCACCGAACTCGCCGAGCGAGCGCGCGAACATCAGGAGCGCGCCCCCGACGAGGCCCGGGCCGGCCAGCGGAAGTGTCACGCGCCAAAATCGTCGCGCCGGCCCGTCGCCGAGGGTCGCAGCGAGCTCGTCATAGCCGGGGTCGACGGCCACGAACGCCGCCCGGGCGGACAACACGAACAGCGGGAATCCGACCACGATCGCGGCGATGAGCGCAGCTGCGGGCGTGAACGCGATCTCGATCCCGATCGCGCCGAGCCACGGTCCGACGACCCCGCGGCGCCCGAATATCCGGAGCAGCACGAGGCCAGTTACGACCGGCGGCAGCACCATCGGCGTCAGCACCAGCGCGCTCAACCATGCCTTGCCAAGAAACTCGCGGCGGGCGAGGACCCAGCCCAACGCGATCGCCGGCGGTGCCCCGAGCACGGTGCACCAGGTCGCGACCCACAGCGACAACGCGATTGCCGCGCCCGGATCGATCGCATCCACGCCCGGCATTTACAGCACCTCGAATCCGGCGGCGACGAAGATGGCGCGGGCCTCATCCCCGGCGCAGAACTCGGCAAACGCCCGCGCGAGCTCGATGCGCGGGGACGCGGCCAGTACGGCGAACGGCACGACGATGGGCGGATGCGACGATGACGGTAACTCGAATGCCACGCGGACCTCGGCACTCGCCGTCGCGTCGGTGGCGTAGACGATCGCCGCGTCGGCCTCGCCCCGCTCCACCCAGGCAAGCGCCGCACGAACGTTGTCGCCCTCGGTCACGCGCGAGGCCACGGCGTCCCAAACCCCAAGGGCGCGCAGGCTGGCGCGGGCATAGCGACCCGCTGGAACCGCCGGGCCAGCCAGGGCGATCCGCGAAAGCGACGCGAGGTCCTCGACCGTATGCAGCGCTGCCGACGCTCGCCGCGGCACCACCACCACCACGCGATTTCCCAGCAGATCGCGGCGGCTGTCGCGATCGAGCAGGTGACTTTCCGCCAGCGCGTCCATCCACGCAGAATCAGCCGAGACGAACACGTCCGCCGGGGCGCCCGCCTCGATCTGCTGGGCGAGGCGCGAGCTGGCGTCGAATACGAAACTGCAGGTGGTGCCAGCGGCCGCACGCCAGGCCTCGCCCACCCGTGACAGGGCACCGGTGAGGCTTGCGGCCGCGTAGACGTTGACCGCGCCGTCGCGGCCCGGACGACTGCGGCAACCGATCGCGACCGCTGCCGACGTACCCGCCAAATACGCACGTCGGGACAGCCCCGCACATCGGGACAGCCCGATCAAAACCGGCCCTCGATCGAGACGCCCGCGCCACGCCGCACCCCCGCGGGCGTGAGCCGCACCTGGGCATGGGCGTGTGCGCGTCGGCGATCGATCGCCAGCGTCACGATGCCCGCGATGATCGCCGCACCGCCGCCGGCGATCATCGCGATGCCGGGGACCCGGGTCGAGATCTTCTGCTTGTTGAGCTCGTTGTCGCCGACGCCAACTCGGTCCGGGAGCGCGACCAAGACGATCCCAGGGACCAGCGCCCCGACGCCGATCGCCAGCCCTGCGATTCCGACCTTGCCGAGGGTGCCGAGCGGCTGGCGGGTCGGCGGCGGCGCATCGGCCACCCGCGGTCGCCTCTCGACCGAAGCCGGGGTCGAACCCGCCGCCGCCGCGCTCGGCTTCGCGGGCACATCCTCGGTGCGAGGGAGCTGGGAGATTCCGCGCGCGAGCGCGGCGTCGACGTGGTCCAGCAGCTCAGCCTCGGTGCACAGGCGACACACCGAGGCGCCGGTGGCCCCATCGACGGGCTCGCCCGCACGGAGGATCGCCCACTTGCAGCTGTAGCCCGGATCGTCGCCTCCCAACGGCGAGACTTCGAGGCGAAGGCGTGGGTCGGCGGCGCTGCGCGCGGGCAGGACTTCGCGGGCGCGCAGCAATGCTTCGGCACGCACGCGGATCCGCGAGGCCACCACTTCGCCGTCGTCCCCGAGCGCAGCCGCATCGATCTCAAGCTCCGCGCGAACGGGCCCCGTCGGCGCCGGGGCAGCCCACGCCACCGCCGATACTCCCGCGCTGGCGAGCCGCGGAAGCAGCAACGCAAGCACGCCCGCGACGACGCGGGCACGAAGCTGGATCGGGCGCATGGCTGCATCATCGGCCAGGCGCGCGGACGCGGCAACCGCGACACGACCCCCCATCATCCGGTCTTGCCCGCGCGTCGGGCACAGACCGAGGCGAGGCTCTGGACCTTCTCTTGTGTGGATTTGGCTCCGGCCGCGGCGCACTCCTCGAACCGGCCCGACTCAAACAGCGCCCGCACCCGCAAGGCCTGGGCTTCGCTGCGGTACGGTCCGCTCCAACACTTGCTGCTCCCCAAGGCGGCCAGCACCGTGGACCAGCTGCGCTCGCGCTTGGCCGCATCAGCGCTCGCCCGCGTCTGCTTGCATTCATCGGAGTCCGCGGCTGCCGAGCTGGCGGAGCTCGCACCCGAGCGACCCGCACGCCCGGACCGCGATTTCCGTTTGGGTTGGGCGACAACGCGATCCGCGGGTGGACTCGGCACGGGGTCGGTCGCGCTTGGCCCGGCAGGCGGCGGCGGGTCGTCCACTTCGCCCCGCGTCGTCCCACCGGGAGCTCCGGGCACCGGCGACGGCCGAACCGGCTCGCTCGGCGCACTCGGTCCGGGTGTCGGCTTGGCGATCGCCCCGGGCACGGTCCCCGCCTGCGACGTCTCAACCCCGGGTACGGGTGGCGAGCGCGGCTCGGGTAGCATCACCCATAAAAGCGCCGCACCGGCGAAGATCGCCGAAGCAATCGCCGCGATGATCACCGGAAGACGACTCGGGGCCGCGACCTCGTCGTCCTCGGATGGCGGCTTGGTGCGCGCGAGTGAGCGCCCGGCCGTCCCGCTTCGCGTCGGATCAATGGGCACCAGCGCTGAGCCCGTCGAGTCGACCAGCGCATCATCGAGGGCAGCGAGGACGTCTTCCACCGATTGGGGGCGCCGCGCGGGATCGATCTCGAGGCAGGCATGAACCAGCGCCGCCAAACGGGACGGAACATCGGGTCGTAGTTGTTGCAGCGCCGGCGCCGGTTCGGTCGCCTTGCGGGTGAGGACCTCGATCATGTTCTCGCTGGAAAACGGCGGGCGACCGGCCAACATCTCATAGAGAATCACCCCGAGTGCGTAGATGTCGACGCGCTCGGTCGGTGGGTGCCCCTTGGCCTGCTCGGGTGCCATGTACTCGGGCGTTCCGAGCGCGTGCCCAGGCTGGGTGAGCCGACGATCGACCGCCAAACGCTCGGCGTTGGCGGAGATTCCGAAGTCGAGAACCTTGACCGCCTGCCGCCCCTGGCGGCGCACCAGCATCACGTTGTCAGGCTTGAGATCGCGGTGAATGATCCCCACCGCGTGGGCCGCCGCAACCGCGCGCGAGATCTCGCCGAAGACCGCCGACGCGCGCGTCACATGCATCGGGCCGAGGGCAGCGAGCTCCTCGTAGAGCGAGCGCCCTTCGAGGTGCTCCATGACGAGGAACAAGCGACCATCGGGGAGCTCGCCCGCGTCGAAAACCTCGACGATGTTGGGGTGGCCCGCCGCGCTTGCGGCCCGCGCTTCGGCCTTGAACCTGCGTGCGACGATTTCGTGCGCACTCCACTCCCGGGTCAGCACCTTCACTGCGACCTTGCGACCGACAGTGACGTGCTCCGCGAGATAAACGATGCCCATGCCACCGCGCCCGAGGGGCTGCACCACCCGGTATCGCTGGGCAACAACCGTTCCGGTCGGCAGGTCCTCGGGGCCGGCAAGCGCCGGCATGTCGCGGGTTGGCGCATTCACTTCGCCGGGCGGGCCATATCTTCCCGTCTGCGACAGCGGCAACGACGCGAGCAACCCCGCATAAATCTCGTGGTCCTTCTGTTGGGCTTCGCCAAACAGACCGCGCATGAAATCGGCCAGGGTCTCCTGACCTGTGGTCGGGGCATTGGCCGCGAGCCAATCGGTCAGCGCGCGCATGAAATCGGCCGCACTCGCAAACCGATCCTCGGGGCGCGTCTGCAGCGCCCGGACCACGATCTCGTCGAGCACGGGATCGACGCGCCGCGACAGCGACGACGGCGGCGCGGCCGAGAAGCGCGCGACCATCTTGGTGTCGATACCCGACTCGCGCAGCGGCCGGCCGGTGAGCAACTCCCACAACACGACCCCGCAGCTGTAGACATCCGCGCGCGGATCGAGTTCGCCGCGCGTGGCCTGTTCGGGGGCCATGTAACCGACCTTCCCAAACACCATCCCAGGCATGGTTGCGGCAGCTTTGAGTGCCGACGTCGCCAACCCGAAGTCGGCCACCCGAACCGCACCGGCCCAATCGATCAGCAGGTTCGACGGCGAGACATCGCGATGGACGAGCCCCAGGCCGGGGAAGATGTGGGCATAATGCAGTCCGCGCAGGGCCTCGCGGACGATGTGCACCGCCAGTGGCACCGGAAACGCGCGCCCAACCTCGGCGCAGCGATCCCACACGTCCGCAAGGTCGCGCCCCTCGCACAGCTCCATCACGATAAACAGCTGGCCGTCTTGCTCACCGGCCTCGCGGACATCGACGACGTTGTTGTGGTGGAGGCGGACGACGAGCTTGGCCTCGTCCAGGAAGCGAGCGCGGTAGTCGAGATCCGGCACGCCAGCGCGCAGCAGCTTCACGGCGCAAAGCCGCGCCAGGTTGCCCTGCCCCGTCGCGGCGACGTAGACCGTCGCCATCCCGCCTTCGCCCAGTCGCGCCAGCAGCGTGAGCTTGCCGAGGGCGAGCGGCGGATCGAGCCGCTGCAGCGACTCCATCACCATCGTCGGCAACCTACCACGTGCCTGCGGTCTTTGAGTATCATCCCCGACGAGCGGGCGCGCATGGCCGAGGCGACCAACCACAGCAGCTCCTCCGCGAGTACCGCGGCCGGCGTGGCGCGGCCTGTCGGCTCCGCACCGGCCATCTCCAAACGAGAACTAGGCGCGAACACCCACCCGCGTACTCCAGCAACGACGCTGGCGACCGCGGGCACCGACCCGAGCACTGGCGGGAGTGGGAAAAGCGGGGCCGCACACGACGATACCGCGCCACCTGGTCCGTCGGACAGTGGGCCGGGCGTGCTCTACTTCGATCCGAACCCCACCACCGCCAGACTCGCGACCGCAGGCCTACGGCTGGCGGGCTACCAGGTCATGCACGCGAGCACCCAGACCCAGGCGACCGAGCTGTGCCGCGCGCACGGGCCCGGTGGCGACGGGACCATCGTGGCGCTCTTGCTCGACACGGCCACTGCGCCGGCGGTCAGTGCTGCGGTCCTGCGGGCCCTGATCGAAGTGCCAGGCGCGGCCGACTTGCCGGGGGTACTGCTGGTTTCGCGCGCCAACCCGAACCCATTTCCGGGGTCGGAGAACCTGCCGTCGCTCAAGCGCCCCTTCGCGACTCCAGCGCTGCTCAAGGTGCTGCGCGACACCATCGAAGTGGCCCCAAAGCCGCGACCGAGCCCGAGCCGGCAAACCGTCGAAGAGTCGGTTCTACGGCTCGAGCTCGCACTCCAGCACCACTTCCCAGACCTCGAAGCCGACACGGACACGCTCCGCCGCCTCAGCACTACGCTGAACAACCTCGCCGAGTTGCCGACCCTGGCGTCAGGCGTAACGCTTCAGGCCGAGCTCGGACCGACGCGACTCGAGTCGCTGCTCGAACTGCTCGCGGCCGACGGCGCGCGCGGTGTTCTCAGCGTTGAGCACGGAAGCACGCGTGTAAGGTTGCACCTCGATCGCGGGCGCATCCGCATGGCTGAAATGCTCCCCGAGGAGGAGGAGTTCAAACTCCTGCGCTTCGTGACCGAACTAACTGAGGCGGGTTTGGCCGAGGCGGATTTGGACGCCGTGTCACGGGTGGCCGCTAGCCCGGACCCGAACCATCGTCCGCTCGGGTTACGCCTGCTGGCGGACGGCGTCATCGGACCCGACGAGCTCGCACTGGCGCTCGTGGCCCAGGCGCGGGAGGTCGCCTGTCACGCGATGATGTGGACGCAGGGGCGCGCCAGCTTCGCGCCGAACGACGACCTCCATCCGCTCGTTGCCGAACTCACCCGCGGCAAAGCCGAGCTGCGGATTGCCGAGGCCCTGCTCGTGGGTTTGCGCCGCGCCGACGAACGCGCCCAGATGGGCCCGCAGATCCCGGGCGTCGACGACGTATTCGTCCGGGTCGACGAGGAAGTCGCTCGGCTCGGGCGACACGCGTTTAGCCGCGACGAGCTCGGCGTGCTCGAGCAGTTGAGCGGCCGCAACAGCATCAAGGAGATCGCGCGCAAGACTCGCTCGGGTACGTTCGCGGTGGCGAAGATCGTGTACCGCCTCGCGCGCGGTGGCTTGTGTAGGCGGCGCACACCGCCGGTTCATGCGTGAACGCCATGGTCGAACATCCCGGCAATGGCGGGGTGACCCGCGTGCTCATCGCCGATCCCGACGCTGCCGCCCGGGCGCATGCGACCGCGGTGTGTCAGGCCGCCGCAGATGAGCTGGGGCGATCGCTCGTCGTCGATGAAGCCAGCGATGGCACGTCTGCCCTCGCCATCTGGAGCGAGCATCGCCCGCGTCTCGTGATCGCTGAAGTGGTCCTGGAAGGCGTGAGCGGCTTGTCGCTCCTGCGCCGGATCGAAGCCGACGATCGCGAGGCGTGCGTCGTTTTCGTCACCACGATGTCGCGCGAGGCGGACCGCTACTGGGGCCTGCGGCAGGGCGCGCTTGCCTACCTCGGCAAGCCGTACACCGATGCGGCCCTACGCCAAGCCGTCCGACTCGCCCTTGCCGAGGGCCGCAAAGGCCGGCCCCCCTTGCGTTGAGCGCCTGTGCCTCGCGTCGCCCGCCTTGTCCTCGCTGCGTGTGCGGTCCTCGGTGGGATCGCTTGGACAGCCGCGCGTTGGTACGACGTTCATTCGCGACTGCCGGAGATCGCCAACTACGAGGCCGACGACCCACCGCCGCCCGCACGGGCGAGGTCGTTCGCGATCATTCCCGATCGCCTGCGTGATCCCACCGCCGACGAGCTGCTCGAGCAACGCCTGGCCGCCTTGTCCGCCGCGATGGAGGCCCGACGCCAGCAACTGGATCCGCCTGCGCTGCTCAGGTTCGACGTCACCGGCCTGGCAGCTGAGATCGACGGCATCGTCGCCAGCGTGGCAGGGGCTGCGCAGACATCGGTGCACATTCGCGATCTCGCGTCGCCCCACGTCCTATTCGACTACTACGGTGATCGCCCACTCAACCCCGCAAGCAATCAAAAGTTGCTGACATCGTCGGCAGCCCTCGACCTCCTCGGCTCCGACTACACGTTCCACACCCACGTCCTGATGGCGGACGAAGCGCTCTACCTCGTGGGCGAGGGAGACCCGACGCTCGCGGTCGACGATCTCGCGTCGCTCGTCGGCACGGTGGTACCGCAGATCGATCCAGCGGCCGTCCAACGCCTGGTGGTCGACGCTAGCGCCTTTTCCGATGACCGCCTGGCGCCGGGCTACGATCGGGGCGGGCCTGGGCTCGCCTACGAGCCGCTGTCGAGCGCGTTGTCACTCGGCTTCAACATCGTCGAGATTCGCATCGAACCCCCCGCGCGCGGGGGCACGTTGGTGGTGACCACCCGCCCTAGCACCCGGGCGATCACAGTGCGCAATCGCGGGCGCGTGGGTCGGCGCCGGACCGTGAACGCCAGCACGCGAGAGCGCGACAACGCCACGGTTGTCGAGGTGACGGGAACCTTGCCGCGCCGCTCGCCGCCCGTGGAGATCCGACGACGCGTCTACGCCCCCGCCTTGCTGTGTGGCACGGTGTTCGCCGAGCTGCTCGCGGCCGCGAGTCAAAGCGAACCGCTGGAAGTCGTGCGCGGCGTCGCACCGGCCGACGCCACCACGGTGGCGAGCCTCGAGTCACCGCCGCTGGTCGAGATCCTCGACCAAGGCCTCGCCTACTCCAACAACTTCATCGCCGAGCAGGTGCTGCGAACCTTGGCCTGGCGGATGACGGGGCAACCGGGGGACTGGACCGATGGTCGTGACATCCTGGTCGCGTACTGGGCCGCCTTGGGCAACGACCCCGAGGGTGTGGTCGTCGAAAACGGATCCGGCCTGTCGCGCAGCGGGCGACTGACGACCGCCGGGCTCGTCGATCTCATCGCTCTCGCCGCGCGAGGCACCCCCGGCGGCCGCGGCCTCCTTGATACCCTGCCGGTCGCGGGCGAACCGGGAACACTGCGGAGTCGCCTCCGCCTGTCTGGCAAGCGCGTGCGCGCAAAGACGGGCACGCTCGACGACACCAGCGCGCTGTCGGGCGCGATCACGACCGAGCGCGGTGAGCCGATGTTGGCGTTCTCGATCCTGATCAACGCCACCGATCCGGCGAGGCTGGGCGCGACGCTCCGTCGCCAGATCGAAGACCGAATCGTCGTCGCAACCCTGCGCGCGATCGACGACTACGAAGCTCAACGCGCGGGCATGGGTCTGCCGACGGGGCTTCGGGGGCCACGAAACAAACACCGCACCCTCGGGCCGCGGCGCTGATCCGCACGCCCCCGAAGCATGCGGCGGAAGCACCGCCTGCGCCCAAGCGGCCTAGAGGCGCACTTCGACGTGGGCCTTCGCGCGGAGCTGGGCTCGCAGCTCCTTCTCGGCCTTGAGGAACGCCTCGCCTTCGAGCTGCTGGCGGATGCGGTCCTTGGCCTGATCGAAGCTCAGCGCGGCGCCGGCGACGTGCTCGACCACGAGGTAGACGACGTAGCCTTGCCCGGATGCCAGCGGGCCGACCACCGCGCCACGCTTGGCCGCGAACACGGCGTCTTCGAGCGTGGGCGCCACGTCGCCACGCGCGATCGTCTTGGCGAGATCGTCGTCGATGCCGAGCTCACTCGCGACGGCCTCGGGCGCCACGCCGTCGCGGAGCTTGCGCGCAGCGCCCTGGGCCCGAGCAA
>CADEGN010000120.1:13585-22492 GCA_902826865.1 uncultured Myxococcales bacterium
CCTGGTCGCGATCGGCCGCCTCGGCTCCCGCCGGCGCGAACGTGAACTGCTTGACGGCAACCTTGGCGCTCTCGTCTTTGGTCATGGTGCGATAGTGCTCGCGCACGTCGGCGTCGCGGACCGACCATGACGCAAGTTGCCGTGACACCTGGAGCTGGAGAAGCTGGTCGCGGAGCTCGCTGCGGTACTCGGACCACGACTCGTACTCGTCGGTCGACTCCACCTGCTTGCGCAGCTCGGCGACGGTGATGTCGTATTGGCTGGCGATGCTCGGGAGCGCGCGATCGATATCCGCCTCGCTCACCTCGATCTCGAACTTCTTGGCCTCGACGCGGGACAGCATCGTATGGATCAGTTCGTCGAGCACCTGCGCTTCGACCTCCGTCCGCGCGCGCGCGATCTGCTGCTGGCTGGCATTGGCCGGCATCTGAGACAACGTCTCGCGCATCAACGGATGGCGACCGCTGGCGCGCTCGAGCTCGCTCAGCAAAATGATCTCGTCGTTGACGACCGCGACGATCCCGTCGAGCAGCACCCGTGCGCTTCGCCGCGGCGCTGGCTGGCTGGCTGGCCCCGCGAGGGCCGTGCCAGAGCCAAGCGTCACGGCCATGGCGAAAACGGTGGAGGCACGGACGAGGAGCATTGCCGGTTCGCTACGGTGTAGCAGCCAGGCCCCCACGGGAGCAACCGCCCGGGGACGCGCACGGCGTCACTGCGCCGATCCCGGGCGCTCGGGCCAGCGCGCGCGCATCTCGAGCTCCAGCTCGGCGAGCGCGATCGCGACCAGCGGCGCGCGCACGGCCTCGACCAATCGCTCACGAACCGCCGGGTCATCGAAGCTCTCCGGGCGTGCCAACTCGATCCGATGGACCCGCCCGACGAGGAGTCCCTCGCCGATCCAGACCGGCCGGGGCAAGAGGTCGCCTTCGGCGAGATCCGGGGCGAAGAGCGCCGGATGAAAGCCGGGATACTCCCGGTCGTCGCGGGCAAGCGGCTTGGTCGTCACGACCTCGCCCAACCGTTCGAGGGGCACCACAAGGGTGGCCAGGGCCTCCTGCGCCTCCACGGCGGCGGCAAGATTCCTGAACACCACCCCCTCGGCGCTGCGGCGCTCAGGCAGGGTGAACTCGCCTCGGTGCGCGTCATAGTAGGCCCGCAACGCGGGGAGATCGGCGGCGACGCGCTCGCGCGGGACCCTGCGCTCGAGTTCGGCGGTCCGCTCGAGGATCGCCTCCTCCTCGAGCACGCTGAAGTCCGCGCGTGGATCGTCGGCGAGCCCGTGCTTGCGCGCCGCTTGCGCCAGCAACTCGGCGTCCACCAACGCCGACAGGAGCGCCATCTTTCCTTCTTCGCCGCGGAACCGCAGCTGCGCGTAGGCCCCAAGCTGCGCGAGCTCGGCCGACACGTCTTCGGGCCCAAAAAACACCCCGCCCACCGCGGCCAGCTTGCCCTCGGGCACGCCCTCGGGCGACGGACATGCCATCAAGGCGGCCGCGGCCACGATGTGCGCCACGCGGGTGCGAGCGACGCGATCCATCACGCGCGCCAGCATAGCAAACCTCCGCACTGCACCCATCGGGGCGCGCGCGTTTGCGGGAGTTCGCGCCCGCCTGTTAGCCTCCGCGGGTGGTCTGCCTGAATCGATCCGATCGCTTGGGCTGCACCCCAGGGATGCGAAGCCCGGGTAGGTTTGGCCTGGTCGCAGCGTTGGCCCTGGCGATGGGACTTGGCGCGTGCGGACCAAGGCGTGGCGCCGCGACCCCGCGGCCGACCGCTCGGGCCGAGCAGCGGCCCGCGGCACTCGATGGCGCGTGGATGCTCGGCTTCGTCGATCGCTTCGCCGCTGACGCGATGGCCGGCCGATTCACCCTCGATCGGGTGAACCTCGACCGCGCAGCCGACATGATCATCGCCGCGTACCGTGAACTCGCGATCGCGCCCGTTAGCGCCAACTACCGCGTGCCGTTTCAGTTTCCCCATGGCAGCACGCTCGAGCGCGCCCATCATGTCTGGTTCGAGCTCGGCGGTCCGGCCCATGCGATTGCCGCCGAGCAGATGAACACGCTCGCGGTCGCCGAAGATGTCGCCGTCGTGTCCGAGCTCGTCGACGTCGGCTACGGCATGGCGCCGAGGAAAGCGGCCCGCAAGGCCTTCGCCGACGCCGTCGCAGGGCACGTCGTGGTCCTGCGCGAAGGGCCCGCCGATGGTCGCGATGCGGCCCGACCCGAGGGGCTTGGCATCAAGCTCACACGCCTGCGAGACGCGGGGGCTCGGGCCGTTCTCCTCCTCGACGTACCCGCGTCCGACGACGCCACGGACCGCGCCCGGCAGGCCGCCGCAGCGGCCAGCAAGTTGCCGGTGATCGAGCTCCGCCCGGGGGCTCTGCCGCGCACCGGCCCGCTCGCTGCGCTGCGGGATCCACCGGCGCTGCCACGGGTGATCGCGGGTGCGCGCGTATCTTTGGCCCCCCGCGAAGCGCCGACGATGCGCGACGCCGACAACGTCGTGGCGTGGATCCCCGGCCGGAGCAAGCCGGACGAGATCATCGTGGTCGGCGCCCACTACGATCACATCGGCACCGCGCACAACGGGCAGTTTTGCCGCGCGCGCGACAACGACGTGGTCTGCAACGGCGCCGACGACAACGCCAGCGGCACGGCGATGGTCCTGGCCATCGCCCGTGCCCTCGCCACCTCGGGGCGTGCACCCGAGCGCACCGTTGTGTTTGCCCATTTCGCGGCCGAAGAGCTCGGCCTCTTCGGCAGCAAGGCCCTGGTCACGGACACGCCGACCGGAGCGCCGTTCGGCGGCGCACGCGTCGTCGCCATGATCAACTTCGACATGGTCGGGCGCCTGGGCAAAGAGGGCCTGTTCGTCGGCGGCGTCGGCAGCTCCGGTGGGTGGATGCCGATGCTCGATCGGATCGGCGCCCACGGCCTGCCGATCACCTACGAGGCGTCGGTATCATCGCGCTCGGATCAGGCCAGCTACTACAAGAAGAACATCCCCGTGTTGTTCTTCTTCACCGGGCTGCACGGCGACTACCACGCGGTCGGCGACGAGCCGGAGGCATTGGCGCGCGACAGCATGGTTCGCATCGGCCAGCTCGCCCTCGACGTCGTCGAGGCTGCGGCCGACGGGGCCGACCTGCCGTTTGCAGCCGCCGACGAGACGAGTCCCAACGGACTCGTCGGTCGCATGCCGGGCAGCGATCCGCGCTCGGTCGTCAAGCGCGTCGGCGGTGCGATCACGGCCGCCGAAGCGGACGGCGATGGCTCGGGGTGAACGTCACTTCTGCGCAGCGATGCACAGGCTGAGCGCCTCGCCCTGCTTGCCCATCCCCATCGTAATCCCACTGACGGGGACCGGGACCGGCATCATTCCGGCGAGGCCGATGTAGTAGAGCAAGCTGTCGCCGCGCGCCTTCGAGGCGGCGAGGGCGGCTGAAATCTCCGGGGATGGGGCAAACGCGTCGCCCTTGCCGCGGGCCGCGTCGATGGTTTTTCCGACCTCTTCGGCCGCGCTGTCCGCCGTCACGATCGTGAGCTTGTCGAACGTGGCGATGGCGTACTCCTGCTGGCCGGCGGCTTGCATGGCTGCAGCCGTCGCGGCGGGCATGGCGCTGGCGTCGATGGTAGTGCTGTAGCGGTCGACCGGAATCCCATCGTGTTCGAACTCGCGTTCGCGGAACGAGATGGTCGCTTTCATGCCCATAGTCTCGAGCGGACTGAGTCCAGCCATCATCTTCATCATGTCGCGCCAAACCGTGCGCGCGGCCTCGGCATCATTCACTCCGTAGGCCATCGTCATGCGCATGGCCGCTGCGGGCTTGCTCGGATCGAGTGCGCCGAGCATGGCGACCTCGCCGTCGACCGTGGTGGAGAAGACCTCGAGCATCTTGCGCAGCGTCGCGGCATCGAGGTTGCTGAAAAACGGCGCCATGGCCTCGCTGGCCCAGTTGAGCACGGCCTCGTTGGCAGCTCCCGCCTCGAGCCTGCCCGCGGCCACGAGGTTTGAGACCGCCGTCGCACGCAGGCGCGAGAGCAACCCGTGGTCCGTGGGCCGCTGGCTGCCGACAAACGCCGCGAAGGTCGAACCCGGGCTGGGGTAGAAACGCAGGTACACCTCGGACACGCCCGGCGCCGCGCGTACGCTGACGACGACGCGCGTGACCTGCTCTGCCATGCCTTTGATTAACCCGCCGTACATCCCGGCGATCATCCCCATCCCCGGGCCCATGCCGGGCGGCGCGATGCCGGCAAGCGTCGCCAATCCAGCGTCGATCTGCGGCTGAAACGCCGTGATGAGTGGCTTTGGATAGACAATCACCTCGGTGTGATCGGGCTGCTTCGCCAGGTTGGTGAACGCGAACGACTCGGCCGTGGCGACGACGTCGGCCGGGCCGAGCAGCGCGAGGGCGTCGCGCGTGCGCAGCTCGAGCCCCGCGGCCTTGGCGTTTTCGCCGAGCTTCGCGGCGTCGGCGACGGTCACGAGCAACGCGGCCGGCTTGGGGTGCTTGCTCGGGTCGACCACGACGACCGCGATCGGTGCATCGAGCTTGGCGCCTTCGAGCGACGTGCCGATCATCTCGCCGAGCGCTTTGCCGGCCTGGGTCGAGACCATCAACGATGCGCCGGGCTGAAAGTTGTCCACCAACGCAGCCACGTCCGCGACCGCGGTACCGCTTGGGATCTGCACCGTGGCTACCACTTCGCCGAGGTCGGTGACGGCGGGTGAATCGACGGGCCCGCCCCCGCCCTGCGCCGGAGCGCCGGTCGGCGTCGGGGTTGGGGTGCTCGGGGTCGGGGTTGCGCTCGAACCGGGCGGCGCGGGCGCGGGGGCCTTGTCGTTGCCGGCGGGCGCGGTGGCGGTGGACGTGCTGGACGGCTCGTCCTTCTTACACGCGGCCATGCCGACGAAGAGCGCGAGGGCGAGACGGGGAAAGTGGCGACGCGACATCGGCGGGGAGAATAGAGATCCGCGCGTCGACTGGGCGGAAACGCGGCGCGCGCGAGCGTATCGCGCCGGCGATGCGATCGGCGCGCGACGGCGCGCGGCCGGCAGCGGATCCGCGCCCCGGGGACTCGAGCTGCGCCGCGTGCCGCCACGCCCACTACCAAGCCACGCCCCCACGCCCCATCGCCCAGGCCACGCCGATCGCGTTCGCCGGCCTTGCGCGCGCACAGACCAATCGCCTGCGCTATCATGTTTTGATGCGCGCCGTCTGCAGCTGGCTCGCGTTGACGCTCGGTGGTTGCTCCACCGACAACCCGCTGTTCGGCCAGTCGACCACCGGCTCGACGACGGACCGCCCAGGCACGGAGACCGCCGCAGTCACCGACGACGGCAAGCCGAGCACCAGCGAAGGCACGAGCACACGGGCCGAAGAAAGCGGCGCCCCGAGGTCGAGCTCGAGCACCAGCGGCGAGGCGAGTACCGGTGCACCGGTCGCGACTTGCTGCGAGCAAGACATCTGCGATCCGACGATCCAAGACTGCCTATGCAACCTCTCGCCGGATTGTTGCGAGCAAGGCTGGTCGGGCAACTGCATCGACATCGCGATCGAGTGCGGCGCTTCGTGCCCCGACGTTCCGCGGCCCTGTTGCAGGCCGCATCCTGAGCCGGGTTGCCAGGGGGTGATCCTCGATCTGCCCGGGTTCTGCCAGCTAAACACGGCGTGCTGCCTCAACGAGTGGACGCCAGTCTGCGTGATCAAGTACTCCCTCGCCGGCGGACGGTGCGAGCTCTTGCCGTGCCTAGAACCCCACGAGACGCCGCTGTGCGATGATCCCACGATCATCGACTGCGTATGCACAAGTCATCCAGAGTGCTGCGACGAGGCCTGGACGCAGACCTGTGTCGATCGCGCCATCAGCTGCGGAGCCTGAGTCATCGAGGTAGTGCGGCGGCGATCTCCGCCAGCGCATCGACCATCGTGCGCAAACGGGCTTCGTCGCCGCGGCCGTCGATCTTCACCGTGATCCGATCCGGCCCGGCCAGGCGCATCCGCCCAGCGGTGCGGCTGGCGAGCTGCGCGGCCCAAGCGCCCGACAACGGTGTGTCGGGACCGAGTCGGACCCCAAGCCGCTCCCCGCGGAGCTCGATCGCCAGCGCGTGCACCCGGCGGCCGATCGTTTTTCCCGCCATCACGTGCTCGAGGCAGCGGGCCTCGGGCGGCGGCTCACCAAAGCGATCGCGGAGCTCGTCCATGATCGCCGCCACCGTGTCGCGATCGCGGGCGACCGACAGCCGGCGATAGAAGTCGAGGCGCGTGCCGGTGTCCTCGACATACGCCTCGGGCAAGAACGCCGGCACATCGAGCACCAGCTCGGGGTCGCTCTCGCGGAGGATCGGCTGCCCACGCAGCTCGGCCACCGCTTCACCGAGGATCCGCGAGTACGCTTCGAACCCGATCGCCTGGATCTGCCCGCTCTGGCGCGCGCCGAGGATCTCGCCGGCGCCGCGGATCTCGAGGTCGTGGCTGGCCACCGAAAAGCCGCTGCCGAGCTCACTGTAGCGGGCGATGGCCTCGAGCCGACGCCGCGCGTCGGCCTGGATCTTCTCGAGCGACTCGACGAGCAGGTAGCAAAACGCGCGATTGCGGCTGCGCCCAACCCGGCCGCGAAGCTGGTAGAGCTGGGCCAAGCCGAAGTAGTCGGCCTCGGCCACAAACATCGTGTTCGCGCGCGGGATGTCGAGTCCGCTCTCGATGATGGTCGTGGACACCAACACATCGATGTGATGTTCGACCAACGAAACCATGGCGGCCTCGAGCATCTCACCCGGCATCTGGCCGTGGGCCACGCGAATGCGGGCGTGCGGGACCAGCTTGCGCAGGCGCGTCGCGTGCTCCTCGATGCCGACGATCCGCGGAACCACGTAGAATACTTGTCCCCCGCGGGCGAGCTCCTTCTCGATACCATCGCGCAGCACCGTGTCGGAGGGACGCGTCACAAAGGTCCGCACCGCCAGGCGATCGCCTGGTGGTGTCATGACCAAGCTGATCTCGCGCAACCCTAGCAGCGACATGTGCAGCGTTCGCGGGATCGGTGTGGCCGTGAGCGTGAGGACGTCGACCTGGGTCTTGAGCTTCTTGAAGCGCTCCTTCTGGCCCACGCCAAAGCGCTGTTCCTCATCGATCACCACCAGCCCGAGATCGCGAAAGCGCACGTCGGTGGAGAGCAAGCGATGGGTCCCGACCACCACGTCGATGCCGCCGCCCTTGATCCCCGCCAGCGTCGCACTGCGATCGGCAGCCTCGGTGAATCGGCTAAGCACGCCCACCTCGATCCCAAAGGGTGCCATCCGCTCCTTGAACGTGTGGTAATGCTGTTGCACGAGCACCGTCGTCGGCGCGAGGATGGCCACCTGCTTGCCACCCAACGCGACGCGACACGCCGCGCGCAGGGCGACTTCGGTCTTGCCGAACCCGACGTCACCACACACCAGGCGATCCATCGGTTGTTCGCGACCGAGGTCTCTCATGGTCGCGGTAATGGCATCGAGTTGGTCGGGCGTCTCCTCGAACGGGAACGTGGCCTCGAACTCCCGGTAAACCTCCCCGCCGTCGGGGTGGGCATGGCCGCCAAGCGCCTCACGCTGGGCATACACCTGCAATAATTCCTCGGCGATCTGTTTGACCTCGGCCTTGACCTTCGCCGCCTTGGTGGCGAACGACTGGCCACCCATCTTGTCCAGCTTGGGCGGTTTGGCCTCGGCCGAGACGTAGCGCTCGATCTCGCCGAGTCGAACCACCGGCAGATACAACCGATCGCTCCCGGCGTATTCGACCAGCACGTAGTCGGCCGCAACCCCGCCGCCGAGCGCGAGTTGGGCGAGCCCGGCGTAGCGCCCAACGCCATGGGTGACGTGCACGACGTAATCGCCGATCGCCAACTGCCCGAGCCCGGCGACGCCCGTCTTGCGCCGCTTGGGCTTGCTGCGGTGGGCGATCGGCCCGAAAATATCGGCCTCAGACAGCACCAACGTGCGGTCGTCCTCGGAGCTCCAACCCTCCGAGAGCTCGCCGGCAACCACCGCAATCCGCGGCGGGCCCCCGTCGCCCGGGGTCGTGAGCAGGGCCGGCACATCCGCCACCGGGCGGGGCGGATCGATCATCACGCCGTGATCGACGAAGAGCGCGACCATGCGCTCGGCGTGGACGAGATTCGGCGAGGCAACAACGACGCTGTGCCGCTGCGCCTGGGGCAAGCCAGCGATCCGGGCCAACACCGGAGCCAGCAACTCGCCGCGCTTGCGACCGCGGGCCGCCCCGATCTCTGCGAGCAGCCGATCCTCGCTGGCGGTACTCACTTCGACGAGCGCCCGCGTGGTCGTCTCGGCGTCGTCGCTGAGGCGCTCGATCACAGCCCACGCTTCGGCCACTAGATCACCGATGTCGGTGGCGTCGATCGCCAGGGCCTCGGGCGCGGCGACCAATCGGCGGTCTCCGACCGCGCGGCCGTGCTCGGCGATCAACGCCGCGTCGATCTCTGCTGCCGCGCCGAGGATCGCCGTCGGCTCGTCGACCACAAGGCGCGCACCGGCGGGTAGATAGGCCCAAATCGGGTCGAGTCCGGCGTGGAGCACCGACGCGAGCGCATCGATGCCGAAGAAACTACGACCGGTCTCGAGCGTCTCGAGGATCGCCTTGACCTTGGTCGTCGGGGCGGCCAGCTGGTCGGCAAGACCGAGCACGCGCTGGCGCAGACCGACGGGCGCGGTGACGACCGCGTCGGAGACGGGGATGACGTCGCAGTGTTCGAGGTCGCGTTCGCTGCGTTGGCTCTGCGGATCGAAGCCGCGGATGCGTTCGATCTCGTCGCCGAACCATTCGATCCGCACCGGCTGCGATCCACTCGCCAAGTAGGCGTCGATGACCCCGCCACGCACGGCAAAACTGCCCGG
>CADEGN010000121.1 GCA_902826865.1 uncultured Myxococcales bacterium
CGGCACGTCGCTCCGCGAGGTATGCCGTCGCGAGTTCCGCCGTCCGCTCGGCCTCGTCGTAACGGGCGAGGCCACGCCCCAGCACCTGGACGCGCTCGGTAAGGATCCGCGCGATGAGTTCGTCGGTGCCCGCGCGTTGGGCCGCAACCCACGCCGTGTGCAACAAACCCTCGGCCTCCTGGGGCCGGCCCTCCTCTGTGGCGGCATCGGCGTGCACGAGGGTGGCTTCGGCGAACAGCGACCACCACTCGCGACGCCGCGCCACCTCGGCCGCCGCCGCCGCGCCGCGCTCGCCCTCGCCAAACTGCCCGAGCGCGGTGGCGCGCCGTGCACTGGCGATCTCGCGTTCGACGGACCATCGATCGGGATCATCGGGTTCGGTGATTCCAACGCACGCCTCGATGGGAGGCAGCGCGTCGGCCAGGGCGATCGACCGCTCGAGCGCGGTCGGGTCCACCGAACCCAACGCGGACAGCAACGCGTCCACCTGCTCAAGTCGAACGTCGAAGCACGCGAGCGGCCGATCGACGCCCCCCTCGGCGCGCGAGATCCGGCACGCCTCGGCCCGAGCTGTCCCCCATCGAGTCGTGTAATCGTCCACCACGTGCTCGACGGTTTGCCACGCCGTCTGGGCATAGCTCGACTCGGCCGTGCCCACGGCGGCCGAAATTTCCGCTCGCCGGGCATTGTTCCACACACGGCCAACGCGCTCCCGCTGATCGCAGGGATCGGCCGTCGGCCGAGTCGCAGCAAACGCCCCCACCGCCGCGCCGAATCCCACCGTGAGGCTGACCGCCGCGATGAACGCACGGCGGCGGCGATGCACCACGGATTTCATCCGGTCGAGCAGCGGTGCGAGGGATCCGTAGCGACCCTCGCGATCCGCAGCCAAGCCGCGCTGGATCGCCGCGAACAGGGCCCGTGGGACCGAGTTGTTCGGCGGCTGGGCGGGCGGCCCCGCACGCTTGGCCTGGGCCAGCTCGTCGGGCGACTCCCCGGCGAACGGGAGGCACCCGTAGAGCGCCTCGTAGCAGAGCACGCAAAAGGCATATTGGTCGGTGCGCGCGTCCACGGGCTCGGCCGCATGTTGTTCGGGCGCCATGTACCCCGGCGTGCCGGCCACCACCCGGGGGCCGGTCGCGCTGGCCGTGCCCGCGATCCCAGAGTCCGACGCACTCCGCAACCCTGCGCCACGTGGGGATACAACGCCCTGTTCGAGCTCCGCCAACCCAAAATCGACCACCCGAACACGGCCGTCGACGCCGACGAGGACATTGTCCGGCTTGACGTCGCGGTGGATCACACCGGCGGCGTGGGCGGCCGCGAGCCCTTGACCGACTGCCAGCAGGGTGGGCACGACCTCGCGCCAGCTTCGCGATCGGAATCGCAGCCACTGCCGCAGCGTAATCCCCTCCACCAGCTCCATCACGACGTAGGCGCCCGGCGGCGCGTCGCTAGGCGGCGTGTCCGTCGGGCCGTCGATGACCTCAAGCTCGTGCGGCTGAAGCAGACCGGCGTCGTGGACCGCGATCACGTTGGGGTGATCGAGGCGGGCCAGGGCCAGGGCCTCGTGCAAGAAACCTTGATCGGCCGACCACGGCGGATCATTGGGCCGGGCTCGCACGATTTTCACCGCGACCGGCCGGTCGAGCTGGGGATCGTAGGCCGCGAACACCGTGCCCCCGCCACCGCTGCCGACCCGCCGCAGCAGGGAGTAGCGACCGATACGATTGGGGGTCGATGGGCGCCCGAGAAGGGCGCGTTCCACGGCAGCGAGGGCGCGCCGCTCATCGACGATGTCCCGCGGGAGCCCTTGGGCGAGCAGAAGCTCCATCGGTGTGAGCTCAGCGGACAATTACTCAGGGCTCCCGAACGGAAAATCGTACCGCGCCCCAACGCCTGGCTGCCACTGTCGTCCCTCGGGATCGCGATTGGGCTGAGCGGCAACACCGAGGGTGTCAGCGCCGGCCTCGCCATTGTCCCCGATACCCCCCGGTCGTTTTCGCGATCGTTCGAGCGGCGCTGACCCCCCTTTCCCATGCATCGAACCAGCCTCGTCATTTCGTGCCTGGCGCCGCTTTTAGCCAGCGTCGCGCTCGCTGCCTGCGTCGTGGCGCCCCGCAACGACAGCGGTATTAGCGGTGGGGCGAGCAACGGTACTGGCGATTCGACGGACGGCGTACCCGGCGACGATAGCGGCGCCGCCGAGGGTGGAAACGACGCAAGTGCCGGAACCGCGCCGGGCGGCGACGGCAATGGCCCCAAACTCGATGTCGGCCACGCGGGCGAGGGCGGCGCGGGTACCTGCGACGCCGACGATCCCGATTGCCACTGCTCCGCTGTCGACGTCTTGTTCATCATCGACAACTCGGGCTCGATGATCGCCCACCAAGCTGCGCTGGCCGAGGTCTTCCCGTACTTCGTCGACGTGATGGTCGAGCGTCTTCCGGTTGGCACCGACCTTCATGTCGGGATCACAACCCAGGGCGGCTTCTGGACCGGCGCCGGAACCGGCAGCTGGCCGAACTTCATGTGCGTCACCGACGCGGACCCGTATCCCGGCGGCTTCACGCCACCGTCGGAGGGGCACAACGGCACCAACGGGGATCAGGGCCGCCTCTACGAGCACGATGGTCTCCGGTATTTCTCGATCGTCACCGGTGAGGAGGCGCCCGACGAGCTCTCGGAGTGGTTCTCGACCGCGGCAACCCTGCCCGATGCCGATAGCCCGCAGGTGGACCAGGTGGAGTTGCTCTCCGCCGCGGCCGCCTACCCGTTTCATCCGGCCAACGCGGAATACAACGCGGGATTTCTCCGCGACAAGGGAGCTGTGCTCCTGCTTTTCTTCCTCACGGACACCTCCGACATCACGCCCGAGAGTGCCTCGTCCCTCGCCGACATCGTTCGCGCGGCGAAGGCCGGTTGCGGTGGGGACATGTGCATTCTCACCGGTGGGATGATCGATCCGGAGTCACCGTGCGAGGCCGAGTACCCGCGCCTTGACGAGTTCATGGGCGCGTTCGGCAAGCCGCCAACCTCGGTCGGCGACATCACGGCGGGTGGCGGCGGTGGATGGCCGCCCCCGGCGGCCCCGATCGAGGTCTACGAGATGGTGCTTGGTGATGCACTCGCAGAAGCGGTCGCGCAGACGTGCGAGACGATCGCGCCCGAGGGCTGAGAACCGGCGTGGCCTACCGCGCCGGCAGACCGAGCACGGTCAAATCCCCGTGATGGCTCGCGATCCGCTCGAACATGATCTTCGGCAACGTGTCGTACCCGGGCAAACGCAGGCGTTCCTGCAAATGACGGCCCCACTGCACGTTGTAGTGCCAGTGCCCAGCCTGGCGAAACCCACCTTTGCCCGCCGTTTGAAGGACGAGGGTGTGCCGGTCGAACGGTAGCGCGAGGACATTGTCGCGGTACGCCGCCGTCATCTGACCACCCCACGAGCTCGGGGCATTCGACGTGTAGTAGACGCGGATGGGCACGCCCAGGCGCCGCGCCGCCGCGCCGATCCCTGAGAGAGATTCGCCGCCGAGCAGGTCGCCAGGCAGCACCACCAGGCGCCCCTGGGCGGCCATCGTGCGCACGTAGGCATAGCTGGCGTCGCTGCGCAACCAGCCGAACGGCACCCCGTCGAGCTCGCCCTCGGCGCCCCGCCTGCTCCGGTTCCAGCGCGGGATCGGCTCGCGCTGACCGATGAAGTAGGCGTGCATGCGCTCGCGGGTGGCCTGGTATCCGCGACGGAGCTTGGCCAGCGCGGGCGAACCCGCGTATTCCCGTTCGAGGATTTCGATCGCTTCACCCGCGCCCGCGGCCGACCATAGGGCGATGAACGCTTCGCGGGTTTCCGCGTGGCGAATGAACGCCAGCATGCGCAAGTGATGGTCGACCACCCGCGGGTCGTAGTCGATCACCCACGCCCATCGCGAACGAGCCACGGCGATGAAGCTGTAGTTCTGGTCGCTGCCTACGCCAACGTAGCCCCCGCCGATGTTGGCCAGGTAGGGCATCCACAGGTGCGCACGCGACTCGTTGGACTCGAGGTAGGGGAACGGATCGCGGCAGTGCAACTCGGACCGCCCGCCGCGCAGCTGGACGCCCCACGCCTTGCGCACGTCTTCTTTGCAGATCGGCTTGTCTGCGATCACGTCGGCCACGACCGACGACGCGGTCGAGCGCTCGGCTGCCGTGGGCGGCGACGGTGCATCCAATAAAGCCCGACCCTCGACCAAGAACGCGGGCGGAAATGCCGTTAGAAACCCGTTCGACGTCGCACAACGGGCGCCAAGCCGATGCGACCCGGTGACGATTTTCTCGAGCCGACGGTGCGCGCCACGCAAGCGGGCGGCCGGCCAGTACCATGATCCACCCTTCAAGATGCGCATGGGCGCCTCACGACACGGAAACGCCCCGTCGCACGGACCCAGAGGATCGCGACCTGCACAGGCAGGGCCGCACGCGGTGACATCTGCGACCCCCGCAGTGGCGGTCCATTCGTAGCCGTTGCCGGCCATGTCGAAGAGCCCGTAGCGCCCGGCGGGGTAGCTACCCACGCGCTTCGTTGCGTGCTCATTGCAATCCCAGCGGTGCTGTTTGCCGGGATACGGTCGGCAACCGATCGGCGCGCACTCGCGATACTGCGCACGCGCGCACGTCGGCGGTTCGTCTCCCCACGGATACGCGTCGCCGTCGGGTCCGCGCGCGGCTTTCTCCCACTCCCACTCGCTCGGCAGTCGTTTGCCGGCCCATGCACAAAACCGGGCCGCGTTTTCCCAGTTGAGTGGCATCGCGGGCTGATCAGCACCCACGAATGGGGCCATGATCTTCTGCGTTCGATTGATCCGCCTGGGGCACACACCGGCGGCATGGCACGCGTCGTACTCGGCGATTGTCGCTTCGTTGGTATCGACGTAGAAGGTCGAGATCGCCAGTTCACGACGGGGCCGGTCTTCCGCGGGCCCGTCGTCGTCGCCGACGATGGCCCGGCCGCCAGGAATGCACACCATGCCCGGCGGTGGATCAAGGCAGGGCGCGTGCTCCATCGCGAGGCCGACGCGTACCGCCGAGTGTCCGGCGCCAGCGATCGCCCGTAGTATCGCGAGCAGATCGCCGGCACTGTGGGTGTCGTCGAGTTCGAGCACGAGCTCGCGCGCGCTGCGATCACCAAGTGCAACGAAGGTCGGCGCAAGTTCGTGGAGATCGCGGGCCGGCAGAGGTGGGCGCGGGCCGTCGACGAGCTGTATCCCCGCGGCAGTCCAACGGATTCGCAGGCCCGTGGGCGCCTTGGCGCCATAGATGCGAACCTCGACTTTCGACTCCGCGACCTTCTCGACGAGAAGGTCGCCCGAGGCAGGAAGCGATGCGATCACGTTGCGGATGCTCGCGACCGTCGTGTCCGGCGCGACGCGAAGCGTCGGACTCTCGCCCGCGGTGAGCTCGGATATCGCAGTCTCCAGATCTGCAACGGCGTAGGTCGGACGCAATTCACTGTCGAGCACGCCGGGCGCGCGGGCCGGGCGTGTGGGCCCGAGCTTGCGCCCGCGCCAGCGGATTTCCCCGGGAGTAATCTCGATGTCGACGTCGTCGGGCGCCGGGGCAATCGCGGCCGCAGCGTCCCCTTGGGCACGCCCTGGGGACTGCGTCAACGGCGGGAGTCCTGGGTCGGAACATGCCCCGATGATCGCGACGGTCACGGCCGCCCAGCGCGAGAACGACACGTCGACCTCCATAACACGGCCAACGTCACGCAGGCCATCTCGTGCGCGACCACCGACTGCTCGAGCTCTAGGATCGGCTGGTCCATCGCAGTGACCCGAGCCGATCCCGAGGAGCTCCAGCGGTTGCAGGGCTAACAGCCGCTGCGACCGGGCGTTCCCCGACCGCGCGAGCTCTGCTACACCGCGGCCATGTCCGAGCTGCTCGACCTCGACCTCGACGCGATCGCCCAACGCCTCCGCGCACACGACGGTAAGGCGATGCTGCGCTGGGATCCCGCGCACGATGCGATGGCCACCGACAACGCATGGCTCGAATCCATCGCACGCTGGATGACCCAAGACGAGCGCGATGTGCATCGACACGAAGCCGTGGTCCTGGCGCTGGGCCCCGAGACCGGCGCGGTGTTCGGCGCATTCGTCCACGCCACGGTGCGCGGCCAAGCTGCCGGTGGGCTGCGCTATTGGCCGTACCCTCGCTTCGAAGACTTCTTGCGCGATGGCCTGCGGCTCTCCCTGGGAATGTCGCGCAAGAGCGCGCTGGCCGGGCTGTGGTGGGGCGGCGGCAAGGGCATCATCGTTCGCAAGCCGGATTCACCGTGGCGCGATCCCGGCTATCGCCGCACGCTTTATCGCGAGTACGGTCGATTCACCACGACACTTCGGGGCCTGTACATCACCGCCGAGGATGTCGGCACCGGTCCAGCTGACATGTCGTCGGTGTTCGAAACCACGCGTTACGTAACGTGCGTGCCGCCCGAAGTCGGCGGCAGCGGCAATCCCTCGGAATCGACGGCCAAGGGCGTTGTGTGTGCGATGGAGGCCGCACTCGATCACACCGGGCGCGGCGATCTCCGCGGCAAGACGATCGCCATGCAGGGGGTCGGTAACGTCGCCGCTTTCATGATCGATGAGCTGGTTGCCCGCGCCGTTGCCAAGGTCGTGGCTGCCGATATTTCGGCCGAGCGTTGTGATGAGCTGCGCTCGCGCTGGCCGGCCGCCACTGTGGAGCTCCGGGTGACGGACCCGAGAGATCGGTCGATCTTCGCCGAACCAGGCGACATCTTCGCGCCCAACGCCCTCGGCGGAGTGCTCGATCCGTCCACGATCCCACTCCTCAAGGCGCCGATCGTGTGCGGTGCAGCCAACAATCAACTCCTCGACGATGGTCGCGACGACCGACTGTTGGCCGACCGCGGGATCGTCTACGTCCCCGACTTCGTCGCCAATCGCATGGGCATCGTCAACTGCGCCAACGAGCAATACGGTCGATTGGACCGGGATCCAGCGATTGAGCGCCACTTCGGGCACCAGTGGGACAACGCGGTGTTTGTGGTGACCAAGCGGGTCCTCACCCGCGCGGCGACCGACGGAATCACGACGTCAACCGCGGCCAACCTTCTCGCCGACGAGGCCTGTCGCGTGCCCCATCCGGTGTGGGGACATCGCGGGCGCGCACTCATCGATGCCCTGGTCGCCGACTATCGGTGACTCACCCCGCGTGGGGGCGGAGCTCATAGGCGGCGTTGGCCGACCGGCTCGAGTCGCGGGGCTTGACCGCGCCGCGGAACATGCACGCGAAACCGTCGCTGCACCACCCAATCGCCCTGGACGAAGTCGATGGACATCTCCGCCGCCCCCTCGGGCGGATCCCCCGTGACCTCGGCACGCATCGCGATCGCGGACAACGGCGCGACGCCGAGCGTCTTGCGGCGATCGGCATCGACGAGCTCCACACCGTCGCGACGAACGATGACGAGGGTTTCGTTGGGGTGGCGCAGGAACAGGAGGGCGACCGCCGGGCTCTCGGCGGTGATTGTTCGCAGGATTTTTCCGGTTTCACCGTGGACGAGCTGAACCTCGTTGCCGACAGCCAGGGCGAGATATCCAGCGGCACCGGCCAGGTGATGGATGGGTTTGTTGCCGAAGCGCTGCTGCCAAGGCTCGTCGCGCAGCTCGCGATCCCACCGACTCACGGTGCCATCCGTTTGGCCGACGAGGACCTCACCACCCCGCCCGCGACCGAGGGATGCGACGGTTGCAGCCGTCGGTAGTGGCCGCATCGTTGTCTCGGCCTCGGGATCCGACCAGTAACTGAGACCGCGTGCGTCCGCGCGGTACAGCTGATGACCGGTTTGGAGCAGCAGCGCACCGGGTGTGGCGAGCTCCTGCCGGAACGAAGGCTCAGGCGCCACCCCGCGCTCGGCCGTGCTGGCCGGCGCGTTCGCGACCTCGGCCACGGCGACCGGTTCGACCGACGGCGCGCCGGGCGAGACTGCGATCGTCGCCCCGACTCCAAGCGCTGCGCATGCGAGGCAGCCGAGAATCCACGGTAGCGGGCTGCTCGCGCGCACCACCTCCGGTTCGACGGCGACAGGCTCGGGTGCACGTCGCACCGCCACTTTGAGTGCCGCTTCGAGTGCAACGAGCAGCGACGGCGCATCGCGAAATCGATCGGTTGGGTTCTTGGCGAGGCACTTTTCCACCACCGCGATCGCGCCAGGCGGGAGATCCGGGCACATGATTGCGAGCGCGGGAGGTTGCTCGTAGACGATCGCGTGAAGCACCGCCGGCGTCCCAGTGGCATCGAAAGCCCGCCGCCCGCTGAGAAGCTCGTAGAGGATGGCCCCAAGCGCAAACACATCCGTCATCGGTGTGACGGAGTTGGTGTTACCCGATGCCTGCTCCGGGCTCATGTAGTTCGGCGTGCCCATGATGACGTTCGCGCGCGTCATCCCATCGCCGGCTGACTTCATCTTGCTGATGCCGAAGTCGAGTAGCTTGACCCCGAGCTCGCCTCCGCCGCTGCGCACAACGATGTTGCTGGGCTTGAGGTCACGGTGGACAATTCCGGCGGCGTGGGCAGCACCGAGCGCCGAACACAGGGGACCGAAGATCATCAGGACTTCGCTCGGCGTGACACGGCGACGCTCCGCCCAGCGATCGAGGGTGACCCCATCGACGAGCTCCATCACCATGTAAGGATTGCCCTGGTCGTCGACGTTGAAGTCGAACACCTGCGCGATGTCGTCGTGCGCGAGACAAGAAGCGATCTCCGCCTCCTGACGGAAGCGGGCATAGGCTTCCGCGTCGCGGGCAAGCGAGGGCTCGAGGAACTTCACCGCGAACCGCTGCTGCAGGCGCGTATGGCTGGCCTCGTAGACCGTGCCCATGCCGCCTTCGGCGATCTTGCGGACGATGCGATAGGTCCCCTGCAGCGTGGTACCCACCCGGGCAGCGTCGTCGTCGCCCCTGCGCGGGTCCTCATGTATGCGGGGGTCGGCGACCGCGGTGGCCCCGGGGGTCTGCATCACGGCGAGCTTGGGTCGACCCGACACGTTCGCGATATCGGCGGCGGGCAGGCCCACTTGAGGGCCGCGGCTGCGCGCGGAGCGAAAGCGACCGTTCTCCCGCGGCGCGGACGCACGCCGATGGTATCGTCCGAGCGCTGTCATGGTGTCGAGCACCTGGCTTGCGCTCCCGGAAGTGGCGATCACCCCGCCGACCGAACCAGAGATCCGACCGCGGATCCCGGGCAGCAAGAGCATGACCAACCGCGCGCTGCTCCTGGCCGGACTGGCGCAGGGGCAGTCGCGCCTGCGCGGTTGGCTCGACGCCGAGGACACCCGCCTGATGTGTGCCGCCCTGCGCGGGCTCGACATCTCGATCGAGGAGGTGGGGCCCGAGCTTGTGATCGATGGTCACGGCGCACCGTGGCGCTTCGCCGGTCCGCGAGTGATCGAAGTCGGGACCGCGGGAACTGTCGCGCGATTCCTGCTCGCCGCGCTGGCGAACGCGGCGGGCGAGGCGCGTGTCGATGGCAGTCCGCGTATGCGCGAACGCCCGATGGACCTGCTCATTTCGCTGCTACGCCAGCAGGGCGCCGTGATCACCGAGCTCGGTCTGCCCGGCGCGCTCCCGGTGCAGATCGGGCCGGCCGTTACGCCCCTGCGCGGCGGGCAGATCCGACTCCCACGACCGGCGAGCTCGCAATTCGTGAGCGGCCTGGTGTTCGCGGCCCTGCACGCCGAGGCGCCGACTCGGATCGTATTGGAGCAGGGCACGCCCGCGCGCCCTTACGTCGACATGACGTTGGCGCAGGCGCGCGCGTTTGGAGCTGAAGTCGGCTGGCAAGACGCGCAAACGATCGTCGTCGAGCCGCGGGCGTTGCAGGGGCGCGAGCTGACCATCGAGCCCGACGCCTCGGCGGCGAGCTACTTTCTCGCGCTCGCGGCGATCCACGGCACCACGGCAGAGATCGCAGACCTGGGTGCCGAGAGCATGCAAGGCGATGCGGCCTTCGCCCACATCCTCGGCCACATGGGCGCCAACGTGCTCCAAACCGCCGATCGCACCTGTGTGCGTGGGCGCATGTTGTCGGGCGGCGACTTCGACCTCTCCGACATGCCAGATATGACCCTCACCCTTGCGGTGGTGGCCCTGTTCGCGAAGGGACCCACTCGAATCCGAGGCGTTGGCATCCTCCGCCACCACGAGAGCGATCGCCTTGAGGCCGCGGCCACGGAACTGCGTCGGTTGGGCGCCGACGTCGAGGTTGAGGCGGACGGCTTACTCATCACGCCCCCGGCGAGTGGACCACGGAGCGATGTGCGCATCGCAACCTACGGCGATCACCGCATGGCGATGGCGTTTAGCCTCGCAGGCCGGGTCGAGATCGCGGACCCGGGATGCGTTGCCAAGACTTTTCCGCGCTACTTCAACGAGCTCGCCGACCTCGGTATGGTCGGCCCCCTGCCCCGATGAAGCCCGGCGACACCCTCACCGTCATGGCGGAGACGCTGTCCAAGCACGGCGACGGCGTGGCGCGCGTCGACGGCATGGAGCTCCACGTCGCCGGCCTGTTGCCCGGCGAGACCGGTGACGTCGAAATCGACTATGTTAGCCGCCAGCGTCCGCGCGCGCATGCGTCGGTGGTGACGCGGCGCAACACCCACCCCGGCCGGCGCACCGCTCCATGTCCCCACCACAGCCGCTGCAGTGGCTGCGCACTGATGGACATGGATCTGGCGAGCCAGCGCGAGCTCAAGCGCCGCGATCTCGAGCGCACATGGGGACTCCTGGTCGATCGTCTGGTGTCGGACCCCAGCGGCCTCGGCTACCGCCACTCGAGCAAGCGCGTGTTTTCCGGGTCCCCTGGTGAGGTGATCCTCGGAAGCTTCATGCGCGGAACCCACAGCGTCGCGGACATGCGGGGATGCCTCGTCGATCACCCCGATATCGCCGCGTGCGCCGACGAGGTGGCGGATGTCGCAAGCGACCTCCTGGTCGTCCCCTACGATGAGGCCGACGGTGAAGGCGATCTCCGCTACGCCTGGTTCAAAACCGACGGGCACGGCAATACCGTGGTCGCCCTCATCACGGCCGATCCTCGACTTACGCGCGTGCACGACCTCGCCGCCCGACTCGAGCGACCGGCGGGCGTCGCTTGGGGTGTCAACTCGGCGCGTGGCAACGACATGCGCGGCATCGGCCTACGCCCGCTGCGGGGCCGACAGACGCTGCAACTTGGCTTTGGCGAGGTGTTCACCCACGTCGGCCCACTTGGATTTCTCCAACCCAACCCGCACGTCGCCGCCGCGGCGTACCACGACTTGGTCCGTGTACCCGCGGGCGGGGCCGTTCACGGCCGGGTGGCGTTTGATCTCTACGCTGGTGCGGGAGTAACGACGCAGTTGCTCCGTCGTCAGTTCCACGAAGTCATCCCGTGCGAGTCTTTCCCGGAAAGCGCGCGCACCCTCGGGATCGAGCCGCAGCTGGTCGAGGAGTTCCTGGCGCGGATGTTGGCGTCCGGCCAACGACCACCCGACCTCGTGGTCGCCAACCCACCGCGAGGTGGGCTGGGTCCGACTGTGTGCACGCAGCTCAACGACGTTCGCGCGTCTCGGCTCCACCTCATGAGCTGCTCACCTACCTCGTTGGTGGAGGACCTTCGCCGGCTGACGGGCGAACACGGCCGTTACAAGGTGATCGGTGCGCGCGGCTTCGACACCCTGCCGCAGACCAATCACGTCGAAGTTGTGGTCTGGCTCGTCGGGCAGAGCTGACCCGTATCACCCATAGATCCGGTCGAGAAACCCGAGTACACTCGGTAGCCCCTGCGAGGCCACGATGTCGAGCCCGACCAACTTCATCGCCGAAGACACCACCATCAAGGGCAACATCACCACTGCGTCGTCGCTCACGGTCGCCGGCGCGGTCGAGGGCGACATAAACGCCGGCGGAGACATCAATATCCTTGGCGATGCGATTGTCCGCGGCGACATCTCAGGCCCGGCAGTAGTGATTGCCGGCAAGGTCGAGGGTCGCGTGAGTGCTTCGGGCAAACTCGTGATCACGAGCCGAGGTCACGTGCAGGGCGATATCGCCGTCCGCTCATTGCTCATCGAGGAGGGCGGGACGCTTCAGGGGCAGTGCCACATGGGAGCGAACGCCTCGCTGCCGCAGAAGAGCGGCGGCTCTACGATTCCGCGGCCTTCGTCGCCATCGGGTGCGTCGCTTAGCACCCCGACGACGGTTCCTCCGCCGGGGACGCCGCAGCCGCGCCCCGTCGAGCGCTGACGCTGCCAGCTAGCGCTGACGCTGCCGACTCCTGCGCGATCGCTCGCATTTTTGCGAGACGAACGCGGGTCGTCACCCCCGACGCACCGTGTCGACGCTCGTGCGCGTCCACACAATCGTTGGTGGCGCGCTCCATCGTCGGCCCGCAGGCGATCGTTGCGCCGCACTTCGCTTCGCGCGAGCTCGCTCCAGCACGTGCGAATCGAGCGGAGCTTTCCTAGAAATCGTGCGCGTCCGCACGGCTCAGTTCACGCTCGACACCCGGTTGACGCACGGCTTGTCCTGCCGCGGCTCTGCTAGCTTCGTCACGAGATGCAGGACGTTGCCCACGCGTCGGCGGGCGGACACTCGCACGCGACCGCGCCGAACCCAGTAGTGGATTTCGAGGTTCAACCCCGGTCGTATCATCACTGGAAAGTGAGTTACGAGGGCCCGATCGCCCGCGTGGCGATGGCGGTCGATCCAGCCGCGCCGCTGCGCGATGGCTATGAACTCAAGCTCAACTCCTACGATCTCGGCGTCGACATCGAGCTCGCGGACATTGTTCGCCGGATGCGCTTCGAGCACCCCGAGGTGCGTGTCGTTGTCCTGACATCCGCCAACGATCGAGTGTTCTGCGCCGGTGCCAACATCCACATGCTTGGGACCTCGAGCCACGCCTGGAAGGTGAATTTCTGCAAGTTCACCAACGAGACCCGTTGCGAACTCGAGGAAGCGACCGCGGCGAGCCATCAGACCTGGGTCGCCGCGTGCAACGGCACCACCGCCGGCGGAGGCTACGAGCTGGCCCTGGCGTGCAAAGAGATCTACCTCCAAGATGACGGCAACTCGGCGGTGAGTCTTCCCGAGGTCCCGTTGCTCGGTGTGCTCCCCGGCACCGGTGGTCTCACGCGCCTCGTCGACAAACGCATGGTTCGTCGCGATCGCGCCGACGTGTTCAGCACCACGGCCGAGGGCATCCGCGGCAAAAAAGCCGTCCAGTGGGGCCTTGTCGACGCCATCTTCCCGCGCTCGAAGTTCGACGAGAAGGTGCTCGAGCGGGCCAAGGCGCTCGTCACTGCGGCGAGCGCCAACCTGCCGACCGGGGAGCGCAAGGGTGTGACGCTCGATGCCCTGCACCCCGAGCGAACCTCGAACGGTCGCAAGTATCGGCACGTCGAGCTCACCTGGGACGATACGACGCGGACGGCATCACTCACGATTCACGGGCCAACTCCAGATGATGTCGCGCTTGTCGAGCGCGGCGCGGATGCGATCGTCCGTGCCGGCGCTGACGTGTGGGCGCTGCGGGCGTTTCGCGAGCTGGACGATGCGCTTCTCCAGTTGCGCGTCAATCACATGCTTGTCGGCCTCGTAGCCGTGCGTGTTGTCGGTGATCCGAGCTGCGCGCAGGCCCACGATGCCGCGCTCATCAAGGCACGCGATCACTGGTTCGTACGCGAGGTCATGCTGCACATGGGCCGCGTCCTGCGGCGAATGGACAACACCAGCCGTTCGTTCTTTGCGTTCGCCGACAAGGGCACGGCGTTCGCCGGTTGCCTGCTCGAGGTGGCGCTCGCGTCCGATCGCCTTTACATGCTCGACGACACGAGCAGCCCGGTCCACCTCGCCCTGTCAGAGTTCAACGAGGGGGCGCTGCCGATGCACACGGGTCTCACGCGGCTGCAGTGCCGTCTGCTCGGGGCGAAACCCCAGCTCGACGCGCTCGTCGGTCGTCGAGAGCTGCTCGATGCGGAAGCGGGCGATGAGGCGGGGCTCGTCACCGTCAAGCTCGACGACATCGACTGGGACGACGACACGCGGATCGCCATCGAAGAACGCGCGAGCTTGTCCCCCGACGCGCTGACGGGCATGGAGCAGAACCTCCGCTTCGCCGGCCCCGAGACCCCGGATAGCAAGATCTACGCACGTCTTTCGGCGTGGCAAAACTGGATCTTCATCCGCCCCAACGCCACCGGTCCCGAGGGCGCATTGACCCTCTACGCCCGACCGGAACGGCCGCAGTTCGATTGGAGTCGGGTGTGACATCGGCGGCCGCAGGCGAGTTCGGCCGGCCGCGAAAGGGGAGCGAGCATCCATGACGAGCGTAAACGTCGATCTCAACGGCAAGATCCCGAACAACGTCGGATTGTCCGAGGACGCGAAGCTACAGCGCGCACTCGAAGGCTGGCTGCCCCGCTATCTCGATTGGTGGAACGAGATGGGGCCGAGCGACTTCGCCGACAAGCCGGTTTTCCTGCGCACCGCCGTCTCGGTCGATCCCGGCGGATGGGCGCACTACGACTATGTGCGGATGCCCGACTACCGCTGGGGCATCTTCCTCGATCCCGGCAACGGACCAGCGACGATCAAGGCTGGCGATGATGCCGGCAAGCCCGCGTGGCTGGACGTTCCCGGAGAACACCGCAACGCGCTGCGACGGATCATCGTCACCCAGGCAGACACAGAGCCAGCCAGCGTCGAGCAGCAGCGCCTACTCGGACACATCGCACCGAGCCTCTACGACTTGCGCAATCTCTTTCAGGTCAACGTCGAGGAGGGGCGCCATCTGTGGGCGATGGTCTACTTGCTGCACAAGTTCTTCGGCCGCGATGGTCGTGACGAGGCCGACGAATTGTTGCTACGCCGCAGCGGGAACGCCGACAAGCCGCGGATCCTCGGCGCGTTCAACCAGCCGTGCGATCACTGGCTGTCGTTCTTCGCGTTCACGATGTTCACGGATCGCGACGGCAAGTATCAGCTTGCGGCGCTGTCGGAGAGCGGCTTCGACCCGCTCGCGCGGACGACACAGTTCATGCTCACCGAAGAGGCTCACCACCTGTTCGTGGGCGAGACAGGGATGGATCGCATCATCAAGCGGTCCGCCGAGCTTCAGAAGCTCGACCCAAATGGCGACGTGCGCGCCCAGGGCGGCATCGATTTTGATCTGATCCAGCGGACGATCAACTACTGGTACACGTATAGCCTCGATCTCTTCGGCGGCGAGGTATCGAGCAACGCGTCGACATTCTTCGCCACTGGGCTCAAGGGTCGCTACCGCGAGGAACAATACAGCGATCACCTGGCTCTTGAGGGTTCGTACCGGCTGCCGGTGATCGAAGGTGGACGGATGGTCGAGAACGACGTCCCGCTGCGGACGGCGATGAACGAGGTCCTGCGCGACGCATACGTCGCCGACTGCGAGCGCGCGTTGCGGAAGTGGAACAAGACGCTCGAGGCGAGCGGTTCGCCAACGCGACTCACGCTGCCAAGTCGCCGGTTCCACCGCCATCAGGGCATCTACGCCGACCACCACTTCGACCCGCAAGGAAACCTGATTTCGGCGGAGCAGTACGCCGCAAACCAGGCGCGCTGGGTGCTCGTGCCAGAAGACAACACCTACTTACTGTCGATCATGAAGCCCGTGTACGAGCCTGGGAAATTCGCCAACTGGATCGCCCCGCCCGCCAAGGGCATCGAGGGCCGGCCGATGGACTTCGAATACGTAAAAGTGCACGCCTAGCGCGTCCGTGGTGAAACACCGCGGCGTGAGAGCGCCGCCGCCGGCCCCGAGCTACTAACACCGCCACCATGGGGCGGTGTTTTCGCGTTCGCGGGTTCGCACCAAGTTGCTGGCGGCGAACCCTTCCGCCGCCCGCGCTATCCCGCGCGAAGCTGCTGCGCCAAGTAATGCTTGACGCCGATCTGCTCGAGGAGTCCACGCTGGGTCTCGAGCCAATCGGTGTGCTGCTCTTCAGATGCCAACATCCGCTCGAGCAGGTCTGCAGACGTGATGTCGCCTTCTTCGCGGCAAAGCCGAATGCCCTTACGGAACCGTTCGATCGCGTCGTACTCAAGCTTCAGATCGAGCTCGATCTGTTCTGGCACGGTTTCGCCGACATTGATCTTGGCGTAGCGCTGCACGTTGGGAACACCCTCGAGAAACAAGATCCGTTCGATGAGCTCATCGGCGTGCTTCATCTCGTCGATCGACTCTCGGCGAACAGCGTCTGCTAGGCGAAGATAGCCCCAGTTCTGGCACATCTTGGCGTGAATGAAGTACTGGTTGATCGCAGTGAGCTCGGCCGTGAGGATGTCGTTGAGCGTTTCGATGACGTTGGCGTTGCCCTTCATAGCTGGGGCAAGCTAGCACCATTGGCGTCGCAACTGCCGCGCCGGCCGGGGGGAGTCGAGCCGGCGCCCGGGCCAAATTGGCGGCGCGCCCCCGCCGAGGCGGCCCAAACGAAAACGAAACTCGTTTGCGGATGGGTCAGCCGCCCCGGGGATCAGCGCTTGGCTGGGGAGTCGGAGTGCGGGCGAACGCCGACAGCCGTCGCCGCGATCAGCTCGCGGATCTGCGAGACACACGCGCCACACCCCGTCCCTGCCTGGCAGGCGCGGCCGATCTCGTTCACGGTGCAATTGCCGCGGCGCACTTCGTCGACGATGGTCCGCGAGGAGACGCCTTTGCAGAGGCAGACGATCATGGCTGTGGCCCGAGCTGGGATTTGAAAGTCATTTTCAAATCCAGAGAAGGATCTAGCTCGAGGCCCTGGCGGGATCAAGGGGAGGTCCACGCCGGCCCGTCCGGACAGGGCCCCGCCCAGGGGCCGGGGCCCGAACAGCGGATGCGCGCATCCTGCGCCAGCAGGCGCCGCCGGACGACTCCGCGCGGGATCGATCAGCTCGGTAGGCGCCCGATCCGTCGTCCCAACCAGGCGGCCGCGAGCGCGTTCAGGACCATCCAACCGCGGTCGACCCATTCGTTGCCTGGCAGACCGGTCAGGAGGTTGGGCAGGGTGACCGCCCCATGCAGGAGCATCGCCGCCGTGCCGAACGCGAGGCCGATCAGCGCGGGTCGGAGGCTCCGCGCCTTCAACAGGGTGACGGCCGCGATAAACGGCAGCGCGGCGGAGAACACCAGGGGGGACCCGAATCCCGCCACAGTTCCGAGGCCTGCACCGAGTTCCGCGACGCCGAACGCCAGCGGCGCCGTGCCGAGCACGCCGCTGGTCCACGCAAACGCCCCCGCAAACCCTGCCGCGGCGAGAATCGCCTGGCGGCGTCCGAGCCCAGCGAGGCCAAGGCTACCCATGGCTGCGAGCAACAACAACGCCGCGATCCCACCGCGCTCGGGCGCGTAGCCATCCGTCGCCATCGAAACAGCCGCCCTGGCATCGACGATCCCCGCGCCGAACTTCTCGTCCCACTCCTTGCCCTGCGGATGGGCGGCGGTGGCCTTCATTACGCGTTCAACCTCGTCAGGGTTGGTGACGCCCTTCGACATGATCAGCGCCGCTACGCCGGCGGCGTGGGGCGAGGCCATCGACGTGCCCTGGAACCATAGATAGTCGTTCTCGAGCGGCCGCCCGATGTTGATGGTGTTCTGCAGCACACCGTCGGGCTGACCATCGCCATTTTTGTCGTTGCGCGTGTCGCCGCCCGGCGCGGCGACGTCGATGTCCTTGCCGTAGTTGCTGTAGTGGGCCAAGCCGCGCCCGTAGTCTGTGGCGGCCACCGCCACTGAGAACTTGTTCGCGGCCGGATACCCGACTCGCCCGCGGCGCTCATTGCCGGCAGCGCAGACCGTCACGACCCCCTTCTTGTGGGCGTATTCGATCGCCTTGGCCAACACTTGCGAGGGCAGCGGGCCGCCGAGGCTCATGTTGATCACGTGGGCCCCGTGATCGGCGGCGTAACGGATCGCATTGGCGATGCCCGGCACGCTCCCGCGGCCGTCTCGCGATAGGACCTTGAGCGGCATGATCCGCGCGCGATAGGCCACGCCGGTGACCCCGATTCCGTTGTTGGTGCTCTGGGCGATCGTACCGGCCACGTGGCTTCCATGCGCGTGGTCGTCGAGTCCCTCGCGCAGGCCGGCGATGAAGCTCTCGCCCGCCACGAACTCGGTCGCAGCGAGGTCGGGCAGCTGCTTCACCCCTTCGCTATCCTTGTACGCAACACCGGTATCAACGACCGCGACGACGACGCCCTCTCCTTTTGTGTCGATCCACGCCTCCGGTGCGTGGATCTGTTCCATGTGCCATTGCAACCGGAACATCGGATCATTCACATCGAGCCGGGGTCGGCGGCTCGGCTCGAGCTCGATCGCATCAAGCTCGTCGAGGTCGGTCGCGGCCATCGCATCCTCGGGAAGCGCGTAGATGAGCTCGGGCTCGATACCCTCGATCAGCGGATCGCTGAGCAGGGCCTCGAGATCTGCGCGAACCTCGGGGAGCGCTTCAATCCGATAGAGGTGCTCGCCCTCGCTGTAGAACCCTGCCGGAGCGATGTCGACCCCGGGAATCTCCGCTACGTTCGCCACCACGCGAGCGATCTCCGATTCGGACCCGCCTTCACCGTCGTCGGGTTCGACGAAATCAACCAACAGCGCGCCGGTGTGCCACTCGTCGCGGATCCCCAGCTCCGCAGCAACGGCGGCGACCACTGCCGGCGTCGTCTCCGCCGCAGACAGTCCCGGGTCGTGCTGACGATGCTCGAGGGCGAGTGTGCCGCCGAGCGCGACAAGTCCCACGGTCCCGAGAATTTGGCGGCGTTGAAACAGGGCAGAGACGAACTTGCGCATGGCTGGCCTCGAGGCGCCGAGCTCTGGCGCCCTCAACCTCCCAGTCTAGCCGGCGCGGCGCTGTTACGCACACACGCGTTTCGCGGCTGCTGATCCGACCAGGCCAGTTCGTCCTGGCTAGTTCGTCCTGGCCAGTTCGTCCTGGCCAGTTCGTCCTGGCCAGTTCGTCCTGGCCAGTTCGTCCCGGGTTGGTCCGTCCCGGCTGATCTGACGATCGCCCGCCTCCAACCCATGCGGTTTCGCGGGCGTGGTGCGTCGAAGGGTCGTAGCGACGTTCATGTGTGCGCGTGACCCGTACTGTTGCACGACGCGCGGGACCAGCTGGTCGCGTAGGAGGGAGAGCACCACGCGTGCCGCAGCTGTGAAGCCGCCTCGCCCTGAACTCGCCATGGGCGCGGGTCATGGGCCTTCGTCACGGTGGCGGCGCCGACAGCGACCGTCACCGATGGGCCCGCTACCGGGGCCTGATCGGCGCTGACGAGATCGCGCGAGGACGTGCGCTACCCTGCGCCCGCCATGCCTCCACGCCGCCGCGGCCAGCCCTCCGCACCCGACAAGGTCAGCTCAATGTCGCCGCTGATCGCGAAGCGCCGCGCCCCCGAGCCGACGAGCGAAGACGGCGAACCCTGGGATCCGAGCCTGGTGGAGATCCCGCGCCCGGGCATGACCCGCCCATTCGAGCTGGTCACCGAATATACGCCGGCGGGCGGCCAGCCAGAGGCGATCGAACGCCTCGTCCGCGGGCTCGAGGCAGGCGAAGCAGCCCAGTGCCTGCTCGGAATCACCGGCAGCGGCAAGACCTTCACCATCGCCAACGTCATTCGAAGGGTCCAACGTCCAACGCTCATCCTGGCCCACAACAAGACGCTCGCGGCCCAGCTTTACGCCGAGTTCAAGTCGCTCTTCCCCCACAACGCCGTCGAGTACTTCGTCTCGTACTACGACTACTACCAACCAGAGGCCTACGTCCCGTCCACGGACACGTTCATCGAGAAAGACTCGACGATCAACGAGCAGCTCGACCGCATGCGCCACGCGGCGACGTACTCACTGCTCAGCCGGCGAGATGTGATCATCGTCTGCAGCGTATCGTGCATCTATGGTATTGGCGCGGCCGAGGCATACCTGGGCATGGCCGCACGCGTGGCTGTTGGCGAAGAGCTCGACCGCGACAAGCTCTTGCGCAAGCTGGTCGAGATGCAATACGAGCGCAACGACATCGATTTTCACCGCGGCACGTTTCGTGTGCGTGGTGACGTGGTCGAGGTGTTTCCCGCCTATGAAGACGACACTGCAATTCGCATCGAGTTCTTCGGCGATGAGGTCGAAGCGATCCGTGAGATCGACCCTCTGCGGGGGCAACCGCGCGACAGTTTGCCCACCGCGGTGATCTTCCCTGCCAGTCACTATGTGACGCCGGCGAGCCAACTCCGGCGGGCGATCGAGGGCATCAAGGTCGAGCTGCAGGGACGCCTCGCAGCGCTTGGCGACAAACTGAAATTGCTCGAGGCGCAACGACTCGAGCAGCGCACGATATTCGACCTCGAGATGCTCCAGGAGATGGGCCACTGCTCTGGGATCGAAAACTACTCGCGCCACCTCACTGGTCGCAAAGAGGGCCAGCCCCCACCGACGCTCATCGACTACTTTCCGCGCGATTTTCTGATGGTCATGGATGAGTCGCATCAAACCGTCTCGCAAGTCGCCGCGATGTACCGCGGCGACCGGAGCCGCAAAGAGACGCTTGTCGAGCACGGATTCCGCTTGCCTTCGGCGCTCGACAATCGGCCGCTGAAATTCGAGGAGTTCGAGGATCGCCTCTCCCAGGTCATCTTCATGAGTGCGACACCTGGCGAGTACGAGCTCCAGCGTACCCACGGCGTCATCGTCGAACAGATCATCCGCCCGACAGGACTGCTGGATCCTGAGCTAGAAGTGCGGCCTATCGCCGGTCAGGTCGACGACTTGCTGGACGAGATTCGCAAGCGGATCGCTGCGCAGGAACGCGTACTCGTGACAACCCTGACCAAGCGAATGGCGGAGGATCTCACCGAGTACTTCGCGGATCTCGGGGTCCGCGTGCGCTACCTGCACTCGGACGTCGAGACGCTCGAACGGATCGAACTCATCCGCGGCCTGCGACGCGGCGAATTTGACGTGCTGGTGGGTATCAACCTCCTGCGCGAGGGCCTCGACATCCCCGAGGTGAGTTTGGTCGCGATCCTCGACGCAGACAAAGAGGGCTTCCTGCGCTCCGCGCGGAGCTTGATTCAGACCATCGGCCGCGCCGCGCGCAACGTCGGCGGTCGGGTCATCATGTACGCCGACCGCATGACCGACAGCATGCGTGCAGCGATCGACGAGACGAACCGGCGTCGCCAGGTGCAAGCCGACTACAACGCGGCCCACGGCATCGTACCCCGCACGGTCAAACGCGGGCTTGATCCGCTGGAGAACGAGAAACGTCAGGCCGAGCGCAAGCCTGCCAAAGGGGCAGTTGGCAAACAGCTGCCGATCGGTATCACCGAGATTCGCGACGGCGATCTGCTGCCCGAGGAGCTCGACGGGCGGATCAAAGAGCTCCGCGACGAGATGCAGACACTCGCCAAGGCGTTGCGCTTTGAAGAAGCTGCGCTGCTCCGCGACCGCGTGCGCGTGCTGGAAGCACGTCGGCTCGAGTTCGTCGGTTGATCGCGCGCGCCGGTTTCGGCAAGGTACACCTGCGATGGCCTACCCCACCAAGCCGCACAACGCCTCGCGACGGCGTGCGGACCCGTTGGACGACGAGCCGCCAGCCGCACGGGCCCTGCGTGAACGCGGGTACATGGCGGAGCTCGGCCAGCGCCTACGCACCCTGCGCGAGGAACGGGGACTGACGCAACAGGCCCTCGCCCGTGCGGCCGGGATTGCGACCGACATGGTGTCGCGCCTTGAGAACGGACACTACAGCAGCCCTGGGTTGCGCACGCTGGTTCGCCTGGCCGACGGGATGGGCACGACCGTCGCAGCCTTCCTCCCCGCCGATGCGAGCAGCACCGCTGCGCGTGACCCGGACGCGGTTGCGCGCGCACGACTGCAGTCCCTCTTGGTTCGAGCGAACACCGACGACGTCGAGCTCGTCGCAGAGCTCGCCGCAGCCGTGCTTGGGCGCAAGCGCTGACGCTCGTGCCCGGTCTCCTGATGTGACTCCGCGGGCTGCTAGACTAGGCGTGTTCGTCTTGGCTACGCCACGGATCCTGCACCCATTGCTGCGCCGTGCGAGTCGGCTTCCACTCGTGGGCGAGTTTGCGGCCAAGGCCGAGTTGCTCGTCGATAGTGCCGCCGTGGCGCTGCGCCCAGGGCCAAGGTGGCCCGTTGGCGGGCCAGGTGGCCAGCATGCGGACCGTTGAGCCTGCTCCCGCGACCACGAGCTCGGTCGCCGACGCTCCATGGTCGCGCGGGTCTACGGCTGTGAGGTCTG
>CADEGN010000122.1 GCA_902826865.1 uncultured Myxococcales bacterium
GTGCAGGCGTGTGACTGCACGACCGCCGCGGTACAGCTCCAACGTGTGCTGCGCGACCGCGCCGACGGTCGCAGCATGCGCGAGATCGCAAAGGTGGTGACCCAGTGCGTCGAGACTCCGGTATCGACGCGCGAACAAGCGGCGTTGGGGCTGCATCGCGAGGGGGTCGACTCACTTACTCGCTTCGACTACGGCACGGCCGAGCGACTGCTTGCGTGGTCGAATGATCTCACGCCCGGACGGCCCGAGATCCGCGTGGCTTGGGCGCGCGCGGCCTGGATGCTCGGCGATTGTGCGACCGCCTCGCGGGCCCTGACGGGACGCGAGCAGGGGGTCGCCGCTGACGACCCCGCGCTCGCCGCGTGGGCGGCCGACGCCAAGGGCCGCATCGCGAAACTCGGGTGTCCGCATGCGCGATGGCCCACCAGCGGTGGGGCCACTCCGCACATCGTGCTGGCCTCGCCGCCGCCGCCACCGAGCACGGCTCTCTTGCGACCGAGCGACGCAGGCGCCCAGCCGGCACCAACGGGCGGATCAGGTCGGCCACTTCGCACCATAGCGTGGAGCACTTTGGGCGTCGGCGTGGTCTCGGTCGCCGGCCTCGTATCCGGCGGGACCGTGATGGCACGCCGAGCGTTAGCCGCCCGCGCGGTCGCAATCGACCCCGACTCCATCGCGCGCGCGAACAAACGATATCAGGTGGGCAGAAGCCTCTACTTGACCGGTTGGATCGCCGGCACGGCCATCGTCTCCACCGGATTGGCGATGATCATCGTCGAGACTGTTCGCCATCGAAAGGGCAAGGCGGCGTCCTCCCGCGTGGCTGCTAGCCCGGGCGGGCTTGAAGTGAGGTGGTGAGGACATGACGCCACAACTCCCTTGCGTGTGTTGCCTGTGCATGGCGGTGGCGTGCTTGCCACCTCTGCCCGTCGTCCCTGGTGTTTCCACCGGAGAAACGGATGGGCCGACAACTGCCTCTTCGTCCCGGAACGACGCCGATGAGGGGCGCCCAACCGACGACACCTCGGACGGTGGTCGTCCTGCACCGACTGGCAGTGACGGCAATCCACCCGGCGACCGTGCCAGCCGAGGCACAGACGGCGGCGACGGCGAGGCCACCACAAGCAGCATGAGCGCGGGTCCCGGTGGCATGAGCGCGGGTCCCGGAGGTGACTCCGCCACCACCCTCACGACCCGCGGCGCCGACACGGGCGACGCCGACACGAGCGACGCCGCTTGCGGCGACGGCCGGGTCACCCGAGGCGAGCAGTGCGATGGGTCTGATCTGCAAGGCTACACCTGCGTGAGCTTTGGGCTCAGCGTCGGGACCCTCAGCTGCGATCCGATCACGTGCACGTTCGACACATCGATGTGCATGTCTACGAGCGGCGGCACGGGCGGCTGATACCGGGGCTGCAGTTCGGGTGCACCACGCCCACCGCGGACGAACCGCAGCGCCAAATCGGAGAGAGGATCGAGACTTCAGTCGATCTTCAGTCGCTCACGGAGCCGTTCACAAATCGTCTTCAACACCTTGATGCGAGCGAAGTTCTTGTCGTTGGCCTCGACGACCGTCCATGGCGCACATTGGGTGCTCGTACGGTCCACCATGTCGGAGATCGCCGTCTCGTAGGCAGGCCATTTCTCGCGGTTTCGCCAGTCGTCCGGGCCGATCTTGTGTTGCTTCGAAGGATCTGTCTGCCGTGAAGCGAACCGCGCCAGCTGGGTCTCGAGGTCGATGTGCAACCACAGCTTGATCACGACCGTGCCGTGCTCGTCGAGCTGCTCTTCGAAGTCGTTGATTTCGCCGTAGGCGCGCAACCAATCCGCCGTGGCGCAGAAGCCCTCGACGCGTTCAACCAGCACGCGACCGTACCAAGAGCGGTCGAAAATCGCGAGCATGCGGCGGCGTGGGATGTGCCGCCAGAACCGCCAGAGGTACGGCCGGGCCTTCTCCTCGTCCGACGGCGCCGCGACCGGTGTAACGCGATAATGCCGAGGATCGAGGGCAGCGACCACGCGACGGATCGCCCCGCCCTTGCCGGCGGCGTCCATGCCCTCGAACACAACCACCGCGGAGTGCCGCCGAAATCGCTTGTGCCGCACGATTCGTGCGAGCTCGCCCTGCCAGCGCAAAAGCGCGGGTTCGTAATCGTCCTTCTCGAGCTGCTGACTCATGTCCAGCTGAGAGAGAATACTGCGCCCATCCAGCGGCGGAACCGGATGAACGGCCGGCTCAGCCACGGCGGCGCGCTCCTCGTTGACCATCGCGTCGAGCAACGCACGTCCGGTGACGAGCGAGCGATAGCGTTCGTCACTGCCGGGGACAACGATCCACGGCGCGAATTCGTGACTCGTCAGACGCAACGCCCTGGCCGCGGCATCACAGATCTCGCGGTGCCTCCGCTGCTGTTCCCAGTCGGCGTCGCTCACCCGCCAGCGGGTGTCCCGGTTGGCCTCGAGCTCACGCAAGCGCTTGCGCTGCTGCGCACGCGACATGTGAAACCACAGCTTGAGTAAGACGAAGCCCTCGTCGCTGAGCATCCGCTCAAACCGCCGGATGTCGTCGAGCGCAGCGTCGAACTCGGCCTCCGACAGGGACCCATCCGCCCGCATCATGATCGGCGCCATGTACCAAGAGTCGAAGAAGATGCTGACTTCGCCGCGGGGCGGGAGGGCCCGCCAGTAACGCCAAAGCGGTGGGTGGGCGCGCTCCTCTTCACTCGGCTCGCCGAACGCATAGGTCTGCACCCGGCGCGGATCGAGCCATGTATTGAGCAGCTGCACGGTCTCACCCTTGCCGGCGGCGGCGACGCCAGCCACAACGACGAGTACGCCCTGCTGCTTGGCCTCGAGCATGTTGAACTGCGCGGCCAGCAGTTGTTGATGCAGCTGCTCCGACTCCGCGCTGTAGCGCTGCTTGTCGATGTGATGATCGATCTCGGCGGACTCGAACATGGGCGGCACCCGTGGGCAGAAGCTCTCACACAAGGGTAACTTGCATCTTGCGCTACGTCCCCGCGTTGGAGTCACGCAGGCGCTTGACCAGCATGCGAATCACACCCTCGGCGATCTCCGTCTGCTCGTAGAGAATCTCATAAAACTCCTCGCTGCCGATCGCGAGCACCTCGGTGGCGTCGATCGCCGTGGCGGTCGCCGTGCGAGGGCCAGCATCGAGCACAGAGATCTCACCAAAGGCCTCGCCTGGCCCCATCGAGGCCACGGGCCGTCCGGCCCTCGTGATCTCAACCTTGCCGCTGACGATGAGAAACAACTGATCGCCGTACTCACCCTCGGAAACGATCCGCTCGCCGCCCTCGTACCTGCGCTGCTCGGCCAGGCGGGCAAGGGGCGCGAGGTCTTCCGCTGCGACGCGGCTAAACAGCGGCGTGCCCTTGAGGATAAGGACTTTCTCGAGGGTCGAGTGCATGGTGAGCTCCTCAGCCGCGGAAGTGAGCCGCGCCACTGCCGCGATGGTGTCGGCGACTACAGGGTCCGGATCCGGCGCCACCGCGCCGACAAAGCCGATGGCACGGGCGCGATCGGTGGCGAGGAGGCTGCGCTGGGCCTGCTCGCGAACCAGTGGGTCGGGATGGGCAAGTGCTTGCTCGGCCTGTTGCTTCGCCACCTCCCCCGGCCGGCGACTCAAGGCCGCGAGCGCGCACGCTACGACGAACGGGTTGGGGTGCTGGCACTGCTCGACGAGGAAGTCCTCGGGCGTGGGGATCTCGGGCATGAGCGGCCCGGCCCGCGCGAGGAGCTCGGCCTCATTGCCGTCGTCGAAGAACGCGAGCAGCATCGCCCGGAGGTTGGGCTCGAGCAACGTATCGAGCACTTCGATCGCGGTTGCGCGCCGCTGACCGCGGTCGATCGCCGTGCGAACCAGCCGAAGCGGCGCACGTTCATAGCGGAGCTCGAGGATGCGGAGAATCCTCCGCAGCGCCCGTAACTGGCGAAACTCGAACTCCTCGCGCAGAAGGGGCGTGTCGTAGGACGCTCGCGCGCGGCGCCATCCGGCCATGTTGCGATAACCTGCGCGCAACTCGAAGCGAACCCACTGCTCGATCACACCGTTGCGCTCTCGCAGTTCGCTGAGGCGACTGCGCAGGGTCGACATGGCACCAAGCACGCGCAGCCGGAGGTGGCCGTCGGGGGCCTCCACGTGCGCGCGCAGCATCGCGTAGGCGTGGCGCGATGGGATATCACGCAGGATCCGAGGAACCGCCAGCCGCACGGCCCGCGCGACCGAGGCATCCCCAAGCAACTCCGCCAGGGGCCAAACCGCGGGCTCACCGATGGCCACCAATGCTGCGGCTGCGCGCTGGCGAGTGACTCCGCCGCTCAGCGCCGCGAGCAGCGGGGGGATGAGCCGCGGGTCCGCGACGAACTCGGCCGCACGAAGGGCGGCGCGGCGTACCTCGGGATCCGCATCGCCGAGCAGGGCGCGGACGGGCCGGTAGGCGGCGCGCCCGAGCCGACGCAGAATCCTCGCCGCCTCGACGCGATCGGCGACCCGCTCGCTCGCGACCAAGTTGGCGAGGACGCGGCCGCCTTCGATCGCCCCCTCCACACCGCAGTGCTCGAAGAGCCCCGCGGTCGCGGAAACACGGACGTCCTGCTCCACGTCGGCCTGCAGCGGCACGAGGTGCTCGAGGGCACCGTCGCCGAGTAGACCGGCGCACGCCCGCGTCGCTGCGGCCCGGACCCTCGCCGACGGATCACTGAGTGCGGCCAGGGCGACACGCCCCTCGGCCCCGGGGAGATCCGCAAGTCGCTCCAGCGCGACCGCACGAACCGTCGCGTCTGCGTTGCTCGCGAGCTGTTCAAGGCGCCGGACAAACTCCACGCTGCGCTCGCCCTCGAGCTGATCGAGGGCCGCCAATATCGTCTGCGGCGGTCCGTCGGCAAGGACTGCCAAGAGTGCCTTGGTCGCGCGCGCGCTCTCGAAGGGCGAGGGTGCATCGACGACACCGGACGTGGCGAGCGCGGCCTCGAGCGTACGCACGTAGCGACGACGGATCATCGGAATGAGGCCGATCCACGGCACCACGAGCACAATCGTGACAAGCGACAGCCAGCGGACATCGACGCGCGACGCCAGCACCACGAGCACGAGCCCGCCCGCGCCATAGGACAGCGGCTTGATCACCGCATCGAGAAACGCACGGGTGCGCGCCTTGACGGCCTCGGGAAACGGGGCATAGAGCGCCTGCAAGCTGGTCTCGTGGACGGTGTACTGCAAGCCGTTGTCCGCGAACTTCATCACCGAAGCGACGACGAGATGTGGAACACCAAGCAGGCACGCGCTGGCGACCCCAAACACCCCAGGCATGACGCCAAGCCCCCAACCCACACCGAACCGCCGCAACAAGCGCGGCGTAACCACCACCTGGAACAACAGGCCGATCGCGCCCACCGTGGCGTAAAACAGCGAAAAGAACCGCGCAAGTTCGTCCTCGCGGAACGACGCGCGCGCGATCGCTTTGAACTGGTAGTCGCCGATCGTAAGCGCCGCGAACGCGAGCAGAATGAACGTCGCGAGAACTTGAACGTAGCGATCGCCGAGAATTCTCGGTTGCCGCCCGCGTTTCGGGCGCGGCTTGCTCGTCGGAGGATGGGGCTCTCGGGCGAGGGTGGCGGCAAGCCAAGCGATGGCGAACATCAAGCCGACCAACACGAGCAATAACTGCGCGGTGCCGATCCACCGAACGATGGTGCCTGAGACCAGGCCGATGGCGACCACTCCGACAACCCGTGCGGCGCCGATGGTGGGAAACAGCCGCCGCGCCGCGCGGGGATCGTGCAGGTCATTGGCGATCGTCCAAAACTGCACGAGCAAGAGGTTGGCGACGACCTCCGACCACACGTAAAACACCGGATAGATCCACGGTATGTCGGCGTGGACCAACGCGAACGTGGCCAGATAGGTCGCCGAAGCGATTGCGATCGATGCGACGACCAGGCGAGCTCGTGGCATGCGATCGGCGATCTGGGCATAGCCAACGACGGTGATCGCCGAAGCCACCCCATACGCAACGAACATCCACGGCAACGCGGACAGTGAATAGCGACTTAGGAACAACGTGTCGCGGACAGTTCGTCCGAGGATGAACACCGAGGATGCGGCGAGCAGGTACGCGAACAACAACGCCACTCGGCGGCCCTCACCGACGCGGATCCCGACCGCGGCGATCAGCGTCGCAAGCGGGGTGCGGGAGCCGAGAACCTCCAACTCGTCCTCCTAGTCCCCTGGAAACCTGATTGGCGACAAGAAGAACGCCGTCATCGTCGGCCCGGGCAAGGCGGCGAGACGAAGGCGTACCGGGCGTACGACGAGGATCGGCAACGAAGCCAGGGTCGACGAGGGCGGTGTTATTCTTGTCGCCAATCAGGTTTCCAGGGGACTGGGGTCAGCCCGTGCTCGAGCCCGACCCGGCACCCGTGGTCGAGCCGTCGGTGGCGCCCGTCGAGCCCGTGGTGCTCCCGGTCGAACCGCTAGTTGTCTCCGTGCCGCCCGTTTGGGTGCCGTCGGTGGCGTTCGCGGTGGATCCTTCGCCGGCCGTTTCGCTGGACTCGCCGCCGGTGGTCTCACCTTGCGCACGACAGACGCCAAAGTCGTCGCAAGTCGCGCCCGCTTCGCAGCACGCCGCGGCATCGGCACACCACCGCACAGGATCATGGGATGCCACGCACTCGAGGGTGCACAGGAACTGGCCGTGGGCGGGGACCGGCGATGGGACGGCTTCCGCGACGCACACCGAGCCATCGGCGCAGTTTGTGCTGTTGTCGCAAGGTGTCACCGCTGCGCTCGTATTCCCGGAACTCGATTCGCCACCGGTCGACGAGGTCCCGCTGGTATCGAGCGGACCGGGGGGCGGGTCTGACGACTTCTCGCCAGACTCGTCGCGGCAGCCCATGAGCAGCAAGGCGAGCAGCAAGCTCGACGTTCGTGATGCGTTCGCGGCGTTCACATCACCAACCCACCGTCGACATCAATGCAGCGACCGTTGAAGTAGTCGCACTCGAGGACGAAGCGCACCGCCTGCCAGAGGTCCTCGGGGACGCCGATACGACCGACCGGGATCGCCGCAACCAGGGCGTCCCGCGCCTTCTGATTCATCCCCTGGGTCATCGGGGTTTCAACCATGCCAGGGGCGATCGCACCGACGCGAATCCCGTAGCGCGCAAACTCGCGCGCCCACGTGACGGTGTTGGCGGCGATCGCGGCCTTGGTGGCGACGTAGTTCGACTGGCCGCGATTGCCGTAACGCGCGACGCTGGACATGTTCACGATTACCCCGGGCTTGATACCGTGCTTCGCCAGCGTGAACGCGAATTCGCGGACCATGTAAAACGCGCCGGAAAGATTGACGTCGAGCACGTCTGACCACGCCTTGGAGTCGAACTTCGTCAGCGCGCCCGTTTGGCGGTCTTCCTTGATCACAAGACCATCGCGGAGGATGCCGGCGTTGTTGATGAGCGCGTTGAGCCCACCCATCTGCCCGTGGGCCCAGGCCACCAGCTGCTCACAGTCGGACTCACGAGCCACGTTGCATACACGGCGCCCTATGCCCGCCGGAAGTGAGGCCAGGCCGGCCTCATCGATATCTGCGGCCACGACCCTGGCGCCGGCCTCGGCCAGACGGGTGGCGAAGTGTGCACCCATGCCGCGCGCGGCTCCGGTAACGACGATGTTGAGGTCAGGCAGCTGCATCTTGGTTGGCTCCACACCCGCGGTTAGCGGTTCTTGCTCCGCCTGCCCGCGCCGGTCCGGGCGTGGTGCCGGGCGCAGAAATGACGCGCTCGTGCCCGAACCGCGCGGCATGATACCGCGGCCGGCACGGCACGAAAGCCCACCGCCCTGCCCGGTTGCCGGGCGCGCTACACTGAAGACGTGGTAGGGACCGGCACGGGCCTCCATGCCCCGGACCCGACGCGTGCGTTCCGTGAGCGGGCGCGGCTCGAGGCCGATCGCTACGGGCCCGACCCCTGGATCTTCGTGCGGGAGCTGCTGCAAAACTCCCGCGACGCGGGGGCCAGCACGGTCCACTTCGTGGTCGAGCAGGACGAGACCACCGAGCGGGTGATTTGTACCGACGACGGCGACGGCATGACCTTTGAGCACGCGCGTCGCTATTTGTTCTCGCTGTACGCGTCGAGCAAAGAGGGCACGAAAAACCAAGCCGGCAAGTTTGGCGTGGGATTTTGGTCCGTGCTGCGCTTCGAGCCGGCTGCGATCCAGATCCGTTCGGCCCCGCGCGCCGGCGCGCCGTGGGGGCTACGGCTGGCCGGCAGCTTGGCTCATGCGACGCACACCGCGCCGCTCGATCGCTGGGGGACGGAGATCGTGCTCGAACGTCCCCGCGGCGACGGGCGACTCGAGCACCGCGTGTTCGATGCGGTCTGGCAGAGTGCGCGTTACCTCCATCATCGCGACTCCCAGGATCGCCCCGTGACGATCCTCGTCAACGGCCGCCAAGCCAACGCGGAGTTTGGGCTTGCGGCGCCCAGCACAAGCTTCCGGCGGCGAGCGATCCGTGGCGTGGTCGGGCTCGGGCCGGCGCCGCGGGTTGAACTGTTTTGCCGCGGGCTGCGTGTTCGTGCCGCGGCATGTCTCGAAGATCTCGTGGCACCTGCGGGCCGCCACACCTCACGCATGCGCGTGACGTTTCCTGAGCTGCCGGGCGGGCTCGCGCCGCACGCGTTGCTCGAAAGCGATCGCCTCGAGCTGTTGCTCTCGCGCAGCGACGCCCGCGACAATCGGGCGCTGCAAAAGCTGGTCCGTCTCGCTCAGAGCGAGCTTGAGCGCCTCGTCGAACGCCAACTCGCCCACGCGCGTCCGCAGCCGTGGTGGCGACGGGCGTGGCATCGACTTCACCACGCGCTCCTCGGATCGGCCGGGGGCCGCGTGGTGCTTGGCGCTGGTATCGGGGCGCTCATCGCGTTCGGACTTTCGACTTGGCTCTGGGGTGGCGGCCCCGCCGAGACCGACGACGCTGTCGCCGTCGCCAAGCCGCCGAGCCAACTCGCGGCCTCGGCAGAGCCCGAGCCATACCGCGACCTCGCGGAGCGCTATCGTGGGCCCAAGATCGACGTGCTCTCCCCCGGAGCAGCCGAGCCGATCGAGTTGCGCTACCGACCGGCAAACTCGCGCCTGCATCTCGCCGCCCTGACGCTCGCGCATTTGGCCGACGATGGGTCACCGATGCGTGAGTCGCTGCCCGATGCCCTCGCGCGCTACGCGACGTCGCCGTGCACCGAGGATTGCATCGAGCTCGAGCTGCCCACGGTGACCGAGGCCGGCGCCACGCGGTTGCCGATACCTACCGGTCATCGCGTGGTCCAGGGCAGTGTTCGCCTCGACGGTGAACCCGTCGAGCTCCGTGCATTGCCCGATGGGCATCCGGTGATCTACACCCCAACACCACGCAGTGGCACCCTCAGTTATCGCACGCTGCCCGCGCCTGATCCGGCACCGCCGCAAGTACCGACCTCGCGCGTGCGCCTGCCCTCCGAACTGAGGCGTCTGACCGATCGCCTCGAGGCGCTCCCGATCGCCGAGCGGGTCGAGACGTTGGTCGCAAGCGTGCGCCGGAGCGTGCGCTACGATCGCAGTCCAGAGGTCGCCAGCCGTCTTGCTGAGGCAACCGAGCGCGGGATCGGCTTCATCGATCGCACGTTGGCGATCGGTGCGGGTGATTGCGACGTCCAAAACGGTCTCTTGGTGGCGCTGCTCCATGCCTCGGGCGTGCAAGCACGGCTCGCGGTGGGTTACATCGGCAATCGCGGCGCAACCATGCCGTGGCTCCACGCTTGGGCCGAGTACCGCAGCGAGGACGGTCGTTGGCACGTTGCCGACGCCAGCGATCGTATCGCGCCGGAGACCGTCGTCGCAGTCGCGGGTGGTCCACCGGGACCTGACGCTGGACCCGCGATCGTCGGCAGCGACGCCGGCGATGGCGACCCGGATCCCGGGCCAACACCGGCGATCGCCGCACCGTCCCCGCTACCACCCGATCCGGTGATCGGCGCAGGCGCGACCCAGCCCGAGATCTCGCCGCCACCGGAGACCATAGCCGCGACATCACCCGCCCCCGCGCCTCCGGCTCCCCCCGCGTCGACTTGGACTCGGCTCGCAGAGTTGGATCGCCGAGTCCCGTACCTACTTCGTGCGGTGCCGATCTTCTTCCTCGGCCTCGGCGTGTGGCTTATCGCCGGTAGCCGTACTCGCCGCGCCATCAAGCTCGACGACAGCGCCGACCTTTCGCGTCTCCTGCAGGGGGTGTTGCAGCAACCCGGCGCGTTCAACCACGTGTCGGCGCTCTTTCACCGACCACTCGTGCCGCTGTGCGATGGTTCGGCGATCAGCCTGCACCGCGCGCGAGAACTGTCCGCGCTTGGTCGGTTGTATCGCACCCGCGATCGGTCGAGTCTCGCCACGCGCGCGATCCGATCCGGCGCCGCCGTCCTCGACGACGCCACGGCGGAGGGTAGAACGGTCGCCGATGCGCTCGGCGCGGTCGATCTCGATCGCTGGAGCGCGCTGGCGGAGCGATCCCGCACCGATGGCCTGATCACCGGGATCAACGCCGCCCTTCGCAACCGTCGCGAGGAGTGGTTCGTGCGCACCGCCGTCGAAGCTAACGGCCCCCTGTCGGTCCTCGACCTGCGGCCGATCGGCGTGCAGTTCCCGGGGGTGAAGGGCACCCGACTCGTGATCGTAGATGAGCACGATCCGGTGCTGACGCGCGCGCGCGCACTTGCCCGCGAGAACCCAAGGGCAGGGGTGCTACTGGCCCTCGATCACCTCGCTGGTCGCCTCGGCCTGCCAGAGCGCCAACGCGGTCGCCTATTGTCTGAGGCCGCTCGTATCGCCGTACTCGAGGCATTCGGCCAATGACCGAGATCGATCGCACCGCGATCGACATCGCGGGGCTACTCACGATCGACGTCACGAGCGAGCTGCGCAAACTGACGCAGGCCCAGCTCCAGGGCCCGTGGCAGCTTCCCACGGAGTTCGTGCGTCGAGCGCTGCGCTCGGGGGCCACCGAGGTGGATGTGCGATTCAGCCGGGGGCGCGCGACGATCGTCGATGATGGTGACGGCATCAGCCCAAAGATGCTCGGCCTCACGGCAACGCTGCTCGACGAGAAGCGCCCCAACGCCGAGCGACACGAAGCACTCATCGGGCTTGAGACCATGGGTGAGCTGGCCCTGTTTGCCACCGCAGGACTGCAGAGCCGCGGCGGGCGAATCACTTCGCGCCAGGGCGGCGCGACCACCGTGTTAGAGCTAGGCGGCCTTCCACACGTCAACTCGCGCACCGGCGACGGACGTGGCAACGAGGTGGTCCTCAGCGGAAACGGCCTCGACCGCCGCGCGTGCCACGACTGGTTGGTCGACGCCGCACGATTCGCGAGCGCCACGATCCGCGTCGACGGCAAGTTGCTCACCCATGGGTTCGCGGCGGCCCTCGCTCAAACCACGCTGACTCCGCCGCTCGTTGGCCGCCTCGCCATCCCGATCGCGGGTGACACCGCCCACACCTGGCTCCTCGAGCACGGGATCGTCACGGGACACGTCGCGCTACCGGAGGCACCGTGCTTTGAGGCAGCGATCGAACTCGGGACAGCCACGAGCGACGGCAACGCGGCCCGCTTACGAGAACTCCTGCAGCCCCATGTCGCCACGCTCATCGATCAGGCAGTACACGCGATGCTCCGCGTGGGGAGCCAAGCCGCCGGTCTGCCTGAGCACGCCCGCGCGCGTATCGCCCGGTTGTTGTTGCAGGCCGCGCGCAAGCAGCTACGGACCGAGGAAGTCATGCGCACCCCGGTATTTCGGGCGATCGACAGCAACGGCGAGGGCCTCACCGATCTCGCGACACTGATGGCGGTGAGCGAGCGCGATCCATCGGGGCCACACCTCTTGCAGGGCCTCTATCCGGGCCAGCGCGTCGACCGTCATACGATCGGCGAGTTGCCCGTGGTTGTCGCTGATGAGGTCGAGCGTGCGCTATTGGCCGAGCTGCTGCGCATCCGCTTCCGTCCTCCCGACATCCGCGACACGCGGACGTCGTTCTCGGCCGCGGTTCGGCGTGGGGCCGACGCACTGGCGCACGGTACCGCCCACCTGTTCGCGCGACTGCGACACCCGCTCCAACCGCCCGTCATCGGCGAAGAAGGGTGGACAGCCGCTGAGCGCGTGTTGCTTGAGGCGTTGCGCGATCAGCTTGCGCGCGATCCCCAGCGCGGTGTCGACAACATCGCGCTGTGCCAAGGTGCCGGTCCGATCCGTCGGGCCGGTGGGGCCACCGGTCCCCTGCTATTGCCCCGCGCCAACCCCACAGTGGCCGCATGCGTGGCGGCAGTCGATCGCGATCGGTCCTGGATCTACCCCGCCTATCTGGCGCTGCTCGACGGCTACGGGCGACCGCCCGAGGATCTGCGACGCATCTGGCTCACCGGCCGTTGAATCCCGCATCGTCGTGCGACGCGGCCCCGCGTCGGCTATCCTCGTGGTGAGTGCGCCCGCTCGCTGCCATCCTTGTCGTGGCCAGTTGCAACGCGTCGCCCCCCGCAACCGTGGAGAGTGCACCGGCGCCCGCCAAAGTTGCGGTTCAAGACACGAAGGCGATCGCGGTGCCCAAGCACGACGTCACGGAGATGGCCAAGGCCGATGCCGTGGCACCGAAGGTTGGGGCCAGCGGAACATTTACGGCCAGCCTCGACGGCGCCCCGCGGCAGTTCGCGTTTCTCCCCACCGGGCTCAACGCCGCGACGTGGGTGCAGGATACCAACGTGGCCCGCGTTCAGATCGGAGCGGTCGCCGATGCGGGCCACGACTATCCCTACATCCGCATCGTACTTGAAGGCGCACGACTCGATCAGCTCGAGTTGCCGAAGACCTTCGCCTTTACCGACACGAAAACAGCCGACGGCGTCCACGCGAGCATCACCTATGAGATCGCGGACCGAAAGGTCTGGAACGCCGACACTGCCGCGGGCGAGGCGGGGAGCGTCACCCTGGAGTCGTTCCAGGGCGAGCGCGTGACCGGATCGTTTGCCGCGAAGTTGGCACCGCGTTCATCGGCATTTGGGCCACCTATCGCCATCACCGAGGGCAAGTTCGCAGTCGACCTGCGGCTACGAGGGGTCGCGCCGAAGGTCGGATCAAAGTGAGCGTGGGCGAGTGAACGAGCAGATCTCCACTCCGGGCGCTTCGCTCGAGTTCGAGAAGACCTACCGCGATCACTACACGTTCGTCTGGCGGACAGTTCGCCGCCTTGGCGTGCCACCTGAGGAGGTGGACGATGTTGTCCAAGACGTTTTCATGGTGGTTCACCGCCGGCTGCCCGAGTTCGAGGGCCGCTCGTCGCTAAACACGTGGCTATTTGGGATCGCCTATCGAGTCATCCGCGATCATCGACGCAAGGTCGCTGCACGTCAGAGGCGCGAGCAGCTCGCGAGCGGTGCCCGACCGCCGACCGAGCCCGACCGCAAGCTGTCCCGGCGCCAGGCCGCGCACGTCCTCGACGAACTGCTTGCCACGCTCGATGACGATCAGCGCGAGGTCATGGTGATGGCAGATGTGATGAACATCAGCGCGCCGGAGATCGCCGAAATCACCGGGGCCAAACTCAATACGGTGTATTCGCGCCTGCGGCTGGCGCGAAAGGCGTTCGAGCGCGCGCTTGCGGAGTTCCGCGCGCGCGAAGGTGGAGATCTGCCGTGGATGAGCTGAGCGAAGCCGCAAAGAGCCTCATCGAACAGGTCAACCGTGAGGATCTGCCCGCGGCTGATCAGGCCGAGCAGAGCTGGGGTGTGTTGCAGACCAGGCTGACGCAAGAGGCTGCCCCCGAGGCCGAACCCACGCCGGGAGCCGCCGTTCAACCGCCAACACAACACGGGCAAGGCGTGCAGCGTTGGACCGGTGTGGCGGTGCTGACGCTTGCGTTGGGTGCCGCCGGCGCCTTGGCATGGCTGCTCGTGCAGCGACCGCCGCGCGCCGGCGACCCGGCAGCGCGAGACACAGCCCCCGTGGTCGCGACCCCGCGACCGCCGCCCGTGTCAGCGACGGCCGCTCCGAGCCCAGAACGCCAGCGCGTACCCGCGGCGCCAGAAGATCCAGCCGCGCTGCTCAAGCAGGCGGAGGCTGCGATTGGTGCTGGAGATGGCGCGACCGCCCTCACAGCGCTCGAACGCCACGCCGAGATCGCGCCAGTCGACCCGCAACGCGATCTTCGTATGGTCTTGCGCATCGAAGCCCTCTGCAGCATCGGTCGCAAAGATCACGCGAAGGCAGAGGCCCGAGCCTTTGCCACCGGCCAACCCGCCGCCGCGCTCGCGGATCGGGTGACGCGCTCGTGCGCTGCGGATTGACCAAGCCCCCGAAGCAAAATCGTGCGCGACTTCGTACATGCCGGCCCCGCGCCGCTGCGACGTTTGCCCAGGGCGCCCTACGTCTGGACGCGAGCTAAACGCGCCTGCGGACGGGTTCGGGCCACCATGCGCGCGAATGCGCCGCGAGGGATGACTCAGGGGCTGCAGATCGTCCGCGACGCGGCCGACTCCAGCGTTAGGATCAGGATTGGGACCGTGGAGGAAGACCGGACACGCACGACGTCGCTGGTGGATGGCTCCTCGTCCGACGTGATCGAGAGCCCCGTCGCGCGGCCCCGCGTACTTATCGTGGACGACGAGCAAGCGCTCGCACGATCGATGGCGCGGGCTCTCTCGGCTTATGAGACGAGCATTGCCCACGACGGTGTGCAAGCTCTGCAGCTGATGCGCGCAATCGAGTTTGATCTCGTGCTCTGCGATGTGATGATGCCAGGGATGGGTGGCATGGACGTCTATGACGCGCTGGCCAACGAACCCGCCCAGCTTTCGCGGATCGTGTTCATGACCGGCGGCGCATTCGGCGATCGTGCGCGCGCGTTCCTCGATTCGATTCCCAACGCGCGCCTCGACAAGCCGATCAGCATCGGCGAGTTACGGCGTTTCGTCTCCGTCCGTGTGGCGGGGCGATAGAAGCACGCGCATCACTCATTCGGACTCGCGCTCAAGGCCCGAGGCCAGCATCCCGCGGATGCTGACATCCACGCGACTGGCGATCATTGCGATGACGCTGTCGAGCTCGTCGTCAGCGACCCGCAAGCGCTCGGCCAATGCTGATCTTAGCCCATGCCACAGGGCCGCGCGGGCGTCCTCAAGCCAACGAAACGCGGTGGCGCGATGCACCCCATACGCAACGGCGAGGCGGTCGGGCGACAGGCCGTGGAGATGGCGCTGGCGCAGCAGATTGCGCTGACGGGGCGTGAGGGCCGCGAAGGCCGCTTGCATGGCCTCGGGCACGGCTGCCCCGTAGGTCTGGCGCATGTACTCGAGTTCCGGATCATTCGGCCCGGCGATGCGATCGAACACGGCTGCGTCGTCACCTGGTCGATTTTGTGGCTCGGCCTTGCGCCTTAGCCAATCAAGCATGGCTCGGGTCGCCGTGACCCGCACCCACGCGCGCAGCGAGCCGCGCCCACCGTACGCGGAGATACGAGCTGTGCGCTGCGGACCCGCGACGAACAAACGCTCGCGCAGGTGTTGGCGAAACTCATCACGCGTGAGGCCGATATCACCCGAACGCGCGATCGCCAGGTCGACGTCGCGGCCATAGACACGATCAAACTCGAGGAGGGCGCGCGAGTCGCCGTCGGCGCATGCGCAAGCAAATGCCGCGTCGGCTGCGTGGAGATCGGCAAGCCCAGCTTCGGGCTCGGCCTCGTCATCTATGTGGTTCGCGATGAACTCAGCGAACCGCTCAGGCGTCACCCACGCTATGCCGTCGGCGCAAGCCTCCTCGTACAGCGCTTCGAGTCGGGGACCGGTCAGGATATGCCCGCTGAGTTCATGAAGGAGTGCATCGCGGAGTATTCGAAGCCGCCAAAGTACGGACGTCTACCCTGGGTGAACCGGCTCAAGTGCGTCCGCGACGCGTCGACCACCTCGGAAATGGAGGCTTGCGAGAAGAAGTAAGTCCGGCCGCGAGGCAACCGGGTGGTGGCGCGCTACCATCAGCGCGCCGTGTCGCAGCTCGAGCGATCGCCAGATGAGACCCAAGCGGGGGAGTCGCGACCGCAGAGGCTCGCCGACTCAGCGCTGGCCCCGGGCGCGGCACCTACTCCGGCAGAACGCATCGGCAAGTACCTGGTGCTCGACATCCTCGGTCAGGGGGCGATGGGCTTGGTCGTTCGCGCGTTCGACCCGTCGCTCGCTCGCACGATCGCACTCAAGATCGTCCATCCCCACCGGGTTGGGGCCCGCGAAGAGGCAGCCAAGGCCAGGCTCGTCGCTGAGGCACGTGCGCTCGCCCGGGTCTCGCACCCCAACGTAGTGGCGGTGTACGAGGTGGGCACCCTCGACGCGCTTGTGTTCGTCGCGATGGAACTGGTGGTTGGCGTAGACCTATCAACATGGCTGCGCAGTCGCCCACGCGAGTGGCGCGAGATCGTCGAGCTGTTCATCCCGATTACCCGTGGACTCGCGGCGGTTCACGCTGCAGGCCTGGTCCACCGCGACATCAAGCCTGCCAACATCCTCGTCGGCGACGATGGTCGGGTTCGCGTCGGCGACTTCGGCATTGCCCGTGCTCACACCGATGCGGCCTCGCCCAGCCCGGTATCGGGCCATGACGTCTCGATCGATCTCTCGCCCGATGGTTCGTCGCTCACGGCAGAGGGCATGGTCGTAGGGACGCCCGCCTACATGGCGCCGGAACAGCACCTCGGGGCCGACGTCGGCCCGGCGGCCGATCAGTACGCGCTATGCGTCGCGCTCTACGAGGCGCTCTACCGCCGTCGACCCTTCGCGCTCGACCCGCTTCGGTTACTCGCGGCCAAACGACGCGGCGTCAGCGACCCGCCCGACAGTAGCGACGTACCGCGTTGGTTGTTCGCCGTGATCGCTCGCGGATTGCAGGCCGACCCGGCCGCGCGCTACCCAGACATACTTGCGCTCGGAGCCGCGCTGGCGCGCGATCCGGCGAAGCAGCGGCGTCGCATCGCGGCGGTCGTCACCGGCGCGCTCGCGTTGTCGGGAGTTGCCGGCTGGGCGGCGCTAAAACCCGGCCCCTGCGACGACGCGGGTTCGGCCATCGACGCCGTTTGGAACGCCGACGTGCGCGAGCGAATCACCGCGGCCTACGCCCGAAGCACGCGCGCCCACGCAGCGGGGATGATGAAACAGGTCGCGGACCGGTTTGACGAGCGGGCCGCATCCTGGCGACAGATGGCGGCAGACAACTGCGTGGCCACCCGTGTGCGTGACGACCAGTCGGATAAGATGTTCGATCGTCGCGTCGGATGCCTCGATGCTCGCCGACGGGAGCTACTTGCCGCCACAGAGCTACTCGCACAGGGCGGCGATGACGTGGTTGATCGCACGCCCGAGCTGCTGGCGACGGTGCGCCCGGTGACAGCTTGCGGTGACTTGGCGGCGCTCGAAGCCGGCGTGCCTCCACTCGACGATGCAGATCTGCGCGCGCGCGTCGATGCTGTGCGCGCGCAAAACGCTCGAGGGATCGCAGCCCGCACGGCGGGTCGCGTCGATGAGGCCGTTGCGCTCGCCAGCGAAGCTCTCGCCGCCGCGGAATCGCTTGGTTACGACCCCCTCGTGGCGGAGACGCTCTACACCCACGGGTTTGCGCTCGAGCTCGTCGGTCACGTCGAGCAGGCCCGAGCGGCACTCGAGCGCTCGGTCACCATCGCGATCTCGTCCGGGGCCGATCTCACGGCAGCGGAGGCGAGCGACGAGCTCGCTTGGCTATTCGGGGAGCGCGAAAAGAACTTCGAGCTCGCGTTGCACTGGGCCGACTTGGGCCGCGCATTCCTGCACGCCGCCGGCGACGATCCCGTGCAGTCGGCGGCGCTACACAACACCCGCGGCGCGGTCCTCAACAATTCTGCTCGCTGGGACGAGGCGATCGCGGAGTACGAAACCGCGATCACCCTGGCCCAGCAGATCGGTGATACGCGTCGCGAGCTCAGTGCGCGCACGAACATCGCGAATACGTTGTTCCTGCGCGGTCAAGTCGAGCGTGCCCGCGCGCTGTACGAAGAACAGCTACCGCGGTGTGAGGAGGCATTTGGCGCCGATCATTACACAACGATGCAGCTGCGCGTGACGCTGGCGATGGTGATGAGTCACCAGGGCGAACTCGCCGACGCCGAGGAGATTCAACGCGACATTGTCGAGCGCCAGCGCCGGATCCTCGGGCCCGACGCGTTTGATCTGGCGACGTCGCTCGACGATCTCGGCACCACGGTTGGGCGCCGTGGGCGTCCTCGCGAAGCACTGGCCCTCCATGAGGAGGCTCTGCGGATCTTCGAGCGAGGCAACGGCAAAGAGGGCATCGCGATCGTGCTCAACAACCTCGGATCGATCTACCGCGAACTCGAGGTTTGGGACGCGGCGGAGCGCACCTACACACGGGCATTGGCCACCGCGCGCGAGTCGTTCGCGCCTGATCACCCGGCCCACCTCATGCCAGTCGTTGGCCTCGCCCTCGTGCGCGTAGCCCAGGCGCGGTTCGCCGACGCGGAGGCCCTCGTCGCCGAAGCCGACAAGATCGCCGACAAGAACTACGAAGGGACCACGAGAACGCACGCACTCATTCTCGGTGTGCGGGCCGACCTCGAAGTGCGCCGCGGCAACCTCGAGCGCGGCCTTGCCCTGGTGATCGAGAAGCGCAACGCCTACGCTGCCTCCGCCGACAAGCGACCCACCGACGTGCCGTACGCGTATGGCGACGAAGCGAGCATCTTGTTGGAGATGACGCGCCCGGCCGACGCGCTCGCGGCGGCAGACGCTGGCGTCGGACACGCTCGGCGCGAGCGCGTCGAGCCGCAATGCCTGGCCGCGTTGCTCAGCGTCCGCGCTCGCGCTCTGACGGCGCTCGGCCGTGACGCGGAGGCAGCGGCCGCTCGCCAGGCGGCGATCGACGAAGGCCCGCCCAGCGAGCACCCGTAGGCTCAGGGCTCTGGTCGACCCTTGCGCGTGAGCGCGCGCCGTGCAGCGGACGCCACCTGCGGATCCGAATCGTTGCAGGCCGACTGAACCCGAGCTTGTGCGGCAGCGCTGAGAGGTCCGCTGGCGTTGCCGATCGCGATCAGGGCGTTGCGCCGCATACTTCTGCGGGGAATCCGGCGTACAGGTGTCCCCTTGACCCACGCCCGGTACGTTGAGCTACCGATGTCGACCAACGGCAACGGATCGTCATCGCGGGTGCCACGCAACGGCGGGCCCAGCCAGGCAGCCGCCGGCACGCGCCGCTCGCGATCGCCCCCGGCGTTGTACGGGCACACTTCCTGGCATACGTCGCAGCCGGCGATGCGTTCGCCCATGGCGTCCGCCAGCTCATCGGGAATCGGACCGCGGTGCTCGATGGTCAAATACGAGATGCAACGCCTGGGATCGAGGGTGCCCGGGCCATCGAACGCACCGGTTGGGCAAGCGTCGAGACAACGGGTGCACGATCCGCATGCGTCCCAGCCGGCGCGACGCAGATCAGGCAACGCATCAGGACCACACCAACGCGCACTCGTGAGCAAGCCGCCCAGCAAGATGTAGCTACCGAGGCCGGGCGCGATCACGCAGCCATGCTTGCCGATGAAGCCGAGCCCGGCGAGGGCGGCCGCGGAACGCTCGAGGATAGGCTTGGTATCCACGCAGATCAGCGACGTGCACCCCGGGACTTCGGCGTGCAGCGCGTGCTCAAGTCGCCGTAGCCGATGATGGATCTCGGTGTGGTAATCGGTCGCGCGGGCGTAGCGAGCGATGCGTCCTCCTGGACCGCCGTAGGGGACCGCTGCGATGAGCAGCGACGCCGCGTCGGGCAACATCTGCCGTGGGTCTCGACGGATCTCGGCTGTGCGAGCGAGAAAGTCCATCTCGCCCTGGCGACCCTCGGCCAAGTAACGATCCAAGGCGGCCCGTGGCTCGGCGAACCCCGGGTGGTCGAGCCGAACCACGCCGAGACGCGCCAACCCAAACGCAGCCGCTCGATCGACCAGGCGGGCAAGCGCCGCCTCGTCGAGCAGGTGTTCGTCCATGTCAGGCGATCTCCGCACTCGGGCAATCGGGCGCGAGCACACACCCGTCGCATGCGGGTTTGCGTGCATTGCAGGTCGCGCGACCGTGCAGGATCAACTGGTGGGCAAACCGGATCCACTTGCCCTTGGGAATCCGCTTCATCAACGCCTGCTCGATCGCCACGGGTCCCTCGGCCAAGACCAGGCCGAGGCGGTGAGAGAGCCGCTCGACGTGGGTATCGACGACGATTCCCACGGGGATCCCAAAGGCGGTGCCGAGCACAACGTTCGCGGTCTTGCGCGCGACGCCGGGCAATTCGACGAGTTCCTCCATCGTGCGGGGCACCTCCCCGCCGTGGCGCTCGCACAGCAACCGCGCCATGTTCACAAGGTTGCGCGACTTCTGGCGAAAGAACGTCACACGTCCGACGAGGGCTTGGATCGTCTCCGGATCGCTCGCCGCCAGCGCGCGCGCATTCGGGTAACGCTCGAACAGAGCTGGCGTAATTTCGTTGACCAACTTGTCTGTGCACTGGGCCGCAAGGATCGTCGCGACGAGCAGTTCAAACGCGTCGCGATGGACGAGGGCGCAGGTAGCGTCGGGAAGGATGCGTTCGAGACGACGCAGCTGCCGCCGCAGCGCATCGTCATCGATCGTGGTGGTTTGTTTGCGCGCCATCGGTAGTCCTTAGCCTCGGATCCGCTCCAGCAGATCCCACACCATACGAGCGGTAGCACCCCAAAGCGGCGGCTCGTGGATCGCGAACTCATGCAGTTCGTAGCGAGTTCCCCCCCAGATCCCGCTGCCACGGAAGTGGTGAATCGACGGATCGGCGAGCTGCTCCAGCGATGGCGTCAAGATGCGTTGGACTTCGGGGCTCACCGGTGCCGGGAGCCATCCACTGGGTGCCCACGCCACGAATGGGACGATCATGAAACCGGTGGGCGTGGGCACGTGATCGAGTCGCCCGAGAACGACGGTGCCGTCATGGGGCAACGCGACCTCCTCAGCAGCCTCGCGCCGCGCGGTCTCGAGCAGATCGCGATCGCTCGGTTCGGGCTTGCCGCCGGGAAACGCGAGTTGCCCAGCATGCGACCGCAGGTCGCCGGCGCGTTCGATGAGCACGATGCGTGTGGTCGCGAGTCGTGGCGCAGCGGCGTCCTCGGTCACGTCGCGCAGGAGAATCGCGAGGACGGCGGCGTGGCGGAGGCTTCCGGCGTCCGGGACCGGTGCATCGATCGGGTGCAGCCGTACGGCTAGATCGACGGGCAACGTCATGGGAGCGCCCGGACGAGTGTACGCCCGCTCGCCGTTCCTGCGTTGTGGGCGTTCGCCACGGCCTGATAGCCTTGATCCATGGCCGGTCAACGACCTCCGCCGCCGAAAGTGCGCGGCCCTGCCGAGCCGCAGGCTGAACCGGCGACCGACGCGATCGAACTCGTCGACGGGATCGAATGGCTCGACGACGCGGTCGCTCGCGATTTCTCCACATCGCCGCCCGGCAGCGAGGCGGCCCCGAAGGGTGAGCCGGCCGAGTCGGCAGACGCGCTCGGCGAAAGCCAACCCGTGGTGATCGCGGCCCCACCCGCAAGCGAGTCGACGACGTCCACCGGGAGCAGCGATCCGGGGGTGGCGCTGACGAGCTCTCCTCCACCACCCGCGGTGCCTACGAATGAAGCGGCGGCTGCAGGGGCCGCGGCAGCCGCACCCATCGCCACTCGCAACCCGCCAGCACGAAGCAGTGGTCCAAGCGGGGCGCAGACCCACGACTCACGACCCCCGACGTCGGAGCCGCGCACCCGTCTATGGCTCGGCGGCGCTGCGGCGGTGGCGGCGATCGCCCTGATCTGGCGATGTGGCGCTGCCGATCCGCGGGCGGGTGACGCACGCCGAGGCGCGAGCACAGTCGCGGCGGGCGAACGTGGAGCGACACTCGACGAGAAACTCGACGCCACGCCAGCGGCCGCTGAGGGCACTGCCCAGGCAGCCGCGCTCAACGGCGACGGGGCCGCGACGAACGGCGAATCGCCAGCCGGCCGCGGCGCGGGCGGCAAAGCCGGGGCGGATTCGGCCGGGGCAACAAACAACGCTCCGCCGGCTGACACGTCGGCCAACGATGCGCACCCCGCCGACGATGCGCAGGCCGCCGACACGGCGCCAAACGATGCGCAGCCCCCGGGCGCGGCGC
>CADEGN010000123.1:0-3300 GCA_902826865.1 uncultured Myxococcales bacterium
GGCGCGGGTGAGACCGGCGCGCCCGGTGGAGGGGACGGGGCCGAGGGCGCCGACGCAGGCGACGGCTCGGACGGCGGCGTCGGTGACGACGGCGGTGGGAGCGACGGCGGCGTAGGCACGGCAGAAGGCGGTCCCGACAGCGGCGCGCAACCGTCCGACGAGGTGCCCGACGTTCCGTACTGCGCCGACGTGACCGACTGGGATCCGAGTTGGTCGACGCTCGAGGAACAGATCCTCGAGATCGTCAACCAACGCCGGGCCGAGGGCGCCAACTGCCACAGCGAGGGCAGCTTCGCTCCTGCCGGCCCCCTGACGATGAACGGTTACCTGCGCTGCGCCGCGCGTGTTCACAGCAAAGACATGGTGGAACGCGACTTTTTCGCCCACGACAATCCCGATGGCAACTCGCCGGGGGACCGCATCGACGCCACCGGCTACCAGTGGAGCACATGGGGCGAGAACATTGCGGCGGGGAACCAGACCGCATCTGCGACGATGGATCAGTGGATGGACAGCGATGGCCACTGCGCGAACATCATGAATCCCAATTTCGAGGAGCTCGGGGTTGGGTACTACCCGGGCGGTGGGTACGGGCACTATTGGACGCAAGCCTTTGGCGCGCCGTAGCAAGATGTGGTGAAACCCCGCGGGGGCAGAACGCCGAAGCCGGTGCCCACGGATTCCGGCCTGGCGCCGCCGCGTGGGTGTAAGCCCGCGCGGATCCATGCGTTGCCCGACTCGGGATGGCCGGGCTAGAACGCGAACCCGAGGTCGACGGCCATCCGGACCCACAGGCCCGTCCGGGTCGAGGGGCAGGCCGCGTTCTGGGTGCAGATCACGCGATCGCGGTGGACGTTCCAAGCATTGCGCAGGCCGACCGAACCGCCGACGAAGAATGTGCGGCCGAAGCGCCAGCGGGCGCCCGCAGAAACGCCGGCAACGACGGTCGCGACGTCGAAGCGCGGTTGCGCGACCAGAAGCGAGTGCGCCATCCCGAGGCTACCCTCGGCGAAGAACCCGCGGAGGAAGCGGGGCGCCCATACCGAAACTGTCAGCGCCTCGGACATCCCTTGCAGGTGGCCGTACCCGCGCTTGGCAATGCCCAGCTCGAAGCGCGCCCCCACGCTCACGAGGCGATGGAGCTTGCGCTCATAGCCGATCGTGGCCGCAAAGTTGGGCACGTTGGCAACCCCGCCCAACAGCACGAAGTTGCGCGGGGTCGAGACGGCGTGCTTCGGCAGCTCGCGCGGTGGGCTCGGCTGGCTCACGGCGACGAGACCGGCGAGCAGCGCGGCCGACGAAAGCATGGCCGACCAACGGCGTGCGTCACCCTTGGCTTTCACCTGATCTTCGCGGCCTGCTCACTCCCTGATGTTAACTACGTCACGCGTCGCCTCCAGATCGCAACGCAGTTCGAGGAGCCGATCTGCGCCGCCACCCTTGAGTCGTTCGACGACCATGTCGACGGGGTGGAGGACGGCCTCGGGCAGCTGTCCAATCCCGATCCGATCCTCATCTACTGGCTCGACGACGTCGACGACCAATGCGGAGAGGGACGAAGCGGATGTTTTTTTCCTGGAACGCGCGTCGTGTTCTCGACCGGCGATAGCATCACCCACGAGGTCGTCCACGCGGTGCTGGACTCGACCGCGACCACGTACTTTGTCGAGGAAGGTCTCGCGGAGATGTTCTCGGGGGTCGACGTCTACCACAACACCGCGGCCGATGATCTGACCGACCTTGCGGCGCGGTTGCGCCTCGGTCGTAGCGACTATCGGGCGGGTCGTTTGGACTACGCCGCCGCCGCCCACTTCATGCGCTACGTCTTCGATGAGAAGGGCGACTTCGCCATGCGTAGGCTGGCCGATGTGATCATCAGAGGCGGCAGCGAGAAGGCGATCACAGGTCTGCTCGAAACCCTCTTCGACGCCAACGTGGAGCAGATCCAAGCCGATTACATCCGCAAGGCCCGGCGCTACTACCGGGGTTTCGGCGCCGAGGGCATCGATCGTGCGAGCGGCTTGCATGCCGGTTACGACGTGCACCTCGACTGCGACGACGGCGAGCTCACTCATGGCCCGCTCACCACCGGTGAGGCCGGGGTCTATACGGTGCGTCGTGTGAGTGTCACCCGCAGTCATGTTGCAACGATCAGCGTCGAAGGAGATGCCGATGCCTGGGTGTCGCTGTTCGACCCGACCTCGCGGCATGGGAGCGTCACCAATTGGTCGATTCCAGATGCGCGCGTCGACCCGAATGCGATCACGTTACGCGCCGGCCAAAGCATCCGCCGCCGCCTCGAGCCGGGTACGTACCTCGCGGTGTTCGCGGCCAGCGGCGACGATAGCGACGTGCGACTCAAGATCGATGTGCCCCGCGTGCCCGCGGTGGGTGGTGAAAACGGCGGCCCGACCGAGCGTCCCTGACTTACTCGCCTAGCCAGCGTTCGGTGCGTGCCGGAGCGACGCCGGCGGCCTCGGCAAGCTCGCGCAGCCGCGACGCCGCGGCCGGTCGATCGTGAACCGCGCGGGCAACCGCCGCGAGTCGCTCGACGACCGCCGCCCGACGTCCGCGCGGAATTGACGACAGCGCCGCTGCGGCTGCCTCCACGCTTGTTCCCGCTCCCGCCCGGGCCCGCAGATCGGCGCGCAGGCTGTCGAGGCAGGGCGTGCGCCACAGCGCCGCATCCACGGCGGCTTGAACACCCGGATCGAACGGCCCGCCGCCGAGCGTGGCGGCAATCCCATCGGCGAGCGCGAACGCGAACTCCTTTTCGCCAACGCTCCAGGCCTCCCGCCAGTAGGCGAGCTGCTCGGGCGCGACGCCAAGACGCGCTGCGATCGTCTCGATCATCGCCAACTCCTCTGTCGTTCGCTTGCCGTCGACGACCGCGGTGATCCAGGCGTGCTCGAGGACGTCGCGGGCGATCTCCGGCGCGGGGACACTCATCGCGGCGAGCAGTTCCCGCAGTCGCTCCGGGTCGCCGACGATCGCCAACCATGCGGCGATCTCGTCGGTGCCGAGGCCTGGCGCATCGTCGAGGATAGCGAGGAGTCGCTCACACTCGGCGCCGTCGAGCACACCGTCAGCGTGAGCCACCAGCCCGCCGCACACGAGGCTCCACTTCTGTCGCGCGTCGAGGTGCATGGCCACCAGCGTACCGCACGGCGGCGTGGAGGACCTGGGGCGGCCAGCTCAATCGCATGCGCTGACAGTCTGGCGCCAGACCTGCGGCGCCAGACCTGCCGCGCGAGACAGGCCGCGCCAGACAGGCCGCGCGAGACAGGGCGCGCGAGACAG
>CADEGN010000123.1:3400-20706 GCA_902826865.1 uncultured Myxococcales bacterium
GCCGCGCCAGACAGGCCGCGCCAGACAGGCCGCGCCAGACAGGCCGCGCCAGACAGGCCGCGCCAGACAAGCAGCGTGTGTGCCGAGGCCCACCACCATTGCGCACGTCTTCGCGCGCGCGTGGCCGGTGAAGACTTGCAGCCGTGGCCGCGGCGTGACAATGTGCGTGCTCGGTCATGCCAGGACGCGTCCACCTCGCGATCGTCGTGATCGCCTGCCTGCTCGGCCTGATGTTTGCGGGCGTGTCGACCTTCGACTTTGCGCAGCACCTCGATCGCGAGGTCCACGATCTCCATTGCTCGTTTATCCCCGGCGCCAAGACCGATCTCGCCCAAGGCGCGTCGTCTGGTTGCCAGGTGACGATGATGAGTCCGTACTCGTCCGTGCTGCGCACCAGTTTTTGGGGGGGCATCCCGATTTCGCTCCCGGCGATGGCGACCTTCGCCTTCCTGGCCTACCGCGCCCTCGATGTGCTCGGGCGCCACGGCGTGGGTCGCCGGCGATCGGCCGGCGTGCTGTTCGCGTTCTCCGCCGTGCCGGTCATCGCGTCGTTGGTGATGGGTGTCATCGCCTTGGTCGAGCTCGAGGCGGCGTGTCGATTGTGCTTGGGGATCTACGGCGCATCGCTCGTCACACTGCTCGCAGCCGGCCTGGCCTACGCCAGCATCCGCCGTGCACCACTCGACACCGACGACGCGCATGCGCCTTCGGCGGGCATGATGACCGTCGCAGCCTTCGCGCAGCTCGGTGCGTTCGTCGGGATCGCAGTCGTCGGGTACGTCGCGAAAATGCCGGATTATTCTCGGTTCGTCGGCACGTGCGGGAAGCTCGACGACACGAGCGACCCGGGCAAGATCATGGTCGATCTCGACAAGAACGCCGCGTCGCACCAGGCGATCGAGGTGTTCGATCCCCTATGCCCGGCGTGCCGCGCGTTCGACCGGCGATTGGTCGGCTCCGGCCTCGACCGCGAGGTTCACCGCAGGGCTGTGCTGTTCCCCCTCGATAACTCGTGCAACTGGATGGTCGATCAGGCGCTTCATCCAGGGGCGTGCACCATCAGTGAGGCGATCCTTTGCGCCGATGAGGGCAAGGGGCCACCCGCCACGGCGGTGGTCGAGTGGGCGTTCGAGGCCCAGGAGAAGGTACGGGAGGCGAGCAAGAACGATCCGGATGCCGCGCGTCGGATGGTTGTCGATCGCTTTCCGGATCTCGGCGGATGTGTCGGTTCCGACGCGGTGCGGCAGCGGCTAAACAAGTCGTTGCGCTGGGCGGTCGCCCACGCGATCCCGGTCTTGACGCCACAGCTGTTCGTCAACGGCACCAAGCTGTGTCCGGAGGATACCGATCTCGGGCTCGAGTACAGCCTGACCGGCCTATTGCGGCGGGGAGGTGGGCGATGAACGGACCTGTGTTGCGAGTGGTGGTCGGAGTGGCGTGTGCCGGCGTCCCAACGCTACTGGCAAGCAGCTGGGTGGGCGGCGCCAGCACGCGCTTGTCCAAGATCGAGGCCGGTGAGGCCGTCGACGAGGGGCCCGGAGAGGAGAAGGCTGCGATTGCCTCCGCGGCCGACGAAGGCTACTGCAACGGCGATCTACGCAAGATCCTCCGCCGCGTGCTGCAAAGCTGCGGTCTGCTCGGCAGCGGCGAGGTCCGCGGGTGTCAGCCGGTTCAGGCCAAGAACGTCGCCACGATGACGGGCGCTGACTTCAATGCCCTGTTCCTCCCGCTCAATCAGCGCGCGGGGATCATCCAGTTCGAAAAAGACTCCGCCGATCTCGATCCGGGAGATACGGCGCTGCTCGACAAGGTCTTCGCCGACCAACGCGGCGCCAGCTACTTCTTCGTGGTCGCGCGCAGCTCACCGGAAGGCAGCACCGATCACAACCGCGAGCTGTCTCAGAAGCGCGCCGACGCGGTGATGGGCCACCTGCGTGGGACCTTCAACGACCCGGATCTCGATCGCGAGGTCGGCCTGCTTTGGCTCGGCGAAGAGTACGCGCAGCTGGATGAGGACTTCTGCGGGTGGAAGCGCAGCGGAGCGGCTGACAAATGCAAGCCCAAGGACATCAACCGAAGCGCGTTCGTGGCATGGATCGACTGCCGGCTGTGATGTTCGCGGGCGCGCTCGCGCTCGGTGGATGCGATGCCGCCGACGGCACCGCCAAGTCGAGTGACGTCAGTCGGTCGCGGGTCGATGTGGTGACCGCCAAGGGCCCGAAGGTCGACATCGCCGGGTTTTGCGACGTGCACGCCGACGCCGGCACGGCCAAGCCGATGCTGTTCCCAGCGCTCGACGGCGCCAAAACACCGGCGCCTGCCGCCGGCTGGCGCTGGGTCAACGTATGGGCAACGTGGTGTAAGCCGTGCATCGAGGAGTTGCCCATGCTGGCCAAGTGGCGCGCCAAGTTCGCAAGCGATCACTTGCCCCTCGAGGTGATGTTCCTGTCCGTCGACGCGGCCGGCGCTGACGTTGAGGCGTTCCGCAAGACGCACCCCGAAGCGCCCGAGGGCCCGCGGATCGGCGATGCCAGCGGCCTCGGCCCGTGGCTGCAGTCGATCGGGCTCGACGAGGGTAGCGTGCTGCCGATCCATCTGTTCGTCGATGGCGAGCAGAAGATCCGCTGCGTGCGCATGGGGGCGGTGGGCGAGCGCGACTACGACACAGTCCGCGGACTTGTCCAAGCCGGGTAGGGCCTATCGCTGGGCGAGCCCCGTCATTTCCGACGTGCCCCAGCCCCAAAACCGCTTGATGTGCGGACTCGCAGCCGCGAGCTCAGCAACGCGGCGAAACCCGTCGCCGTAGCCGGGAAAGATGTCGATGAGGGCGACGTCGGCGTGCAACTTAGGGATCTCCTCGTAGGCGTCGCCGATCACCACTTCGAGGGGCTTGCGGACGTGTGGGCGTATGACGGGAAGGATCCACTCGACCAGCTCGCGATCGAGCTCGACCAACACGATCCGCTTGACCTGCAAGCGTTTCGAGACCTCGATGAGTTGGTGACCGAGCCCGAGCCCCGCGATCACGACCTTGCCCTTCGCCATGCGCGTGCCCGGTCGAAGCGTGATGAATTCGCCCGGCGTCAGGGACATCCACGGGGTTTCGTTCCAGTAGCCGGTGCCGGGGGTGTCGGGGTCTCGCGCCTGATAGAGCGCCGGGATGATGACATCACCGTCGAACACAACCGTGCCGACCTGAGACCCCCACCACGTCAAGAGCGCCTGTCCACGGCGGTGCAGGCGAACGCAATAACGAAAGCGGCGCGCGGGCGAGTCGACGAATTGCCCCGGTTCGAGTGCATCAACCGCGGCATCGCTGGCGACGACGCCCGCCCATAACTCGAGCACGCTGTATGTCTCGGCCTGGAAATTTAGCTCCTGCCGCCACGGGGTCGCCGCCGACCATGGTTCGCAATGCCGCAGGCGCTCGGCGTGATGCTTCTGCAGCTCGAGCACGCGTTCCGGCGGCAAGCGCACCCGGGTCATCGCCCCCAGAATACCAGCAGTGTGCCCAAGAGCTCGCCTCTCGCGCGGGGCGGTGAATCGGCGATAACGTCGGGGCGGTGGACGGGTTGCGCTTCGGCCCCGACTGGCGCGAGACGTTCGTTCTTGCTGACCAGACCGCGTGTGTGCTCCGGCTGATCCGACCCGGCGACAAAGACAAGATCGCCGCCGGCCTGGCCAAGATGTCGCCGAAGTCGCAGTACCTGCGATTTTTCACCGCGAAGGTGCGGCTTACAGAACCCGAGCTTCGCTATCTCACGGAAATCGATGGCCACAACCACTTTGCGATCGGGGTCGTGCGGGAGCTGCCAGATGGCGGGGAGGGTGACGGGGTTGCGGTCGCCCGGTTTGTCCGGGTCCCAGGCGAGCCGGAGGTGGCCGAACCAGCGATCGCGGTGATCGACGAGCTGCAGGGCCAGGGGCTCGGCGGTCATCTGCTGCGGTTGCTGGTCGAGGCCGCGCGCGAGCGGCAGATTCGACGCTTCCGCACCGAGTTTCTCGCGACGAATACCTCGATGAAGTCCCTGATGTCGCAACTCTCTGCGCATGCCACGTTCGTCGCCGACGGACCCATCGTGGTGAGCGAGGTTCCGCTTGATGGTGGGCTCGAAGAACAGCGCGCGGTGGAGGGCGCGCGCGCCCCGGGATTCGAGTGGCTGCGGCTCGTGGCCGCGAACGTTGTGACACTCCGCCGACGCTTCGCCATGTTGTTTGACGCGAGCACGTTGCGCCGCTGGCTTGGGCGCCTACGTTCGGAACTCGGATACGGCGAAGTTGACGAAGAGTCCGACGAGGAGTAGGGCACCGTGTTACCGTGCCGGGCGATGAGCTCGCGAGCGGGACGGATTGCACTCGATGCGATGGGAGGGGATCACGGCGCCGCTGCAGCCGTCGCGGCCGCCGCCGAAGTCAGTCGGACGACGACGATCGACATCGCGCTTTGCGGGGTTCCCGAGGCAATCGCGCGCGAGCTGGCCAAGCACGAGCACGTGGCAGCGCGAATCGAGATCGTCGCGGCCTCGCAGGTCATCGGCATGGATGAAAAGCCGCGCGAGGCCATTGCCGCCAAGCCCGACGCATCGCTGTGCGTCGCGACGAAGCTCCTGCGCGACGGGGAAGCAGCGGCGCTTGTGTCCGCCGGATCCACGGGGGCGTTGGTGTTGGCGGCCTCGGAGTGGGTCGAGAAGATCCGCGGGATCGAGCGTGCCGGGCTGGCCGCGGTTCATCCCACGCCGCAGCGTGGTCGCAACCGCGATCGGTTCGCGCTGCTACTCGACGTCGGCGCGACCGTGCACTGCCGACCGAAGGACCTACTCTTCTTCGCCTACATGGGGCATGCGTACGCAAGTCGAATCAGTAGAGTCGAGCGTCCGACGATTGGTCTGCTTAACATGGGGACCGAGGAGACCAAGGGGGGAGAGACGCTGGTCGCCGCCCATCGCCTGCTGCGCGCCGATCCCCGCCTCAATTTCATTGGCAACATCGAGGGCAACGACATCCCGCTGGGTAAGGCTGACGTAGTTGTGTGCGAGGGGCTCGTCGGCAACGTTGCGCTCAAGATGGCGGAGGGCGTTAGCGAGCTGTTCAAGAACCTGGGACGGTGGGCATTCAAGCAGAGCTTGGGGTGGAAGCTGGGGCTCATGCTGCTGTCTTCAGGGCTACGGCGGATAAAGGACCTGACCGACTACAGTGAGTACGGAGGCGCCCCGCTGCTGGGCTTCGCGCAGCCCATCCTCAAGGCGCACGGACGTAGCGGCCCCCGGGCGATCGCCAACGCGATCAAAGTCGCGGCCAAAGCCGCGCGGGACGGGGTTTGTGGGGAGATCGCGATGTCGGTGGCCGCATTCGAGGCCGAGGACCGCCAGCATGCGCTTGTCGGCGAGTGATCAGTTCCCGACGGCGATCTCGACGTACTCGTAGAAGTAGTTGCCGCCACCGGCAGCGTCCACGACCTCGGATACAAATGGCACGCCCGCGGATCCGCCGATCGCCTCGGCGATTCCTGGAGTCGCGTCGGCATCGGGGTTGACGGATTCGGACCATGCGGCGAGGTCGTTCGCATCCGCGTCGATCCGCGCAAGCGCAGTGCTGAGCTCCAGCGGGGGGCTCGGGCCATCGATCACCGTGTCGCCGGGGTCGCGGATCGAAACGGTCTCGCCGCCGTTGAGGGCGGGAAAGGTGTCGACGGCATTGATGTACCGCACGTTGGCGGCGAGGGTGACGCCCCAGAAGGCCTCGAACTCGGCTTGCGAGGAATCGCGACCGATGACTAGCAAGCCCCCGAAAGACACGAAGGTGTCGCGCGGCAAGACGATCTCGCGGGCCGACGATGTCTGGGCGACGACGTAGTCGGCGAGATCGATCAGACCGATCTCGCCGGTCTCGCCGGTGGACTCGCTGGCTGGACCCGTCGATTCGAGGAGCCCGGTCGAGCCATCGCTCGAGCTAGAGCCGTCGAGCACGGCGCCCGAACTACCGCCGGTGGTCGAAGCCGTGGACGTCGACGAGGTCGTGTCGGCCGCACCTGTACTCGTCGACGCGCCGCTATCGGTTGCTTGACCGGTGCTGGTGGATCCGGCGTCGGACCCTTGGCTGCCAGCGCCGCCCGTGCTTTCGCTCGACGATGCGAATCCACCGACACTCGCGGCATCGTCGCGCCCTCCGGAAGATTGCGCGCCCGCACAGCCGACGAAGACGAAGGTGAAAACCGATGCGGTCGTCCGCGCGTTTCGGAGCATGTTCGGCGCCTCAAAGCTCGCGGGTTGGCGACCTTTCCCCACGGTGCTGCAGGGACGAGTGGCGGTTCGTCGAGTTGCGTGGGATCACGCGTGCGGACGCTCATCGCAGCGTGCGGTTTGATGCCGGCGCTGCGTGGGCGCGAGGCGGCGCGGTCCCGGAAATCCACGGCGCCCAGTCCGCACCCGCCCGCGGCCCCCACAACCTACCCCCGCCGCTGGCCCGGTTTTGCAGCCTGTTGGTGGGAGTGTTTGATTTGGTTGTCCGTGCGCCCGGCGCTTCCCTACACTGACCTCCATGCGAGCGACTTGCCGATTCTCCCTGTTCGTGGCCCTCGGCCTCACTGCCTGCGGGACGAAGAACGACGATACGAACCTGACGGCCTCGGCCACGAACCCTCAATCGGACGATTCCAGTGGTGGCGGGGACAGCGGCCCCGCTGGGGAGGGTAGCGGCGACACCGGGCCCGTGACCACGTCGCCCGGAACAACCGAGGCTGGCGACGAGACCTCTCCGGCGGCGAGCAGCGGTGGTGGAGAAGGATTCATCACGCCGCCCGACGGTGGCGGTGTGAGCAACGAATGTGACATCTGGGCGCAGGACTGCGCGGAGGGGCAAAAGTGCATGCCCTGGGCCAATGACGGCGGCAACTCCTGGAACGCGACCAAGTGCAGCGTGCTCGATGCGAACCCGGCGCAGCCCGGTGACCCCTGCACCGTCGAGGGCAGCGGGGTTTCAGGGATCGACAACTGCGATATCTCCTCGATGTGCTGGAACGTCGATGGCGAAACCAACATGGGCGTGTGCGTGGGCTTCTGTGAGGGCAGCGAGCAGAATCCGACATGCTCCGATCCGGACACCGGTTGCTCCGTTAGCAACGAGGGCGTGTTGATCCTCTGCCTGCTTTTCTGCGATCCGCTTCTGCAGGACTGCTCGATGACCGAGGCCTGCTACGGCGAAGAGAACGGGTTCTTCTGCTCGCCCGATGCCTCGGGGGGCGACGAGGGCGGCTACGGCGACGCCTGCGAGTTCCTCAACGCCTGTGACGCCGGGCTGTTTTGTGCAGAGGCCGTGTCGGTGCCCGACTGTGTGGATGCGGCGGGTTGCTGCAGCGAGTTCTGCGATCTCACCGACCCCGCGGCGATGTGCATGGGCCAGGGCCAGGAGTGCACAGCTTGGTACGCCGAGGGCCAGGCCCCGCCCGGGTATGAAGACGTCGGGGCCTGCGTCATCCCGGCTTAGTCGCCCCTGTCGCGGCCGTACGGGCGTTTTTAGGCGGGCGAGCGCAGTGATCGCGCTCGCTCGCCCGTTGGACCCCGGTGTTGAGGCGTGCCCCCGAGCCGCCGGTGCCCAAGCCCGCGGGGGTTGTGCGATCCTTGGCACGGACCCGTGACCGTTTCGTGCCTCTCGACTGACGCCTACAAGTTCTCCATGGCCCAGGCGGGTTTTCCGCTCCGGCGCGAGACGTTCTACCTCTCGCTGCGCCACGGCGGCGTGCAGTACATCCCGCTCGACCTGGAGGCGGCGGTGCGCGAGTTGGTCGCGGGCATCCGCGTCGATGGCGACGAGCTCACGTTCGCTCGCAGCCACGGTTACGGGCTCGACGAGGCGATGGAGGCGGCCCTGCGGGCTGACGCGCTCGCGATCTCCGCGGTGCCGCGCGGAGCTTGGGTATGCGAACGCGAGCCGCTCATCACGGTGACCGGACCGAGCTTTCTCGTCTCGTGGCTCGAGCCGATGTTGCTCTGGCTCAACTACCCGATCCAGCTCGCGACCGCGTTGCGCGGCCTAGCGGGCGCCACGCCGCCGAGCGAATGGACGGTTGCTACCTGCGCCGAGCATGAACGCATCATCATCGCGGCGTTGGCCGAGGCCGGGTGCGCCGGTGCATCGATTGTCCGCGAAGATGAGGCCTACGAGGTTCGCGTGCGCGCGGCGGTGCGGGAATTGGTCGTCACCGTCGGAGATCCGGGCCGGATCTTCGAGGTTGGGATGCGATCGGCGGTATGCATGGAGCAACATCGCCTGGCGCTCGAGGCCTGCCGCGCCGAAGGCGTTACGCGCACCAGCAACGTCGCGCTGGCCCGCGCGCTGGGGCTCTGTCCGGTGGGGACCATGGGGCATGAGCATGTCCAGCGCTGGGGTGCTGACCTTCCGGCGTTCTGTGCGATGCGGGACATGCGGAACTCCCCGCCGAGCTATCTCCTCGACACCTTCGACACCATGGGCTCAGGCATTCGCGCGGCGGTCGACGTCATGCGGGAACGGCCGCACCCGTGTGCGATTCGCTACGACTCGGGAAACAAGTTCATTCAGTATCTGCACGCCTGCGAGCTCCTGCGCGAGGAGGAGCTCGAGCCCACCCACGTGCTCGAAGACGGTCTGGATCGCGCGGCGACTGTCCACTTCGAACAGCTGCGCGAGTTCACGAAGTGGCCGCGTGACCGGCAGGTTTATGGCTACGGCGGCTCGATCGTTGCCGCGCCCATGACGAATCCGTTTACTCGCGATCGCGTCAGCGCCGTCTACAAGCTCAGCGAGACGGGTCGCGACCCGCGAATGAAGTTCGGCAACGAGAGCGGCGCCGGCAAGCAAAGTGTGCCGGGCCGGCCGGTCATTTGGCGTCGGCTCCGCGGCGATGGGCCGGTCGGGATCATCGGCCAGCTCGGGGAGCCAGTGGCGGAAAACTACGTGCTTCTGTCCGGCAACCCCGAGGCGCTCGAGCAGCTGCGCCTATGCAACGAGCTCGACCTGCGCCGGAACGCCGCGCACGCGCCGGAGATGCGCGCGGCCTACTCGCCGGCCACCGCCGCCCTGATTTCGCGCCTTCGCGCTGAACACCCCGGAGCAGCCCACCCTACGCACGCCTAGAGGAGGACGCATGCGCACGATCGTCGTCGACGTCGATACCCAACGCGACTTCATGCTACCGGAGGGCGCGCTCTACGTGGCCGCCGACGCGATGGTTCGCATGGCGATCGCGCGGGTCCTTCAACAGGCTCAGCGCGATGGCGTGCCGATCCTCGGTTCGGTGGACTCCCACGCCTACGACGCCTGGGAGTTCTCCGGCAACGGCGGCCCATTTGCTCCGCATTGCGTCAAGGGCACGCCGGGATGGCTCCGGGTATTCCACGACGTGCCCAAGAAGACCAGGTTCGTCCCGCTCGCGCCGCTCACCGACGGTCGAGTCCGCAACCTCGTGGGAGAGTCGCGCAAGGCTGCCGGCGCACGCGAGCTCGATGCCGACGCGCTCGCTCGCGAGGCCCTTGGCGGCGTGGGGGTGTACTTCGAGAAAGAGGTCTACTCACTCTTCGCCAACCCCGCTGCGGAGCCGACGATCGCCGCCTTGGTCACAGCCATGGGCGGACCGGAAGCGGTCAGCTTCGATGTGCTCGGCTATTGCGCCGGCGGCTACTGTGTCGACGCCGCCGCGCGCGGCCTACGGCAGCTCGGGTACAACGTACGTGTCCTGGGATTCGCCACGGCTGCGATCGGTGGCCCCGCGGGGGCCGAACGCTCGGCCAATGATCTCGCGGGTGTGGGCGTGCAGTGGGTCGCCAGTCCGTGATCACGACCCCGCGCCACGCCTACGCGCACGCGCGTCCCGCCGTGGCGGTGGACATGGTGATCATCGCGATGGGAGAGGGCGGGCTCGAGCTCTTGCTGATCAAACGCGGCGAGCCCCCACATCGGGGGCGTTGGGCGTTGCCCGGCGGGTTTGTGCGGGTTCGCGACGACGGGGATCAGGGCGAGGATCTCGACGCCGCCGCGGCCCGCGAGCTCCGGGAAGAGACCGGCTTGGCATTGAGGGATGTGTACCTGCAGCAGCTGCGGGCGTTCGGCCGGCCCGGTAGGGATCCGCGCGGCCGGGTGATCTCGATCGCCTACTTCGCCTTGGTCCCGGGCGATCGCTTGGTCGTTCGTAGTGGTAGCGACGCAGCCGACGCTCGCTGGGTCGGGCTCGAGCGCGTGGGGCGGCTGGCCTTCGATCACAACGAGATCGTGGCGTTCGCCGTCGCAGAGCTTGAACGGCGCGTGCAGTACGACCCACGCGTCGCTGCGAGTTTGGTGCCCGCCGCGTTCACCAAGGGCGAGCTGCGCAGGGTTGTCGAGGTGCTCTCGGGCGCTGCTCAGGACGCGAGCAACTTCAACAAGCGTTTCGCCCGCATGCTCGAGGACGGGCTGGTCGTGGCGCTGGGTCGGCAGCGCACGGCGGCCGGGCCCGGGCGACCTGCGGAGCTGTTTCGCTTCGCATAGCGCCCGGTGTGGCGGCAAGGTGGCCTCGACGCATGCCCGCGCCACATGGCTGACCAGCGCAACGTTTTCGTCGTGCGCGGCGGCGGGCCGCTCGGTCCGCGGTTGAAAGCTCGGGCGTGGGGGGCACCCTTGGAAGCATGGACACAGCGCCGATTCCGCTGGTGATGGACGTGATGACACGCGAGGTCTTCGGCGTTGCGCCGGACACCAGCATTGATACGGCCGCACGCCTGCTCGCGGAGCGTCGGATCAGCGGTGCGCCGGTGATCGAAAATAGCCGCAGGGTTGTCGGGGTGATCAGCGTACGAGATCTGGCCGATCCGGATCGGCAGTCGTCCGAGGAACCGGGTTATCCGATCTACTATCGCGTCACCGATGGCTGGACCGATGAGTTCGGTACCCACGCCTACTCGCGGCCGGGGCGGGTTGCCGACGTCATGACGCCGGCGGTGCTCTCGATCCCGGCCGACGCGACGATCGTGGAGGCGGCGGAGCGGATGCTGCAGCTCGGTGTGCACCGTTTGTTGGTGATCCACGGCGAGCAGCTGAGCGGCGTGGTTGCGACGGTGGATCTGCTGCGGGCGTTTGCCCGGATGCACCGGTGACAACCGCGCTCCGGACAACGCCGGTGGGGTACGGCCCACCTCAGCGGCGATCGACGTCGAATCGATAGCCGATCCCGCGCACGGCCCGGATGTTGAAGCCGCACCCATCTTTCCAGCCGAGCTTGCGCTTGAGGCTGGAAATGAAGTTGTCCACGGTGCGTTGCTCGACGACGATGCCTTTGCCCCAGACCTGATCGAGAATGGTCTCGCGGGTCAGCGCTTCGCCGACGTGGTCGAGTAGGCAGACGAGCAAGTCGAACTCGGTGCGTGTCAGCTCCACTTCGGCACCGTGGCGGGTGACGACGCGGGCCTTGCGATCGAGGGCGATCCCAGCGATGCGTTCGGACTTGCCGGTGGCGGGCGCTGGGGCAGTGCCCGTGGTGCCGCGGCGGGCGAGCGCCCCCACGCGGGCCAGGAGTTCGCGCAGCCGGTAGGGCTTGGCCAGGTAGTCGTTCGCTCCGGAATCGAAGCCACGTACGACGTCGTCCTCGAGAGTCCGAGCCGTTAGCATCAAGATGCCCGCGTTGCAGCCTTGCTCGCGCAGGCGCTTGCACACGGTGTAGCCGTCGCCGTCGGGCAGCATGATGTCGAGGACGACGACGCTAAATTCGCGCTGCCGCGCAGCCACGAGCGCCGCCGCGGCCCCGGCCACGGCCTGGACTTGGTACCCCTCGTCGGTGAGGTTGTCGGTGAGCGCAAGTCTGAGGTTCTCGTCGTCCTCGACGACGAGCACGCAGATGGGAGTCTCCGGTGGTCCGCTCATCTTGGCTGCAACGACGACGCCGGGAATTCTAGCGCGAACGTGGTGCCCTTGGCACTGCTATGGGCAATGCGGATTCGCCCGCCGTGTGCGGCCATCGTCTTGCGGCAAATGGCGAGGCCAAGGCCGCTGCCGCGTGCTCCTGGGTTGCCCCCGGCACCGCGGTAGAAGTCGCCGAAGATCCGCCGGTGCTCCTTGCGCGGGATCCCCACCCCGTTGTCGCTGACAAAGAGGGTGACGACGCCACCACGCCAACCGCGACGGACCGCGCCGCGCACCTCCAGTTCGACCTTGTCACGCTCACAATACGCGCAGGCATTCTTGCCCAGATTTCGCAGAAGCAGGCGCAACAGATCAGGATCCGCGCGCAACACGATGTCGTCCAGTCCCGTGCGGCGGACCTCAACCGGCTTGCTCGACCACTGGGAGAGGTCGCGGAAGGTGTCCTCGACCAAGGCCGCAAGCGCCACCGACTCGGTTCGCGGCCGCCATCGGCCCTTGTCGAGCCGGTTGAACGACAGGATGTTCTCGACCAAGAACGCGAGCTCGTCGATCTCGCGGACCATCCGGGTTGGATAGTCACGGGCTGCCGGAAGGCCGGCCATACGCCGCTCGATCGTCTCGGCCATCAGCCGCAGCGAGGCCAGCGGCGTGCGGAGCTCGTGGGAGACCGTCGCAACGAAGTCGTTCTTGAGCTCGACAAAGCGTTGCTTGCGCGAGGCCAAGACCGTCGCCAACGCGACGATTACGAGGGCCAAGCCGACGCTACCGACCAAGAAGATGCTCTTGATCCGGTAATTGTCCTCGGCGTCGGCGAGGCGAAGTGCGAACCGCGGCGCACTCACCGAGATCGGCAGGGTCGCGAGGGCATAACTCATGCCGACCAGCTCAGGCAGCTCCAAGCTGTCGTCAGGCTCGATCAGTGCGCGTTCACGCATCTGTTGATCGATCTCGGTCATGAGTCGGGAGAGATCGACCTTGGTACCCACGATCCGACCAAACGCGTCGGTGTGGGCGTACCAGCCACCGTCGAGTACGAGCGAGGGCACCGGGACCGTCGCAGGCAGGGCCAGCGGGCTGGTCGGGACCTCGTCGATCTGACGGCTGAAGTCCTCGAACGGGGTCTGCGAGCGCTCCGACAAGGCGATGACGCGGCCGGCGAGAAATGCGAAATCGCCGGCCGTGAAGCGCTCGCGTCGACGCAGCAGCGATGGCTGTAGGCCTTCGATAACGGCAACTTCGCCGTCGCGCAGACCTTCACGGACCAGCGCGCTGACGAGCTCTGGGTCGGGCTCGGCACGCTCGTAGATCTCGTCGAGCGCAGCGATCGTCGAGGGAACATCGTGGGCGATATCGATCACGTAGCGGGTGCGATGGCGCAGGAAGTTGCGGAACGCCTGGGTGATGCTCGCGTGTCCGCCTCCGCGCAGGGCCGCCCGCAGGCCGCGGTAGAGCGATAGGCGCTCGGCCCACGGCGAGTTGGGATCGGCCACTACGATCTCTGCACCGTCGCGCAGGGCGAGGTAGAGGGCGCGGGCGCTGCGCTCCTCCCCCGCGGCATAACTGACCGGGCGCGGGAATCGTTGGCGTCCGTCGACGACCAACAATAGATCGGAGGTGCTAGCCAAGGGATCCGCGAGCGCGAGGCCGATCTCGGCTTCGGCGCCGTGCAACGCGGTCTCGAGGAGTTGCTCGAGCGTACGGCGGGCGTACTCCTGAAGCGCGCCTCGCTCGGCCTCCACCCGCTGCTGGGCCTCATCGCGCTCCTCGATGAAGATCTGCTGCAGCGAAGCCAGCCCCATCAGGAGTGCGGCGAGGCCGAGCGATAGTACAAGCAGCGTTGGTAACAATCGACGCATGGCTACTGGAGCACCGGCATGCGTTCGAAGTCGAGGCGAGAAAAAGCCAGATCGCGGTCCGTTCGATCGCTGCGGCGGTCGAGCCGCGCGGCCACGCCGATGAGCTGTCCGAGTTCCGCCACTTCGGGCCGGCGCTGCCAATCGCCGGGAATTACGCTGAACGCCGCCTCGATCGCCGGCCAGTCGACGCCACGGATCCAGTACGAGCCGCGGAGTTTCTCGGCATAGGCGGCGACCGCCATCGCGAGCTTGGCCGACGGCGAAGCGTCGATCGCCGCGGAGTGGATACTCGCGGCCGCGATCGGCTGAACGAGCTCGGCGGAAAGCCCAGTGTGTGGCCGGCGGTAGCGCAGTCGTAGGGTGCCGAACGCATCGACCGGCGGCGCGCGGAATTGCAGCTCGTAGAGCGCCGTTACCTCGTGGCCAGCGCCGATCTCCCCGGCATCGGTGTCCTCGCTCGCGAAGGCGTCGGCCGAGAGTCCGCGGTTCTCGTATCCGATCAGTCGGTAGCGGGCAACGTGCTCCGGATCGAACTCGATCTGAACCTTGGCGTCGCGCGCCACGACCTGCACGGTGCCGGTTAGGTTCTGCAGGAACATCCGCTCGGCTTCCGCCATGCGATCGACGTAGTCGTATGTCCCGTCGCCGCGGTTGGCGAGCTGCTCGAGCAGGACGTCGTCGTAGTCGTCCATGCCGACGCCGATGGCCGACAGCGAGACCCCGCGCCTGGCGAAATCGGCCACGCTGGCGAGGAGGGCTTGCGCGGTGTCTGGGCCGCCGGTGACGACGCCGTCGGTACACAACACCACCCGACGGATCGCACCCTCGGCGACCGTGCGGGCGGCGAGCTCGTAGCCGAGGCGCAGCGCTGTGTCGACCTCGGCCGAACCGCTGGCCACGAGCCCCGAGATCGCCTCCTCGATCACCGGCCCGCGATTGCCGGGCGTTGGCTCGAGCACGACTTCTGCGGTGTTCCCGTAGGCAACGATGGCGACCGAGTCCTTGGGTCCGAGCTGGGCCGCGAGGGCGCGCAGGGCATCTTGCACCAGCGGCAAACGGCCGCCCTTGGCCATCGAGCTCGAGCGGTCGATCACGAATACGAGGTGGGCAGGTGCGCGATCCTTGCCGGCAACGTCGCGGGCGCGTAGTCCGACCACCATCGTGTGAAAACCGGGCCGGCGCTCCGAGGGGGAGACCTCGATCTGGACGGAGAAGTCCGATGCCGCCGGCTGGGCGTAGTCGTAGTCGAAGGCGTTGACGAACTCCTCGACGCGGACGGCGGCCTCTTGCGGCATAACGCCGCGCTCGAGCTCGGCGCGCGCGATCCCAAACGACGCAGTGTCGACATCGAGGGCGAAACTCGAGACCGCGGCTTCCTCGGTGTCGATCGTCGGATTGATACCGTAGTGACGAAAATACACATCGGTGTAGGCCGCCGGGGGCAGGAGCAGTACGGCGTCGAGTGATTCAGAGAGCGCAGGTGTCGGCGCGCTTGCGGACGCGGCGTCGCGGTGGGTTGTGCTGGGACGCGTTCGAATAAGCCCGCGCCGGCTGTTGCGGTCGCGGTTCCCGGCGGCACTCTCGTCGACCGCCGCGACGTCCGCCGTGGCGGCGCTCGGGTGCGAGGGACGCGTGCACCCGGGAGCGGCGGCGGCGAGAGCGGCGAGAACCAGGCGACGCACGGCTTGCAGGATGATCGCACGCCCGGGTGGCGCAAACCCAGCCCCGCGCCCGGTCATGGTTTGCTCACGAGGGTGTGGCACCACTGTAAGCGCTTCGGGGCCGGCGGACGTTCCCCGGGGCCACGATGCCGACGCGCCCGCTCGCCCTGATGTTCGCGCTCCCGCTCGCCCAAGCCCCGGCCATGGTGGCGCCGCCGTCTGCCCTCGACGCCGAGGTCGCGACCGAGCGGATCGAATCGATCGCCCTGGACGCCAGCGGCAAGGGGGGCGTCGTCACCACCCGGGCGATCGCGCTCGGTGGGGCGACGACGCGGTATGCCTTCGGTCCGGGGCGTTGCCGCGGACACCGGATCGATACGGCCATGCTCGAGCAGATGTTTGCGGCCCTTCGGGGGCGTCAGGGCGTGCGCATGACCGCCGACGCGATCCGCGGTGAGGAGACGTCGGCATGCCTGGTTCGCGTCACGTTCTTCGCGCCCGAGGCGTGACGCGACTGCCGCCGGCGGTAGTGCCAGCGGTAGTGCCTTCGGTACTGCATTCGGTACTGATGGCCGCGTCGGCCCGACGACGTCGGCGGCTTTGGACGAGCAGGGTTCACGCCACGCGGAACGCCTGCATTGTCGCATCCTCGTCAAACTCAGGTACGAAGCCCGTGCGCTTCTTGAAGGCGCTGGCGTCGATCACGATCGGGTACTTGACGTGTTCGAGCGCCCCGGGTGGCAATCGCGGCAGGCCGAAGCGGCCGAGCAGGGGCCGAAAGACGAACTCCGGGAGCGCTACGAGCGTCCGTCCGGTTTCGCGCACGATCACCGAGAGCGGGACGGGCGGTGGCCCACAAACATTGTAGACGCCGCGCAGGCGGGCCTCGAAAGCCAAGACCACGGCCTGGGCGGCATCGTAGTCGTGCATGAAGTGAAATAACGGATCGAAGCCGAGGATCCCGGGCACGCGTGGCCCACGGATGAACGTGGACAGTGTCCCTTGGCGAAGTGGGCCGAGCGTGTAGCACATCCGCAGCACCGCGGTGTCGATCCCTGGATAGCGCCACAACGCACTGCCCGCATAGAGGTCGGCGGCGACCAGATCGGAGAGCTCAGGGAAGGAGTGAACCGCCATCGGCGGTTCGGCCTCGGTGTGGTAGAGGGCCGATTCGGCGGTTGCGCCGTAGTAGGTATGACGCCCGACGAAGACGGCATGCTTAAACCCATAGGTTGCGCAGTGATCGAACACCGCTTGGGTACCTCCGAGGTTGATCCGAAATCGATCACGGCTGCGATGGGTCAGGTGGGTGACCGTCGCCATGTGGATCAGTGCTTCTGGCCGCTGGGTCCGAAACACGTCTTCGGCGGGCCGCTTGCGGATGTCCGCTTGGATGACCTTCACACCCTCGGGAGGGTGGTACCAGGGGCGCACGTCGATGCCGACGACGTCGTTTCCGCGCTCCGCGAGCTTGGTCGCGACCACGCGACCCAGTGCGCCAGATATTCCGGTGACAAGGACCTTCACGACAACACCAGCTCCTCGGATCGCAGCCGACCTTCGCGGAGCTCGCGACCTTGCCGAAGTAACTCGGCGATCTTCCGTTTGACTCGCTCGACCTCGCGCGAGATGACATCGTCGGTATCTCTCGCGCTGCCTTCGAGGACGATGGGAGCGCCAAAGAGGATCTGCAGCGAGACTGGCAACGGCAACGCCAGACCGTAGGGCGTCACCGGAACATACGGCATGCCGATCAGTTTTCCTACGCCGTAGAGGTTGGCGACGGTGGGGATCGCCTCGCCGCCGCCGACGAACGCCACTGGCACGATCGGGGTGTGTGTCTGCAGCGCCAAACGGACAAATCCGGTGCCGAATCCGACGAGTGAGTCCCGGTCTTTGTAGAGCTTGGCGGTGCCGCGTGCGC
>CADEGN010000123.1:20716-22211 GCA_902826865.1 uncultured Myxococcales bacterium
CGCCCTCGGGGAAGACCAGGAGCAAGCGTTCGTCTTCGAGCAGGCGCACGGCGTGCTCCGGCAGTCCGGTAAGCTGACCGATGCGGCTCGAAAACCACGAAAAGAATGGCAATCGCGCGATGAAGTGCTCGGCCATCCCCTGGGCAAGGCGCGGTGGTTCGAGCTCAAAGAAAGAGGCGGCGATCACCATGATGGCGTCGAGTGCCCAGCCTCCCGAGTGGTTACCGACCAGCATCGCGCGGCCCGCGGGCGGCACGTTCGTTGCGCCATAGACCTGCACGTCGAAGTAGCGGTGGTAGAAGAAACCGAGCAGCGTGTAGAGCTTGGCAAGCTCGCGCTTGTCGATGCCGTAATGGTCGATGCCGTGCCGACTCCACGGCAGCTCGAGGCGCTCGACGCGAGCGGCCACCGCGGGATCGGTCGGCAAGGGGACAAGCGACGCAGGCAGCATAGGCCCCGCGAGCTTGGGCCAGCAGGGCGCGCCGATCAAGGGCACGGCAAGGACGCGGTCGCCTTCTATCCCCCCGGTTCGTCCGTTGCGACTACCCTTGCGAAGGGATGTGCGGGCGATTCACGCTGACCACCGACGACTACCGGGCAGTCGCCGAGGCCTTTGGCGCGTCGGTCGAAGCGGAGGTGGTGGCCCGGTCTCGCCGAAGGTTCAACGTCGCGCCGACGGATCTCCATCCCATCGTCGTCACAGACGCCGCCGGGGCGGACCGCCGGTTGGTCCTCGGGCAATGGGGCCTCAAGTCGCTGCGCGACCGAGATAAGCCGCGCCCTCCGATCCAGATCAACGCCCGGGCGGAAACCGTCGCGACCCGGGGCTTGTTTCGCGGCGCGTTCGAACGTCACCGCTGCGTCGTGGTGGCCGACGGGTTCTACGAATGGACCGGGCCCAAGAACGATCGCCGACCAATGTGGTTTCATCCGCGCCAGGGCGGCACGATCGCGTTCGCCGGGATCTTCGTGCCGTGGCCAACCGATGCCGGCCCACTGCCGTGTTTTTGTATCGTGACCACCGCCGCCAACGACTTGGTCGCACCGATCCACGATCGCATGCCGGCGGTGCTGACCGCCGAAGATCTCGGCGCCTGGCTGGATCCGCACGCGGACCCGGGCGAGCTCGGGACCCTGCTTCGCCCCCTCGCCGAAGACTGGCTTGTGGCGACGCCGGCGTCGCCGCGGGTCAACAACGTGCGCAACGACGACGCCGCTTGCCTCGAGTCACCCGCCGAGCTTCCGGGGATTGGGTGAGACCCTCGCCGATCAACGATAGGGTCCCATCCCCGTGCGACGCAGCGATCCCGCGACCAAGGTGGCGGCGAGCTCGAGCTCGTCGTCGACCGCGACGAGCGGCCCGAGCACGTGATGTTGTACGCCCTGGCGCTGCAGGCGAAGATCGACGATGGCATTGGGTGCCCGCTCGCGCAGGAGTTGGAGCAGCCTCGCGAAGTTCGCCCCACGCGATGGTTGGAGGTCGGGACCAAGGCAG
>CADEGN010000124.1:0-7492 GCA_902826865.1 uncultured Myxococcales bacterium
CTCCTCCCCGACGCGGCTCAGCCGCGCGCTTCGCCGGCACGCATCGTCCGCCAGTTCGCCGGCCCGACGCCGACCATCTTCTTGAACGCGCGGCTGAACGCAGCCTCCGATCCGTAGCCCACGGCCTCTGCAATGGCGCCGAGCGTGCTCGGCCCGGCGAGCAACGTGCCGGCGAGCTGCATGCGCCACTGCGCGAGGTACTGGATCGGCGGCACACCGACGTATTCCATGAAGCGCGCCGCGAGGACGGAGCGCGATGCCCCGACCGCCTGCGCGAGATCGTCGAGCTTCCACGGATGCGCGGGGCGACCGTGGAGGGCCGCGAGCGCGCGACCGACGACCTCGTCGCGCAGACCGGACAACCAACCGCGCTCGGCCCCCTCGCGTGACGCGATGTACCCGCGGACGACCTCGACGAACATTAGCTCGGAGAGCCGCGCGAGCACGACCTCGCCACCCGCCCGAGGTACGCGCGACTCGGCCAGCGCGCAGTGCATGAACTGATCGAGCATGTCGCTGTACCCGCTCGTTCGCTTCTTCAGGTAGAGCATCCGCGGCAGCGTGGCGAGCAGCGGGTTGAACGGGCGGGCGTCGCACGCGAGGAAACCGCACACGAGCTGCACGGGATCGCGACCGCTGCCGCCGTAGTCGACACGCACCGGCAATCGCTCGAGCGCCGAACGTTCGTGGAACTCGACGTTGGTCGGGCCGCGCATGCCCTCGGCACTGCCGAGCACGTGCGCATCGCCCTGCGGGAAGACGATGATGTCGCCCGCCTCGAGGCGCACGCTCGGCTCGCCGATCAAGCCACCCCAGCACGAGCCCTGGGTCACGACGTGATACTCGATCACATGCTCGGAGCCGGGCATGACGTAGGACGCGATCTCGCCCGCGTCGGGGGCCTCGGCGACCCACGGCGTCGACGCCGAGACCCTGTAGTAGACCGCGCCGCGGAGCCTGACGGCGCGGAGCACCTCAGACAGGATGTCGACGTCCGGCTGCACCCGCTCGCGTCGTGGGGGCTTTTCTGGACGCTCGGTCATGTCGAAGCGACGGCTGGTCATGGGGCGCGGCGCGGATCGGATTCATACATTGCCACATGGAACTCGACACCCACCACGCTTTTCCCCCGGATTTCACCGCCATCAAGGCTCGTCAACGTGCGACGTGGGCCTCGGGCGACTTCGCGGTCATCGGCACCACGCTACAGATCGTCGGCGAAACGCTCTGCGAAGCCGTCGACCTCCGCGCCGGCGAGCGCGTCCTCGACGTTGCTGGCGGCAACGGCAACGCGACGCTGGCGGCCGCGCGTCGGTTCGCCCACGTGAAGTGCACCGACTACGTGCCGAGCCTGCTCGACAAGGCGCTGGTCCGGGCGCGCGCGGAGGGACTCACGATCGACATCCTCGAGGCGGACGCCGAGGCGCTACCGTTTGAAGATGGTAGCTTCGACGTCGTGCTCTCGACGTTCGGGGTGATGTTCGCCCCGAACCATCCGGTCGCCGCCGCCGAGCTGCTCCGGGTGTGTCGGCGAGGTGGACGCATCGGCCTCGCGACGTGGACGCCGAACGGTTTCGTAGGCGCGCTGCTTCGTCTCGTCGGTCGCCACGTGCCGCCGCCGGCTGGCGTCGCTTCGCCCGCGCTGTGGGGCAAGCGCGAGCATCTCGCGGAGCTATTTGGCGACGGCGTGTCGTCGCTCGAGGTGAAGCACCGCGACTTTAACTTCCGCTACGAGTCGGCGGCGCACTTCATCGATACCTTCCGCAGGTACTACGGCCCGACGCACAAGGCATTCGCCGCGCTCGACGAGGTCGGGCAGGCGGCACTGACGAAGGGTTTGGAGGCGCTCATTCGCGAGTACGATCGCGGTGGCGGCGACTCGTTGGTCGTTCCCGCGGACTACCTCGAGGTGGTGGCGGTTCGCCGCTGATGGGCACGCACTTGACGACGGTCCGCGAGCCTCGGCGCAGGTACGGGCGCCGAGGCGATCGCGTGTCCACCGGCGGCGGCTACACGGGAGTCGGCGGCTGGACCTCCGGCGCAGCGTGATGCCGCCGTTGCCGAGCCCGTGCAACCCAGCGACCGCGGAGGCGTCTATCGTTCTCGAAGGCATGCGTCGTTGCCGATCCCTTGTCTTGGGGCTGCTCGTGGCCGGCGCCTGCGCGGGCGACGACGGACCCGCCGGCGACGACGGACCCGCCGGCACAGCGACCAGCGCGCCCACGGCGGCGACGGAGGCGACGAGCGTCGACTTCGGCTCCGCGGACGCCACGGCCACCGCCGCCGCGACCTCCAGCGGTGCCGGCCCGACCAGCGCGGATTCCAGTGGCGCCGGCCAGACGAGTGCGGACACCGGCGTCACGGGCGACACGTCGTCGGGCAGCGGGCCGATCGAGCTGTACCGCGGTCCCATCGTCGGTGGCATGGTGCCCGGCTGGAATCCCGACGCACCCCGTCCACTGCTGTTGCTCGGGCGGCAGGAGCAGACGTGGATCACGACGCTGGCCCGGATCGGCGACGACGGTGCATTGTCGGACAACGTCGCCGAGGAGCTGGTCGTCTGGGGCTTCGACCCGGCGCCGCCGCTGCTATACGACGGCGTGGTCGCCGGCGGTGCGATCCCTGGCTGGTCGAGCGACGCACCGATCCCCGTCGTGCCGTGTGGTCGCCTCTCGCTCGACTCGGCGTGGTACGCCACGCTCGCGAGCATCGGTCCCGACGGTGCGCTCAGCGACAACTTCTCCGATCGCATCGTCGTGTGGGGCTGGCCCGCCGGTACCCCGGATGCGCCGCAATCGCGCTACGAGGGCCCGATCGACACCGGCGTGTTGCGGGCTGGGATCCACAACAGCCGGAGCCGCTCGTGATGATCGCGCGCTTCGCCGACGCAACCACCTGGCAAGCGTCACTGGCGCGGATCGGACCCGACGGCTCGCTCTCGGACAACTCCGCCGACGAGATCCGCGTGTGGGGCTGGTGAGCGCCCCCGCGGCGCCCGCCTCACGTGCGGAGCCACCGTGTGCCGCCGAAGTCCGATCGAGGGTCCGGGGTCGCGAACCAACGCACCGAGGACCTTGGCCATCTGCAGATCGTCTTGGACTTGGTCGAACGGGAACCACTCGACCGCGCGTATGATCTGGGTCCGCTCGGCAAGTTCGGGATCCCAGCCGACTTCGCCGTTTCCAAGGCGCCACACGTTGCCACGAAGCACGCTTCGTGTGCTTCGGTGAACAAGTGTCGAATACCGGTGGCGCTTCCGCTTCTGCAAGCTCTCGCTTTGCCGCCTCGACTAGGGCTTCGCCCGGCTCGACCCCGCCACCGGGAAGTGTCCAGTGGTCCCGCCCATCGTGGACGTGGCGCACCATGAGCACGTGACCGGAACGGAGGACCGCCGTGTAAACTCGTCGGACGGTCGACATGAGACGAGCGTACCCCGCAGTTGCGTAACCACACACAGATTTGGACGAAATGATGTCGCGGCACTGGCGGCCAGCTTGGCGCCGCTCGGTGCAATAGATCGGGGATTTATCCGTGCCCCGACATGATCCGCCCCAGCGCGCGGGTACCGAGGATCTTCCCCGCCGTCATCACACCGCCCATCAGCGCGCCCATGATGCCCAGCGTGCCGACGTCGGAGCCCGTGAGCATCAGGCCATCGATCGGCGTGGTGACCTCGAGCCAACGCTGGTGGAACTTGGCCGGCACACCGGGCAAGCCGTAGAACGCACCGAAACGCTTGCCGGTGAAGCGCTCCACCGATAGCGGCGTCGCCAGTTCGTGCATCTCCACCAGGTCGCGCAGGCCGGGGATGTGTTGCTCGACGAACCCGAGCAGGCCCTCGGTCACCCGTTGCTTCAACGCTTCGTAGTCCTCGCCGCGGTGGGGCCAGCGGGTGTCGTGCCAGTTCGTGAAAGCCTCGCCATGGAGCTCGGAGATCACCTGCACCGTGTGGGCGGTCGCGCTCGGATCGTGCGCCGTCGCGAACGACACGAACGCGGCCCGCGGATGGCCCTCGAGCAGTTCGACGTTGTCACGGGCGAGCGCGTCGTGGTCGGTGCCTGCGAACAGCCAGTGGTTTTCGCCGGCGATGCCGAGTCGTCGCGGGTCCTCGCGCAAGCCGAGAAACAGCACCACACCCGAGCGACCGTGGGGGAATTCGCGGACCTCGTCCCGGAACCACAGCTCGGCCTCGGCGGGGACCAGCTGCAGGTAGGTGATGTCGGCGCCGGCGTCGGAGATCACGAGCGGCGCGCGGATCTCCTGGGTCTCGCCATGATGGCGCACGCGCACACCGACGGCGCGGCCGTGCTCGAGGATGATCTGTTCGACCTCGCAGGCGACACGGATCTCACCGCCGTGGCTCGCGAGCACCTCGGCGACGCCGGCCGCGATGGCATGGGCACCGCCGACTGGACCATGGGCCCCATCGAAGTACGAGGCCGTCACCAACGCGTGCAAGCCGAACGCGCTCTCGCCCGGCGGCAGGCCGTAGTCGCCCCACTGCGAGGCCAGCACTGCCCGCAGCAGCGGATCGGTGATGTGGGCCTGCAGGTAGGCACCGGTCGTCTGCAGCGCCAGCTCCTCGCGATCGGGCGTCACCAGATCGACGACCATGTCGAGCCAGTGCGGCATCGCCTTGCGGGCGATCTGGAGTCCCATCCACGCCGCGGACCGCTCGATATCGGTGAAGTAGTGCTTGATCGCCTTGGCGCTCCCGGGGAACCGCGCGATCAGAGCTGCCCGATAGTTGGCCTCACCAAAGGGCACGTCGAAACGAAAGCCCGGGTAGCAGAACCGCTCGAACGGATCACACATCGGCGTCCACTGCACGCGACCTCCCGTGACCAGGTCCATCATGTGGCGCCCGGGTTGCCCCGTGCCCATGCCCCCGACATAGTGCAGACCCACGTCCCAGTGGAAGCGCCCGCGCTTGAACTCGTGGGTGAAGCCGCCCGGTTTGAAGTGCTTCTCGAGCACCAGTACGCGCTTGTCACCGAGCTGGGCGAGCAGCGACGCGCAGGCCATGCCGCCCATGCCCGAACCGATCACGATCGCATCCCATGCCGAGGTCGTCACAGCGCCAGGATCGCGTAACGACACCGCGGGGGGCGCGAAGAGATTGCGCGCGGACCGTGGGCGGCGGTCCGGCAGAGCGGTCGGCCGTCGGCCTTCTTGCAGTAGACGAACACGGTTTCGTGACGGTCCAGGCTCGCCGTCTGGATTGGGGCCCGACGAAGACGTGCCACCGGCGACCGGCAATCGGCATCATGGCGTGATGCAGCTTCGCAAGCCGCCATCGCCGATCGACGTCCCGGCCGGCGCACGCGCCGTGTTCCTAGCCGGCTCGATCGAGATGGGGGCGGCGATCGACTGGCAGCGCGAGCTGACTGCCGCACTCGCCGATCGCGACATCATCGTGCTCAACCCGCGACGCGACGAGTGGGACGCGAGCTGGCGCCAGTCGATCGACGAGCCGAAATTTCGTGCGCAGGTCGAATGGGAGCTCGACGGGCTCGAGCGCGCCGATGTGATCGCGATGTGGTTCGCTCCGGACACGAAGGCGCCCATTACATTGCTCGAGCTCGGGCTCCATGCGCGCAGCGGCAAGTTGATCATCGGCTGCCCAGACGGATACTGGCGCAAGGGCAACGTCGAGGTCGTGTGCAAGCGGTTCCACATCACGCTCGTCGGTGATTGGGCAGCGTTCGTGGCGGCGGTGGCAGCGCGTTGCTAGCCCGTGTGCCCGTCGCGCGCCGTTGGGCGTTTCGGTGGGTGAACGGCGGTGGTGAGGCGTTTCGATGCGCGCACGGGGGGAGAATTCTGAGCGTGGTCACCCCTGGCGATTCCTGTCCAACCAGGATTCGTCGGGAAACGCCAGAGTGCGCCACCGGGGTAGAATGGAGTCCGTTCGCTCGACGAGGCCGGGTGCGCCCACGAGAGTGTCCCAGGGGATCTTCCAGCTATTCACGAGTTCACCAGCGTCGTCGTATAACATGATGATCACCGTATCCGTGGGCGGCAACAACGTGTCGACGGTCTCCACCCACGTTGCGTAGGTGCGGAGCTCCCCGTGGGGGCTCACCGCGGCGATGTATTCCGCGTACCTCGGTGTGTCGTCCTCCGGCTGCGTCGAACGTTCGGCCTCGTAGACTTCGAACGCCTCGCGAACGAGCAGCTCTCGGTACTTCGCAAATGCGGGATCCTCGGGCGCGATGTCGAGTAGGCGCAACTGCTTGCCCACGAGGGCGAAGATTTGATTCGAAAGCGGATAGGCCGAGTCCTGCCGCTCAGACGCGAGGAAGTCCACGAGAGTTGATACACTTCCAGAGATGGCCGGGTCTGCAACCAGCAACGTGTCGCGATCGGGCACGCACACGAATGGATCGGTGCAGACACGCTGCAGGACTTCGGGGACAAAGATCCTCGCAGCCGCGTACGAGTCAGGCCACGGCGCGACCCACAATCCCGGTGAAATCGGGACGAAGGAACCGTCGGACTCGCGGCGCAAGTTCGCGGTCGCGATCGCGAACGCCTCGGCAAAGCCGACCTTCCACTCCGCGAGATGGCGTTCCCCGACGAGCTCCATGTGATGGGCTCCATCGACCACAAGCGTTGCGAACAGCGGTCCGACCAGTGCATGGCTTGCGATGAGCTGACCGTCCCACGCATCGCCATGGGCACGACTCTCTAGCTCGGCGAGGCGTAGGTACCCGGCGGATCGCAATAGTGGCCGCAGGAGCTCACGCGACCCCTCCCAGTTCTCGACGGCCGTCGTCTCCGTCAACACGCACTGGTGGATGTACTCGAGGCGCGCGGTCCTCGGCAGCTGCAGAAATCGAAGGTAGATGTTTGCGAGGTTCAAGCGCGCATCGCCGTCGACGATGCGGAAGTCGTCATCGTCGACAACGGGATCGCTCATGCTTCCGAGGTGCCGAGCCTGTTCGGCAACGAAGCGAGCAAACTTCTTCGGTGAAAGATCCCCGATCCCGAATAGCTTGGTCCAGACCATGCGGGATCATAATAGGCGGCCGTCGCACCTCGATGCGTCGTAGTCAGCTTCATTATTGTGAACTACCGCACACGACAGACGCAACTCTCCTGCGGATCGCTCGACCGTCCGCGTGACGATCGGCCCTTCGTTGGGGCGCGCGACCATGGAGCGTGGGCGCTCGAGCTCGTTCCCTCGCGCTGGCGCGTCGGCCCGCAGGCTTGCCCCCCGGTCGACACTTTGAGCGCCACCTTGCTATCGAGCACACGATCGTATGCCGCATGCACATCGCCGCTGCCGTCCACACGCGCGAGTAGAAGGAGCACGTAACGTCCGAAGGTCTTGCCGGCGGCGAGGGTGGCCATCGCGGCGCAAAGCCGCGACCAAGCGATGACGCCCACAACGTGCGGGCCCAACCGCGCGCCGTCGCGAGCTCGCGCCGGCGATTGAACTTGCGAGGTCGAACCCGCAGACGAGCCTGCGCAACCGACCCACGCGTGAACC